>NZ_CP132542.1:3447500-3747500 GCF_030845175.1 Coralliovum pocilloporae | reverse complement strand
CCCTGCTCCAGAACAATGTGGACCTGAATTACTGGATTACCCAGGATGTACTGGGTGACCTCACCCGGCTGACCGGTGCAGAAGCCATCCCGGCAGCGGTGATTTCTCTGCTGTCATCCCAGTCGGCGCGCGCACCGCAAACCTCAAAAGCCGCGTTCACCACCATGCTGCAGGGTATTCTGACCGGGACGAACGCCCAGTATATCCCGACAGTGACGAAATACGCGGCCTATTTCCAGCTCGACATTGAAAGCTGGCGGTTCAGGCTGTCTCCCGCGCTCTGGGCAGACAACCATACTTATCCGACAGTGATGATCTTCAAGTTCACATCGGGCAGTCTGTATGACTTTGCCCAGAACACGGAGTCCTGGGCCTGGCCGGATGTGGGCAAGACCAACGGCTCACTCGCCGATACCCGGACGATCCTCAACCAGGCTTTCAAGACCGCAACCGATGATGTTGCGGCAAAGAAGACCGAAAGCCCGTTCTATGATTTCGTCACCAATGTGCTGAACAATCCCGGCTGGACCGGCATTCTGTTTCTCAATGCCAATGTGCCCTTCAGTTCTGTGCCGCCTGAACTGTCCGGGCTGGCTGCAGGGATCTCGCCGGACCTCTTCCTCGCCCATCACGTCGGGATCTCGGTAACACCCATATCGGTCGACACCAGTCACCGGACCCTGAGCCAGTCGAAAAGCTCGATTTTCGGCCTCATCAATTATGACCAGCCCAAGGATATCGCCCATATCAGCAGCGATTTTGATTTCAAAGTCCTGCTCCTGCAGGTGCTGTTCGAGAATTCAGCCATCGCCAATTTCGCCGGGCGGATCGAGCTGTTCATCAACCGGCTGTTCGGCGCTCTGGTCACCCTGCAGGGCAGTGATCATTACAACAACATCATTCTGGATGGCAGCTATCAGCGTCAGGGGGCTTCCGGCCACTATTCCTTCACCTCCAGCCATGCGGATGTGTTCACCGACAGCACCGTCGGCAAGGGTGGGGATACCAATACAACCGTGCTGATCAGCACTGAATTCGATCAGGCGCAGTTTGTCACCGAGACAGCGGACGCTGCCACAAGCACCACAACACAGACCCGTTTCCTGCTGCAGGGGAAGTTGCGGTTTGCCGATTTTCCGGCCTTTGACGCCTTTTCCTTTGGCCCCACCTACAGCCGCAACGGAGCCCAGATCGAGGATGGCTATCTGACCTTTTCCGGGCTCTCGATCGATATGAGCTTCCCGGTCGCCACTCCCTCCACCCGGACCTTTGTCTTCAATCTTGATGCGATTGCTTTTGATGCAGGAGCCAGCAAGACACGACCCACAAGCTTCTTCCAGCGGTTCCCGTTGCAGATTGGCGGGCTTACTTACAACCCGGCCAGCACCAAACCGGCCGATCTGGGTTATATGGCGCTGGAAACACCGCTGGCCCAGCCGGGCTTTAGCGGAGACTGGTACGGGCTCGTGCTGAACGTGGATCTGGGAACACTCGGAGCCCTGTCATCCTCATCCGCCCTCAGCGCTGAAATTCTTGCGGCCTGGTCGCCGACACCAACCGGGTCTGACATCAATATCGGCTTGAAACTGCCGGGTGTTGAATCCGCTAGATCCCTTCTGCCCCTTCAGGGGGTCATTGATCTTGGTTTTCAGGCCATCGACCTGAGTGCCGACGGTGCTTTGAACACGCCACCTGATCCGGCCTATGTGCTCCGGTTCCGCAATTTCTATCTGCGTTTTCTCGGCTGGAAGTTCCCACCCGGCCAGAACACCATCGCCCTGTTCGGCAATCCGGATGCGGCCACCCAGAATATCGCCACCGATCGCGGTGCTCTCGGGTGGTATGCGGCCTATGCAAAGAAGGATGACACCTGATGCCCAATGTTGTCGTCTGCATCTGGAATATCCAGAATTACGGATCAAGCAGCCCCAAATATAATGGCCTGCCGGGCTCAGCCAGCAATGCCATGCGCAATGCCTTCATTACCGCCTTCATCCAGCAGAACAACATTGATGTCCTGCTTATTCAGGAGGTGTCCTCCACTCCTCAGGCCGCCCTGACTGATCTCAGAAACAAGCTCAACCATCCGCTTCCTGCCGGAAGCAAGGACTGGAAAGTGAGCTGGTGCGCCTGTGCGGTTGCCCACAGTGATACTGACACCGTGACCTCAGAGGATGATCTGATCTTCATGACCGGAGCCCGGACGGAAGGCTATGCGGTGGTCTGGCGCGACAACCAGGCCGCCCGCTTTGACATGCTTCAGGGGCTGAACCAGATTGCCAGCGGCACGGTTCCAGCCGGGAATTCACCGCTGAATATTTCTCTCTTTGGCAGACCCACAGACAACAACACCCTTGGCGGCGGACCTGAGAAGTTCGGCGCAACCGGCGGCTATCTTCCTGCCAACAATTTTCCATATCAGGCCGATGCTCACGGGGTCTATGGTCTGATGGATCACTGGCCAAAGCTGAACTATCCGCCCACCTCGACCTATGATGTGCTGGGGGTCCAGTGGCACAAGTCCCGCCGTCCGGCCTATGTGGTGCTGAAACTGAATGACGGTCACGACACACTCTGCCCCGTTGCGGCCTACCATGCCCCGAGCAATGCGACACGGGCCTCCTGGGGAGCTTTCATGTCAGGCCTGGCGCGCGAGGTTTATGCAACCAACGGGCTGGCGGCTGGTGTTCCCACTGCTGCCACAACTGTTCCACTAACCAAGTTTGTTTTCGGCGGTGATTTCAACCATTCGGTCGATCAGGCAGACTGGCCCGGTGACTACGCTTATATGAATGCCAATCATGCCCAGCAATTTACCGGTGGCGCGCAGACGACCCAGGCACCTGATCACACCGCAGCAGACACAGCCCGGCGCACCACAGTCCAGCTGATGACCGGCGCCGCCCATGACACGCCCATCATCTCAGCCGACCCCAATGACTATCTCCGCCACAAGATTGACCTGGCCTTTTTCCCACGGACCGCTCCCCAGGTTATCACGGCCCAGCGGATCAACCTGCCCACGGTGCTGACTGGTGCCGGCGGGGCTGCCTATGCAGGCTGCCTCACCGCCACAGACGCTTTCATGGCTCATGTGGCCGGGGCCGTTGCGGCACCCGACACCCGGTTTGCTGCCGTGACCGGACCGGAAAAACGCCACCGCAAGCGCAATCACGGCGGCGGGTTTGTCTATCAATGGTCACCAATCATATCCGGGGCCTGGGGCGGCACGTTTGTCAACTGGGCCACCACCCGGGCCCAGTTTGGTGCAGGCGCTGTGACCGATGCCCGCCGGGCAGCGGAATATTACCACATATTTGTCAGCGACCATCTGCCGCTTGTCGCGACAATACCGGTGTGAGGTGAGAGATGGATATCCAGCAACTCTACACCGCCCTTCAGCCGTTCCAGAACACATCCGGCAAGACGCTGACCATACCCGCCACATCCATTACCGGCTGGACCGATATCCATCGCCTGTTGACCGATACGCTGGCAGGCGCAACCCTGTCACTGACCAGTGTCCAGACCTTCCCCGCCCCGCCAACGGCCAACATCATCCGCTATCAGGGCAGCGCGACGCTGTTTCCCTGGTCCGGTGGCGGCACACAGACCGTCTTGTCGGTCACGGCCAATTTCTCGGTGGATGCAAACGGCAATCCCCAGCTCGTCCTCAGTGCCGATGTGCCTGCAAGCGCGGGCGGCTGGACGCTGACCGAGAGCCTTGCAGGGCTCGGGCCGACAAGTCTTGCAGAGGTCAAGTTCCAGTCCTCCTTCTTCCTGCTCACCAGCACGGCTGTGACTGTCACCGATTATCCGCTGGTGACAACACCCGGCATCAATTTCAAAGGGCGACTGAAACTGACAGGCGCACTGGCCATGGCCCAGCCGCTGCTGGTGACAGAAGACAGCCAGACAGTGGCCGGACCAGTCAACCTGACCGCAGGCGACATGCCGGAAGTCAGTCTTGGTCCCGCGGGGAGCACACCAATCACCCTTGCCGGGCTGAAACTTCAGTTCGGGGCCAACCTCACGAGCGAATACAAGGAGCTGCCCTATTACGACCCGAACAATCCGGGCAAGACCACCACCAAGCGCCCCTTTGCCTCGGCCCATCTGACGGCCAGTCTCGCCTTTGGCAGTGGCGCACCGCTGGCCTTCACCCTGTCGCTTCTGCCGCAAAGCGATTCATACACACTGGCCACCACCGGAGCCTCTGTGCCGCTGTCCTCCTGGTCAGACCTCAACAGCCTTACCGGTGGTATCAATCTCGGGGCCCTGGTTCCGGCCGCCGTGCCTGCAGCAGTCTCGCTTGAGCTGAAGCAATTGTCGATGACGCTCTATGTCTCCGATGGCTCCGGTCTGCCCACCGTCAGCAATCTGACGTTCGACGTGGCCATGAATGTGGGCTCCTGGCCGCTTCTGCCCAATGACATTCTCACCGTCTCCGAGGTCGGTGCTTTCATGAGCATCCAGTTCATCGACGGGCTTGCGCCGCAGGCAAACGGTGAACTCTACACGCATTTCTCCATTGTTGAGGAAGTGCAGATGGTGGCCGCGCTGGGCATTCCCCGGCTTGACCTGACGGCCAGCCTGGAGCCAGACATGACCGTCTCCATGGCCGCGCTGATGGCCTCTGTCATGCAGAAACTCACAGGCAAGACCTACACACCGCCCATCGACATGGAAATCACCCGGCTGGACATGTCGGTCAACATCCACACCGGTGCCTTCGGCTTCGGCACCGATATCTTCACTGACTGGAGCATCAGCCTCGGACAGGCCAATGGCGGGGCCCTGATTGACCTCGGCTTTGATGGCATCAGTTTTGATATCGACTATGACGGCCAGTTGCTGCAGGGCTCGCTGACCGCCTTTACCCATATCGATCAGGCCAAGTTCTATTTCACCGGCACCTCACCCGGCAATGACTACGGCTGGGGGTTTGCGGGCGGCCTTGTTCGGGGCAGCTCGCTGAGCATCACCAAGCTGCTGACTGCACTCATGTATCCGAACGGCCCGATCCCCGGCAGGTCTTACGGCGTGCCAGATCTGGTGGTCGACAAGTTGCAGGCGACGCTGGCGACAGACAAAAGCAACAATCCGCTCCGCTACACTTTTGACGGCAGCATGTCACTGGCCTGGGATTTCAAGATCTTCAACGACCAGAACAGCCCGACCTTCAAGCTGACCGCCTCCCTGTCGCTGACAGGCACAAAAGGCCAGCAGCAGAACCCGCGCCTGTCTCGACCTCACCAACCGCCAGGGACCATCCAGCACCAGCCTCACCACTCGGCTCCGCAGGCGCTCACCTATGAGGACATCACCGCTCTGCCGGTCTCTCTTGACGTGAGCCAGGCCAGTAATGAATGGGTCATTTCCGGCGAGGTGAAAGGCACATTCTCGCTGTTCAATCTGCTGATTTCAGCCGCCTATCAGTTCGCCCCCGACAATTCGGCTCTCAGCTTCGGCATCTGGTACAAGCAGCGGGGCATTCAGGCCACCGTCACCCAGAAGGTGGTCAAGGGCACCACCAAGAACACCTTCCTGACCATCCGGCTGGGTGACCTGTCCTTTGGCGAGATCATCGAATATCTCATCAATCTGGCCCTGCCCGGCGAGCATCGCACCCTGTCCGCTCCGTGGGATATTCTCTACCAGATCAACTTCAAGAACCTGGAGCTGGTGGTCAATCTCACCACATCGGATGTGGAGGTGGACTATCGCCTCAACCTGGACCTGACCTTTGCCAAGTTCGACAAGATCGGCCTCCTCTACAAGAGCGTCAATGGCGAGGGGAAAGTCTATGTACAGCTTTACGGCCAGTTTCTCGGTCAGCCCTTCGGCACCAATGATGACCCGCTCAGCTGGGATGTGCTGAATGACGAGGCACCGGAGGTTCCCGGCAAGGGGCCAAAACTGATCGACCTCCGTTATGTGGGCATGGGCCAGCATATTGCCCTGTCGGTACCTGCAAGCGAGCTTGATACAGTCGAGAAGGTGATAACGGCACTGAAAGCATCCATGCAGCCGGTCACCGGTGGCGGCAATCCGCTGACGGACCCCAAGGCCGCCAGCCTCCGATACAGCGGCAACAGCACATGGATGTTCGGACTGGACGCCACCGTTCTCGACACCCTGTCCCTGTCAGCAGTGTTCTTCGACCCCACAATCTACGGGGCGCTGATCAAGGTTTCCGGTGAACGGGGCGGAGCACTCAACGGCCTGCGGTTTGAGCTGCTCTACAGGAAGATCTCGGACGATATCGGAGAATTGTCGGTCGATCTGCGCGTGCCGGACATGTTCCGCCATCTGGAATTCGGCGAAGTCAGCGTCACGCTCGGCATTATTCACGTGGATATCTTTACCAATGGCAATTTCCGCGTCGATCTGGGCTTCCCGCACAATCAGGATTTCTCCATCGCCTTTGCGGTCGAGGTCTTCCCGTTCATCGGCGAGGGCGGGCTCTATTTCGCCTATCTGACCGGAGCCACATCAGACCGGGTGCCGCTGATCACCAATGGCGAGTTCGACCCGGTGATCGAGGCCGGTGTCGGGCTGTCTGTCGGCCTTGGCAAGGACTTCCAGGCCGGGCCGCTGAAAGCCGGGCTGAAGGTGGAAGTCTACGGCATTTTCGAAGGCGTCTTTGCACCATTCAACCCCTATGACAAAGCTTCAGATCCGGGCTTCTATTTCTGGGTCCAGGGCACCGCAGGTATCGTCGGGACGCTCTATGGTTCGGTGGACTTCGTCGTTATCAAGGCGTCCGTCAGCATTGTGGCCAGAGCCAGCGTCACGCTGGTTCTGGAAGCCCACAAGCCATCCGATGTGGAACTAAAAGTCGAGGTCACCGCCAAAGCCAGCGTCAAGGTGCTGTTCGTCACGGTCCATTTCAGCTTCAGTCTGACGATTGAGGAGAGCTTCAAAATCGGCAGCGCCACAGCCACGCCATGGATTGTCGGCACCCAGAACGAGCGCCTCGCGTCCCATCACGAAAACCGGGACGCAATTGCCTTTGTCAGTCTTGGCCATAGCGACCACCATACACCGCGGCTGAGGCAACAGCGCAGCCAGAAGCCGCGCCTGAGGCTGACGCGCCTGCGCCATGCCCGCCACTATCTGCCAGGCCTGATGCAGCATCCCGATCATCGCAGCCTGCACCAGATCAAGCATATGCGCACATCCCTGCTGATGCCGGAGATGGCGTTCAACGCCCCAAGCGCGGATACCTGGACGCCGGTGCCTGTGTTCGGTGCAGGCCAGCACAAGACGGCGCGGGTCCAGTTCCTGCCCATGTTCACTGTTGCCGATCCGGCAAGCCTCTATGGTCACACAGGGGCCAGCAATGGCAACCAGACCGAGATCGTGCTCGGCTTCATTGCAGAAAATGCGGTGAACCCGCAGGCTCACGGCCATGTTCAGAGTGGGGCGCACAGCCTTGATCACGTGCATCATCTGGACGCAAGCGGCGACCCGCCTCTGGCATCCATGGTGGAGGCCTTTTTCCGCTGGGCGGCCCAGGCGGGGGCCGGTAAGACCGGCACCGATCCGCTCAGCCTGCTGCAGCTTGAGGATCTGCTGAAAGAAACTTCCGACCCTGATTTCCAGCAGCGAACCTTCGCCTACAGCAATCTCTCATCCTTCATGAGTGACAGCCTGCATCTGGACATCATCGCCTATCCGCAGGGCACCCAGCCCGGCACAATTGCCGCATCCAGCGGAACATTCGTGCCGGTCTGTCCGGAAATCTCGGCAAGGCTCGTACAGGGTACGGTGACCACCAACATCGATTTTGCCAGCCACAATCCCACATCAACGGCCTATGCCACCAATCTCGCGGCCTACTTCAAACAGCTGATGACCAATGCCACCCAGAGCGTGGCTGACGCACCATCGGTCTCGGGCAGCACACAATCAGGCAGCGGGGCCGGTGCGGGCGGCACCGCCAGTCTGGCCGAGCTGATTTTCAGCGAGTATTTCCTGCTTCTGACCCAGGCGGCCTTGCAGAATGCTGTCGCCCTTTTACAGAACTACCCTTACACCTATCCCCAGACGAACGGGCCAAGTCTCAAGACCCTTGCAGGCGGGTTCCCGACCCTGACAGCCAGAGCCCGGCTGTCCCGCGGCCAGACGCTGGCCGACCTCGCCCTCTTTACTGGTCATCACCCGCAGACACTGGCGGACATGAACCCGCTGGCCGCACGCGGTGACAGTCTGGATGTCAATATCCCTGTCGGCGTGACCGCCCTGTCGATTGCCGAAGACAATACGGGGGTGAAGCTGGCGGAAGATCTCCAGATCGCCATGCCGCGTCTGGCCTATCAGGTCCGGTCCGGCCAGACACTGAACGAAGTGGCCACAGCCATTCCGTTTGTGGACCCGGCTCATCCGCTCACCGGTCTGCAGATCGGCACTGCCAACAAGAGCGTCCAGGGCTTCCTCCGCGAGGGCACAAAGCTGAAGATCCCCGCCTTCACCTATCAGCCGGTGGCCGGAGATACCCAGCATTTCATCACCGCCTTCTTCAAGGTGCGCAATGAAGGGGTTACGGGCGCCCCCAATCTCGACTGGTACGAGCAGGCGATTTCCACGCTCAATCCGAATGTGAACTGGGACACCCTGTCCCCATCCAGCGCGCCCTTGTCCATTCCGACCGCCTATCTGAACTCCACCCCGGCAAGCAGCACCTATACGGTGCACACGGGTGACACGCTGGCCACCATCGCGGCCACATTTGCCCGCTTCCAGGCCATGGACAATGCCACCAATCCGGCGGTGACAAGCCCTGTCACCATTCCGGCGATGGACCACACGATCACCTCAACCGATACGCTGGACATGCTGGCGGGCACCACCTTCCCGGGGCTCGCCCTGAACGATCTCATCACCAACAATCTGACTGAGGACGTCCTGACGCCGCTGCACGCCGCCTGGGTTGCGCCGTTTACCGCAAAACTGCCGAAGGACCAGACACTTCAGACCCTTTCTGATGCCTATGATCTGGCGATTGCGGATCTGGTGCCGATCCTTGAGAATCTGACCGGCCTGTTCGAAGGCAATGCAGGGCTGACCATCCGCGATGTGCCTGCTCTGCCGGTGGACCAGTTCGTCACGGCCCTGAAGACAACAGGCCAGCTCAATACGGTGGCCATGCAGGTGTCGAACTTCCTCGCCCATGGCCTGCGCGTGCCCGCCCCTGATGACACCACATTCACCGGCCTGACACCAGCTCAGGTGCTGGCCGGGGATTTCACCGGCTCGCTCTACGGCATTGTTGATCTCACCGGACAACAAACAGGCTGGACGGATCCGTCAACCACGCCGGTTGATGTGACACTCAGCCATTCCTCAGCCGACTGGATCAGCTTTTCCGCAGCGACCGTCAACACTCAGCCCAACGCCACAGTCGCAGAGGAGCTTCTGGCTCACAATCCGGGCCTGCAGAACCTTGAGACCATCCGGGCAGGCCAGTTGCTGGCAACGGGAACCCTGACCGATATCACGCTGACCATTGATCACGCCACATTCGGCAATTCACTGCCATCCAAAACCGTGACACTGAATGCCAGCGCCCCCCAGGTCCTCAGCAATTACGAAGACACCAAGGTCCACTATAATTTCCAGGTCACTCAGCACTGGCAGGCGGGCGTCCGGCCGACACTGCCGGCAGCGGCAGGCAATGCGGATCATGCGCCGGGTGAGCCCAGCCTCTGGCCTCTGCCATCAAACCTTCAGCAGCTGACCGATGCAGGCGGCAACCTGCCGTTCGACCTCCGGGTGACGGCCCTGAATGCTCCGCCTGATGATGAGGGTTCAGCGCTCAAATCCTATGCCTGGGCCATTCAGATTCCTGTTGCCCTGCACCGGGTGACCAATCCGGGCGCGTCCGACAATACGTCAGGCGCTGCGGCGGGCGACAGCCCCGCGCAGGGTGACTGGATTGACGGGCTCTATCTCTGCAAGGGCACTGATGCCTCCCATACAGACCGGCTCTATCAGCTCTGGACCTATCTCGGTGCTTCAGCAACCGACACCGGCAATCTCTTTCTTCTTTATCCGCCCAACGCCACCAGCTCGACACCGAAGGGTTATGCCTCAGATGCGGTCAGTGCGTCAAAGACCGTTCTGCTGAAAACCAATCTGTCGACCACCACCCGCAACCCGACCGTTGGCAGTCAGGCAGAGCTGGAAGCAGATGCTCTGGCGGTAACACCCGAGACCTACAGTGCGGCGGTCAGCGCAGCAGGTGATTTTCTGATGCTGCTCTGGGAGGCTTCCGTTGTGGTGGAAGGCGGGTTCTATCTGAGCTACGACGCCGATGGCGCGGGCCTGCCCGACTTCGTATTTGATGAAAACGGACAGGGCACCATCCAGGTGGTCTGTCTGCTCCACAGCCAGAGCTCGAGCAACACATCCGGCGGGCCGCTGATGTCCTTCAACAATGTGGCGATTGTGGGTGACAATGTGGATGCGGCCTCATCCCAGGTCTTTGGGGAACAGACCGGAGCCAATGCCCCCACCACACGGCTGGCCACCATCCCGCCGGGCACTGGCGGGTTCTCTATCGAACGGACCGACCCGTCGTCCGTCACCAATCCGACCGCAGCTGATCTTTCCGGCATGCTGTACGGGCTGATCGGCTACAAGCTTGGCAGTGGCGGTGGGTTCACAGCCAGCAATGAAGCCATTCCGCAAGGCCCTGCGCCAACGGCAGGCGATACGCACGGGACCGGCGACAAGGTCACCTACAGCCAGACAATCAGTCTCTATCCGCGTGCCAACCCGTCGGCCCGGACCGCCCAGAGCAATCCGTGGCTGCCAGCCGTGACCGACGACCCCTATACAGGCGTTTCCTCCACATCCATGGCGTCTCTCAGTTTCCTGGCCCATGATATTTTCGGCAACAAGGCGGTGATCTCCGACCCGCTGTCCGGCGTTAGTGTGCCGGATCGCTATACGGACCGGCTGACCGGGTTGAGCGACTGGCCGGGCACCACATGGGACTATACATTCAGCGGCACAAGCCCCAGCGCCAAGTTGATGATCGAGGGTGCCCTGCAGATCAATTCCTATCTGCCCGGGCCGGACCTCTCGTCCGAGAAGGCTCTTCGTTCGGCAAGTGCGCATGCGGTGAAATTCAAGTCCGCCTTCTATCAGCTCAGACAACCGGGCATGGGTGTGGCGATCAAGACCAGCCTGTCATCCGCCAACCTGACCCCGCCCCTGGCTCCGCTCATCGGTTATCTGTCGACGGCCTATGTGTTCACGAGCCAGATTGCGGGCCTGACGATCAAGACCCACAAGGTCACCTCCGGGCAGAGTCTGCAGGTGGTCACCAACACCTACAGTGTGCCCGCAGCAGCCTTCCTCAAGGACAATATCGACCGGCCGATTTCCAGCCTCTTTGCCTCAAGCATTACCCTGCCCAGGTTCGAGCAGGTCAAGCACAACGAAACCCTGAACGCGTTTGCCACACGGGTGAATGTCTCCGCCGCCACGCTGCTGAGCCAGTGGCACAATACGGATGTGACCGTCATCCCGTCCGGAACCGATCTGGCCATTCCGGCAACCACCGGCACCCTCTCGCAGGGCAAGACGCTCAGTGATTATGCTGCGGCCTCGAAATGCTCTCTCGGGGATCTGGGCCGGGCCAACAAGGATGTGACCGGGCTGATCAGCGATGGTCTGACCCTGTTCGTCGGCACCAAATCCGTAACCAGCCAAAACGCGACCTTTACGTCTCTTGTGAGTGATTTTGCCAATCAGGGCGTCACCACCACGATTGAGGAAATCGCCGTCAGCAACAAGCTGATCGTTGATCTCTTCAATCCTGCCCACACTCCTGCCACCTATGCGGTGGACCGGCGGGTTACAGACAAGGACCAGACCATCAGCCAGGTGGTGACCGACCTCTTCGGCGGCAATACGGCAACCTTCATCAGTCTCAATGGCGATCTGCCGGGCATGATGACCCAGGACAGCCGCATGCAGACCGGCAGCAGCAGTGAGACGGTGCCAGCCGGGGAAAGCCTGCGCGGTTATCTGGCTCAGGCCGGTGGTGTAACCCTTGCGGATTTCACCGCCGCCAATCTCACCAGCACCATGACCACAGACAGCCTTCTGATCCTGCCCGCGCTTCTGGATGCAGGTGCGCTTGCAGCTGTGCCCTATGGCATCCAGTCGGGCATGACTTTTGGTGGCATTGCCAGCAAATTCGGGGTCACCGCCGACGCTCTGGCCGGTCAGGTGGAGACCATTGGTGGCCTGTTCATCCCCGGACAGACCATCACGGTTTCCGGCTCAGGCAATGTCACCACCACGGCTGAGGATTCGCTTGCATCCCTGCTGCCCCGCTTCCCGACCAGCACACCCACATTGGCCCAGCTTGTTTCTGCCATCCAGGCCCAGACCGGACTGATGCAGGAGGGCAGCCAGATGGTGTGCCCGGCCCCGCTGGCCAGCCAGGCCGGATCAGGTTCCGCTCTCAGTCTCACAACATTGGCAACAGCCTTCCTGACCGCATCCCAGTCCGATGCCATCCGGCTGGCGAAGGCCAATGGCGCGCTTGACGGCTTCCTGAAACAGGGCGCGAATTATACGATATCGAACCACACATTTACCGTCGGACCATCTCAGACGCTGGCCAACAGCCTTGCGCTGGTGAATGCCACACTTGGTCAGGCGATGGACTATGATGCCTTCCTCACCGCTCTGCTGGGCCAGGCCATTGTGAACCCGTCTGCCAAAGTGCTTCTGCCTGCGCCCGCACTCAGCTTCGGCGGGGCCCTGCCCGCGTCCCCCGCAGTGACCTCGGTTATCTCGCAATTGCAGACCTCGGTCATCCTGACGCGGCCCGCAAACGAGATCGATACCAATTTCACGCAGATCACAGAGGTCGGGACATCCACCAGTCCTATACCGCCAAAATCAAAAGGCGTTCCGGCCAGCCTCACTGACTTTGCTACAGCTCTTGGAACCGCCTATGGCGGAGCGCTGTGGTGCAGCACCGGCCCGACCGATACGGCGCTGGCCAATCGCGGCAACCAGCGGCAATATGCGGTTCATTTCGGTGCGTCAGGCCAGCCGTCATCCGTCAAGACCATCCGCAAGGTGAAGCTGGGTGAGAACACGCCAGCCCCGGGTTATCTGGCCCTGCCGCCACTGGCCACGTCGCTGATCTCCCGCGAGGCATCCATAAGGACTTATCAGTCCGGGCAGAACCCGCCCTTCAGCCAGGATGCGTCCGCCACCGTCTTTCAGTCCATCGACGTGATGGACTGGGTCGTCGATTTCCTCGCCACACTGGACCTGCTTCTGTCTCCGGCCTATGCGAGCCCCGCTTACGAAATCACGAAGGCGGCAGCGGGATCAGACACATTCAATGCGCTGACAACAGCCAAGGGGGTACTTGCCACAGCAATCGCCGGGCAGCTTACCCCCATCGAGCAATCCGGAGCAGCCATTGACGCACAGGCGGCCCGGTCGGCCATAGAGCAGCAGCTACGGGCCAACCTCTCCCAGGGCTATCAGACGGACGCGGTGATCCAGGTGCCCGCAACTGTTGAAGCGGATTTCGCCACAACGGGATCAGATAAAGGCGGCCACCGACTGAGCGGCCAGATCAACGCCCCAGGGCACAGCCTCTCGACAACCACAACATTGCAGAGCCTGGCCACCGAGTTCAGCATTTCCCTTGAGGGAGTTATCGAGCTACTGGCCGCAACCCCGAACATCCTTGAAACCGGCCAGACCCTAAACCTCAACAACAAGCAGTGGCACATTGCCGCCCATGATACCCTGGCCATCGGCATGACGACGCTTGCTGCAACGGCGGCTCAGTTCGCCACGGCCTTCAAGGATACAAAACCCCTGTTCCGGGATGGCACATCGCTTACAGTCGACGGCTATACTGCAAAGACCGTCTTCGGCTCCACCCTCACCTCCATGGCCAATGCGCTCGACGTCAGCCTTCGCTATCTGGCACTTGCCAATATGGATGTGGATGGTCTGCTGACCGGCACAGTCTATCTGCGCGGTACGTCCGTTACCATCACACCGGCAACCTCAAGCCTGTCAGGCCTGGCGGCCAGCCAGTCCCTGACCGTGGAGGTCCTGTCGGGCCTGATTGCCGAGCAGGCGGTTCTTGCGGTCGACGTCACGCTTCATACCGCCCGCTGGGTGCCGGAATACAGCCTGACCGCAGGCAAGATCGATCTTGCCTCCAGCAGCAAGGCTTTGACGACCCTGCTCAGCACCCGCAACCGTGCCCATTACCGACGTCTGTTCCTCAATCTGTCCTTTGATATTACCGCGCTCGAATATGCCGTTGAGCCCGCACAATATGTGGACGGCTATGAGACGTCGAAATGGCTGACCTTCGTCAACCCGCTCCCCTCCACCCCGTCACAGATCGGCGGGGCAGACATCGACACATCCATCGGCCAGCTCGATATTCCGATCCCGCTCAGGGCCTATCCGATCACGCCGCGCCTGGCCAATCAGCGGGCCCAGGCCACCTACAAACCATTGGATATCAAGCCATCTGATTCACTCAACGAGCGTATCCGGAAGGCCAAGGCCTGGTCCTATTATGCGGCGATGGAAATGCAGCTTGCCGCCCAGGATACAGCCCGGATCACCATCGGCATCAACTTCACGGAAGCGCCGCATGCCGACATGCTGGCCGTGGTCAAGGACCCGTTCGACGCACTGGCGGAATTCTCCACAAATGCGGCAGCCATCAAGACAGACCTGACAACATTGCTGACCAGCCCCGGTGACGGTTCCACCACCACACCGGCCAAATCAGCCGTTCTGGCCATGGCTGATCTGGCAACGAAAGTCTCCACCAACTGGGGCTTTGTGCAGAACGGAACCTTCTCCGGTGGCAATGGCGACAATCTGGTGCCTGAATCGAGCTACACTTTCCGCATGCAGAAGCGCACCAAATCCGGTGCCAATGGCGAACTGCTGCTGGATGCTCTGGTGCTTATCCGCGAGGCTGGCACGGCAAGCTGGGGACCAGCCAGCCATGTTCCGTCTCTTGGCTATTATGATGCCAAGGGTGTGCTGAAACCACTGAAGCGGGAGACGCTCGGCACCCCCACACCAGATTATATCTTCTACAGCTTCCAGGAACCTGTTCCGGACGAAGGCAAGCGCATCTATGTGATCTGGTATGATGATCTGGATGTCACCACCTATCAGAATGCCCGCGCCAGCCTTTCCATTCTGCGGAACCAGAACCTGGTGCCGGGCAAGGAAACCGCATCCGCCTTTGTCTACCAGACACCGGCGCTCACCTTCAGCAACCTGTCGGTTCCGGGGCTCCGGTGGGACAAGTCCATTCTGTTCGGCAGCGGTTCCTCAACACAGCTCTCAAGCAGCCTGACAACCATCTTTACCGCCATCCTGGGTTCACCGCCGACCAGCGCCCGCACGGAGGAAAAACTGATCGGACGGTATGGCTACAGGCTGGCTCCGGACAGCGGACCGCTTGGGGCTGAGGATATTGTCTCGCTTGTGCCCATGTTCTACCGCCCGCTGTTCAGCTATTCCTCATCCGTTGTCACCGACACCCAGTCGGCCGTGACAGACTGGTTCTCGACCCATACGCCAGAGACCGGACAGACAGCCTTCCTGAGTTTTGACATGCAGGTCTTCTCAGGCCTGTTGCCGAGCAGAAAGCAGCCTCTGATCGCTTTCACCCGTCTGGATTACACCCTGACCTGAGCCTCTGATGTTCTCCCGGGTCTTGCAGGCCGTGGCTCACAAAAAAGACCGGTGCACAGAGGCACCGGTCGATTCCGTTTCAAGGAAACTGTTTTCTGGAGCGGGGTCTAATCAAATTTCTTGATTTCACCGGACTTCAGACGGTTCCAGTAACTGTCCAGCTCACGCTTGACGATCGGCATGAGGAAGTAGAGACCGAAGACGTTCACGACCGCCATGGCAAAGATCGCCGCATCTGAGAAGTCAATGACCGGGCCGAGATTGGCCGCGGCCCCGATGACCACGAAAATGCAGAAGATGACTTTGAACACCAGCTCTTTCGTGTGCCCCTCGCCGACCAGATATGTCCAGGCCTTCAGGCCGTAATAGGACCAGCTGATCATTGTCGAGAAGGCAAACAGAACCACCGCAATCGCCAGAATGAACGGGAAGAACCCGAACGCTGAGCCAAAGGCCGCCGATGTGAGGCTGACACCTGTATTGCCATCAACCGTGGCAATGGCGGAACCTGCATCATTCAGCACATAATTGCCTGTTGCCGGGTCAATGATGAGCTGCTGGGTGATGATGATTACCAGAGCGGTCATGGTGCAGATCACGACGGTATCGATGAACGGCTCGAGAAGCGAGACGAACCCTTCCGTGATCGGCTCTTTCGTCCGCACCGCAGAGTGCGCAATCGCCGCAGAACCGACACCTGCCTCATTGGAGAATGCAGCGCGTTTAAAGCCCTGAATCAGAGCACCGACCATGCCACCGGCAACACCGAGGCCGGTAAAGGCACCAGCGAAGATCTGACCGAAAGCCCAGCCGATCTTGTCGTAATTGATGGCGATGATAACCAGAGCCGTCAGCACGTAGAGAACGCCCATGAATGGCACGACTTTTTCCGTAACGCGGGCAATGGATTTCAGACCGCCAACGATCACTGCAAAAACAACGCCCGCGAAAACCAGACCGGTAATCCAGCCCGGATAATCACCAACGATACCGGCAATCTGCTGGTGAGCCTGGTTGGCCTGGAACATGTTCCCGCCACCAAGCGCCCCGAGAATACAGAAGATCGAGAACAGCACAGCCAGAACACCGCCGCCCGGAAGGCCCCTCTCCCGGAACCCCTTTGAGAGGTAATACATCGGTCCGCCGGATACGGTCCCGTCTTCATATTCATTGCGGTATTTCACGCCGAGCGTACATTCGGTGAACTTGGATGCCATGCCCATAAGACCGGCCAGGATCATCCAGAAGGTGGCACCGGGGCCGCCGATACCCACCGCGACGGCGACACCGGCAATGTTACCAAGCCCGACCGTGCCTGAAAGAGCAGTTGCCAGCGCCTGGAAATGGCTGACTTCACCGGCATCATTCGGGTCTGAATAATCGCCCTTGACCAGTGAGATGGAATGTCGGAACGCGCGAAACTGAATAAACGCGAAATAGAGCGTAAACACAGTCGCGGCGACAACCAGCCAGCCCACAATCCACGGAAAGGAAGTCCCGGGAAACGGGCTGAAGATAAGGCTCACAAACCAGCCGGTAGAGCTGGAAAAGACCTCGTTGACACGCTCATCCAGTGATTGAGCAAAAGCCGGAACACCGGCCAGACTGAGAACTGTCAGAGCAAGCGCGACAAGCGAAATTCTCCGAAACATGATTTCTCTCCCCTCTTAAAGCACCGGGCCTTTGACCAGAACGCCGGCCCTGAAACGCCAACAGTGCCTTAAACCCTTGTTTTTATGCGAACGCCCCGCTGAAAATCGGGCAGACTTTCAGCAACTCGCTTCAGCTGATGGTGTTATGGAACGATGGTGCAGGCCACAGGCGCTGTCTGCGCGAGCTTGCCGGCAACCGATCCGAAGACACGGACGGACAGACTTCCCTGACCATGCCGGCCAATATAAATCTGGCTGGCGCCTTCTTCTTCGGCGAGCTTGCAGATTACATCAGCAATCTGCCCGTACTTGACCACTCCATCAACGGCAACCCCGGACTCTTTGACAGCATCCAGAACAGGATTCAGAACGACTGTATGGGCCCGTTCGAGCTCGTCATTCCGCCGTTTATGCCGTTCTTCGATCTCTTCCTGTGTCAGGAAGGAATATGGAGACCATTCCAGAACGTGAGCGATCATCAGAGACGCCCCCGTCAGCTTTGCTTGCGTCAGGGCAAGGTCGAGTGCACGTCTGGAAACGTCACTCCCATCATAGCCCACCAGGAGTTTGTTTGACATTTTCCCCCTCCACTTCACTGTTTCAATATCTGCCGATGTAGATTGTCCATCGCAGCAACAAACACGTCCCAAGTGTATCCAGTCTCTGCCGGATCACTCTAACATAGCAGATTATCACCTCAAATTGAGCAATATCATTTCTGCAGGCATCCGGTCTGTCCCTGTGGACAATCTCCGGGCTACCTGCAAAGCCACATGGGGCGCCAGTCAGAAACGTCAATCAGGGCAACCATACCGGAAAGTCCCGATCAAACCTCATTTCAGTTCGCGGGTCAGTTCACGGGCCAAATTCACAGGCCCATGGTCTGCTGTCACGGTCAGCGTTTCAGGCAGGACACGATCACAGAACACAACAACGTTGGAACAGTCATATCGGGCACACGGCACCACAAGCCCGTCATAATCCAGAAAATGGGCCACCTCGGCTATGTCCTGCGACCGCGGGTATTCGGCACCCTTGTCGTCGTAGGAGAGCTGGCCATATCGGGTTATATCAAGGCCAATGGACTTGAGTGCAGCCAGATCAAGAAGCTGCAGCGTTCTATCAAGCGCCACATCAATCTCATACAATTTGTAAGCCACCCGCGACGGTATCACCGGTTGCCCACGCATGATGTGGAACTTCATTTCACTGATCGCACCGAGCCGTTCAGCTGACGTGTAGAGAACATCAAACGTCCCATCATCCCACCGACCGCCGGATCTGGAACACTGGGTCGGATCACGTCCTTCTCTGGTGACCCGCCAGACCGAACCTGAAAACGGCAGCGGACTGATTGCCTCAATTGCATCAATCAGGGTGTTGTCACGGCGCTTCCGGATGCGAACCATATCTTACAGGAAGACCTCATTCTCGAGACGGTCGATGACATTCAGGACGTCGACCGTTCGATCCTCATGAATCAGGTCAATGGCTCGCTCTCCGCTTAACTGGGGATGGCGTGCGTAGAGCCAGGTTCTAATTTCGTCAGACTCGTAGAAATCCCGCAAACGACCGACAACATAATGCAGATCGGACAGAATGAGCTCATTGCGGGGTTGTGGCTTGATATCTCCGGCTTTCCAGCGGGAAACCGTCGCTTTGGAAACCTCAGTGATATTGGCAATATCTGTTCCCTTGAGCCCACCTTCGGTATTCAGCTCGTTGAGAAATCTCGGGACCGTTTTCAACATCGTGCTCATCTGTTTGTTTTCCACTCCTGAGCACGCACCGGGCCTGGCACCAGACCAACAATTGCAAGGTCAGCACAAGGGCATCGGTGGGCGTTACCCACCCGATTGAAATGCGCAATGGATTGCGTCGCGCTTGAGACCGCGATGGTCTCTGCGACTGAACTTTTCTTCATTTTGCATTTCTGTTTCACAAAATTAATATATGAAACCTAAATGCAAAAATCAAGAAACCGGCCCGGATCGCAGAAGGTCCCGGACAGCGCGCTTCAAGGCCACGTCACGGTGATAGAGCAATCCCGCTTCCGCCTTGAAGCGCTGCTGTCCCGGCACAGCTGGCTGTTATCCCAGGACGGCTGTCAGGGCCTTATCAACGGCTGTGGTGATTTCATCGATATCGCTTTCAGACGCAATAAGCGGCGGGCTGAAGCACAAGGTGTTGTTCATGCCTGGCAGCGACCGGTTCGTCGCACCAATGATCACGCCCTGCCCCATGCAATGGGCAACCACAGCCTGAACCTGTTTTTCCGCAAGCGGTTCCTTGGTCTGACGGTCAGCAACAAGCTCGGCACCGCAGAACAGCCCCTTGCCGCGCACATCACCAATCACGCGATGGCGGTTCTGCAGCTCCTGCAGGTTTGCAATGAGCCGGGCTCCCATGGCGTTGGTGTTATCGAGCAGGTTTTCCTCCTCAATAATGGCCATGTTCTCAAGCGCGGCCGCCGGGCCTGCCGTACAGCCTCCGAAGGTGGAAATATCGCGGAAATAGTTCAGCGGATCATCAGAATCGTCCTTGAACATGTCAAAGACCTCATCTGTGGTGACCATACAGGCAATGGCGGCATAACCTGATGCAACGCCCTTGGCCATCGTCACAAAATCGGGCCGGACCCCGTAATGCTGGTAGCCGAACCAGGTGCCTGTGCGTCCCACACCGCAAACTACCTCATCAATGTGAAGCAGTATGTTGTACTTGTCGCAGATTTCCTGAACCCGCGGCCAGTAGCCCTCGGGCGGAGCAATCACCCCGCCGCCTGCTGTCACCGGTTCAAGACAGAGAGCGCCAACCGTATCCGGCCCCTCCCGCAGGATAACCTGTTCGATCTGGTCTGCAGCCCATTCGCCGTAATTCTCGGTCTCCACCTGCGCCCGGTATTCAAGGCAATGGGGCACTTCCACAAAGCCCGGTGTGAAGGGGCCGTATTGCGCATTGCGTTCCTTCTGCCCGCCTGCAGACAGGCAGGCGATGGTCGTACCGTGATAGTCGCGGTCACGGTAGAGGATCTTGTGTTTCCTGCCGCCATATCGCTTGTGGGCAATCTGGCGCACCATCTTGAAGGCTTTCTCGTTGGCCTCCGAGCCTGCATTACAGTAGTAGATGCGGTCCATACCGGGCATCTTTTCAAGCAATTGCTCGGCGAATTGTGCCCCCGGGATCGTGCCGACAACACCGCCAAAGAAGGGCATTTTCAACACCTGGTCATAAATGGCTTTGGCGATCCGCTCACGGCCATAACCAACATTGACCGTCCAGACGCCTCCGGACACCGCATCCAGATGCTCACGGCCGTTGCCGTCCCAGATACGCAGACCCTTGCCTTCAATCATGATGCGCGGATCAGCGCTCTCAAAAAAAGGCTTATGCTGCGTCAGATGATGCCAGACATGGGCACGGTCGGCTTCAACAATGGATTCAATGTTGTTGGGAGCAATATCCATAGCACTCTACCTTTTTTATCGTCCTGAGAGCAGAAATCCCGGCAGCAGCTCATGCCGCCGGGATCGGTCACACGACGCCCTTACTTGAGGGCCGCGTCTGTAATGGTGTGGGTCCAGGCACCGGTCGGCTTCTTGCTGATAACCGGGTCAGAGCCACCCGCCAGCAGGGACGAAACTGTCCGTTCGTAATCAGCCGGGTCAAGTGCACCATTGGAGCCCGCGGTCAGCTTGGCAATCTCGCCCATCATACGGGTCTGGTGGGCTTCGGTCTGCGCACCGGTCTCATCATATTCCAGAACGATCAGAGCCGCCTTCTCGGGATTTTCCTCTGCCCATTTCCATCCCTTCATGGATGCACGGACAAAGCGGACCATGCGGTCTGAGAATTTGGCATCCTTCAGATTTTCCTCAAGAACGTAGAGACCGTCCTCCAGCGTCGCAACACCCTGGTCCTCATACTTGAAGGTCACCAGATCATCAGGCGTCAGCCCCGCATCGATGACCTGCCAGTATTCGTTATAGGTCATGGTGGATACACAGGCCGCCTGACCATTCAGGATCGGGTCAACGTTGAAGCCTTGTTTGAGAACTTCCACGCCCTTATCGCCACCGTCGGTGCCGAGGCCCAGCTGGGACATCCAGCTCAGGAACGGGAACTCGTTTCCGAAGAACCAGACCCCGAGCGTCTTGCCCGCAAAGTCGTCTGTGGATGCCACCCCTGCATCCTTGCGGCATGTGAGCATCATGCCGGAGCTTTTGAACGGTTGTGCGATGTTCACCATCGACAGGCCCTTCTCGCGCGCTGACAAGGCAGCCGGCATCCATTCAACCGTCACGTCGGCGCCTCCACCCGCCAACACCTGGGTCGGGGCGATATCCGGCCCGCCCGGCTTGATGGTGACGTTCAGGTCTTCGTCTTTATAAAACCCGTTCTCCAGCGCCACGTAGTAACCGGCAAACTGAGCCTGGGTCACCCATTTGAGCTGAAGCGTTACGTCATCCGCCGCCGAGGCTGTCCCTGCAAACAGGGACAGTGCCAGGGCCCCCACTGTCGTCTTGATGCTTCGCATTGTCCTTCCTCCATTTCAGTTATGTATCGAGCTGTATATCAGCTTCTTTGTGACGGGTGCCAAAAGGTAACCCGCTTTTCGAAAATACTGATCACGCCATAGAAGACGGATCCAACCAGTGCTGAAACCGCGATCTCGGCCCAGACCAGGTCAATTGACAGGCTGCCTACGCCTGTAGAAATCCGGAACCCCATACCCCGGGTAGGCGAGCCAAAATACTCCGCAACAATGGCACCAATAAGCGCAAGCGTCGTCGCAATTTTAAGGCCGTTGAAAACAAACGGCATTGCTGCGGGAAGGCGAAGCTTGATCAGGGTCTGGAAATAGTCCGCTGCATAAGTCCGCATCAGATCCCGCTGCATCGCATCGGTTTCACGCAGGCCCTGCACCGTGTTGACCAGGATGGGAAAGAACACCATCACAACCACAACCGCAGCCTTCGAATGCCAGTCGAAACCAAACCAGTTCACCAGAATGGGTGCTATTCCGACAATGGGCAGCGCGGCGACAAAATTCCCGATCGGCAGAAGTCCCCGGGTCAGGAATGCACTGCGGTCTATCAGAATAGCGGTCGCAAAGGCTGCAAGCGCCCCGATAATGAACCCGCGCAAGGCACCCTTCAGAACCGTCTGATGGAAGTCGACCCACAATGTGTCAACTGAGGTTGCAAAGGTCTGCGCAATCAGACTGGGCGCAGGCAGAATAACCTGGGATATCTCAAGCCCGCGTACCAGACCTTCCCACAGCACAAGCAGGGTCATGCCAAAAATCAGAGGCACACAGATCCGGACGGCCCGTGTGCCGGACAATTTTGAATTGGCAAGCCAGGTGTTGAGCGCCAGCATGACGACCCAGAACAGAACAGCGCTCACGAGCCAGATCATGATCGGAACCCCATTTTTCGCAGCGTCAGCCGTTGTGTTGCATCAACAAGTGAGACCAGAACACCCGCCAGGATCGCAGCGGCAAACAGCGCAGCCCAGATGGCCATGGGATTGCCGAACTGGTCACCAATCAGAATGCGCGCGCCCAGACCGCTGATGGCCCCTGTCGGCAATTCGCCAACGATGGTGCCAACAAGTGCGGCGGCAATGCCTACTTTGAACGCCGTAAACAGATAGGGCACGCTGGCTGGCAGGCGCAGCATATGAAAGCTCTGCAGCCCGCTTGCATTATAGGTTTTCAGCAGATCCAGCTCTGAGGATGACGGAGAGCGCAGCCCCTTCACCATGCTCACAAGCACCGGGAAATAACACAGATAGGCGGATATGATGGCCTTTGGCACACCGCGCCCTTCGATACCGATCTGGTTTGACACCACGATGATCATCGGCGCGAGCGCAACAATGGGTATTGTCTGGCTGATGATGGCCCAGGGCATCACGCTAAGGTCAAAGACCCGGATGTAGACAATGGCTATGGCGCATAAAATGCCAAAGCTTGCGCCCAATAAAAATCCCCAGAGGGTTGATTGCAACGTAATCCATGCGTGGTAGATCAGCGACCGTTTCGACCAGGCCCGCCCTTTGAGGATCATCGCTCCCGTCGTTTTCCATAGCTCCTGCCCCACTTGGGCAGGCGTCGGCAGACGCGGGCGTTTCAGGTCATAGCTGCCCGCCATATGGGACGCATTCTGAAACATCAGAACCCAGACAGACACATCGCGCCGGGCAACCGAGCCTTCCGGGGTGACAACACTGCCGCTGCGCTCGGCGATGTCCAGAGCAGGGCGGATATTCATGGGCGCAACGGCGGCCCACCAGACGCCCAGCAGGATCAAGAGAACCGTCAAGACAGGCATCACACTACGCATGGCACCTGCTCCGCTGTCTGAGTGCACACCTGATCTCAGTCATAGGCCTGATCTCAGTCATAGGAATGCCCTTCCCGCAGTCCTTCTCGCACACGGTGTGAGACTTCCAGAAACTCGGGCGTATCCCGGATATCCAGCGGGCGCTCCCGGGGCAGCGGGCTCTCAATGACATCTGTGACACGGCCGGGACGCGGCGACATCACAACAATCTTGGTGGACAGAAACACAGCCTCGGGAATCGAATGGGTCACAAAGCCGATGGTCTTGCCGGTCTTGCTCCACAGCTCCAGCAGTTTCTGATTCAGGTGATCGCGAACAATTTCATCAAGCGCGCCGAACGGCTCATCCATCAAGAGGATATCGGCATCAAAAGCCAGCGCCCTGGCAATTGATGCCCGTTGCTGCATGCCGCCGGACAATTGCCAGGGGAACTTGTTCTCAAACCCGGCCAGGTCCACCATTTCCAGTGTTTTACGCACCCGGTCTTTCTGGTCGGACTTGCTGTAGCCCATAATCTCCAGCGGCAGGCGGATATTGCCGCCAATCGTGCGCCAGGGATAAAGGCCCGCCGCCTGAAACACATAGCCATAAGCCCGCGCCAGGCGCGCATCATGAGGCGAGACACCATTGACCGTAATCGAGCCGTCCGTGGGCTGCTCAAGGTCAGCCATAACACGCAAAAAGGTCGTCTTCCCGCATCCGGACGGGCCGATAAAGCTGACGAAATCGCCTTGCTCTATGTCCAGGGACACATCGCTGAGCGCATGGACCGGTCCATCGTTGGTCTGGAAGGTCAATGACAGGTTTTTAGCGGCAATGACTGTAGTGTTCATTATCTCATCAAAGCTCGGGTCAGGACCCATTAATTTCATTCATACTGCGGGGGAGATTTTCTGTTCGGCGTGGCGAAGATCTGAAGGAAACCTGGCAGGTTTTCGAAGACCTTCAACAAAGCCGAGCTTTAAAATCGCCCCGCCCTACGGGTTCATCATGGACAGGCTGGTCAGACCCCCGTATCGGGGACACCGCTCCGTTCCACCGGTTGCGGCGATGTCAGGGCCTTCCAGGTTGAGAGCGCCTTGTTGGTTGTTCCGTTTGGCTGGCGTTCCACGAACTTGCCATGCCCTTCCTGCGTCCGGACTTCGCCGTCATGAACGGCAACATGTCCCCGTGTCAGGGTGAAGCGCGGCAGCCCCTTGACCTTGTGCCCTTCAAAGACATTGTAGTCGATGGCAGATTGCTGTGTGCCTGCGGTAATGGTCTTGGTCTTCTCGGGATCCCAGACCACCAGATCCGCATCCGCGCCAACCAGTATGGCGCCCTTCCGGGGATAGCAGTTCAGGATCTTGGCAATGTTGGTCGAAGTCACGGCAACAAATTCATTGGGTGTCAAACGACCGGTCTCAACGCCATGGGTCCAGAGCATGGGCATACGGTCTTCGAGCCCGCCGGTGCCATTTGGAATCTTGGAAAAATCGCCGATGCCAGAGCGCTTCTGTTCCGTGGTGAAGGCACAGTGGTCGGTCGCGACAACACTGAGAGACCCCGCCTGCAAGCCAGCCCAGAGACTGTCCTGGTGCTTTTTGTTCCGGAATGGCGGTGACATGACCCGCCGCGCCGCATGGTCCCAGTCATGGTGGAAATATTCACTTTCATCCAGCGTAAGATGCTGGATCAAAGGCTCACCCCAGACACGCTTGCCGTTCTGGCGCGCCCGTCGGATAGCCTCATGGGCTTCTTCACAGGAGGTGTGCACCACATAAAGCGGCACACCCGCCATATCCGCAATCATGATGGCGCGGTTGGTCGCTTCCCCCTCAACCTGGCTGGGCCGTGAATAAGCGTGCGCCTCAGGCCCTGTATTGCCTTCCGCCAGAAGCTTGGCGGTCATCTCCGCGACAATGTCTCCGTTCTCGGCATGGACCATCGCGGTTGCGCCCAGTTCCGCCAGACGCTTGAAGCTTGAGAACAGTTCATCATCATTCACCATCAGCGCGCCCTTATAAGCAAGGAAGTGCTTGAACGTGTTGATGCCGCGCTGCTCGACAACGGTTTTCATGTCATTGAAAACCTGCTCGCCCCACCAGGTCACAGCCATGTGGAAGGAATAGTCACAATTGGCGCGGGTTGATTTGTTGTCCCACCGTTTGATGGCTTCAAGCAGACTTTCACCCTGATTGGGCAGGCAGAAGTCCACCACCATCGTGGTGCCGCCAGACAGGGCTGCCCGCGTGCCGCTTTCAAAGTCATCGCTGGAATAAGTCCCCATGAAGGGCATTTCGAGATGGACGTGCGGATCGATCCCGCCCGGCATCACATAGCAGCCGGTTGCGTCCAGCTCCGTGTCACCCTTCAGGCCCGGTCCGATTTCAACAATGGTCCCGTCTTCAATCAGCACATCCGCCGCATATGTCAGATCATGGGTTACGATGGTGCCGTTCTTTATCACTGTAGACATGACTACTCCCCCTAATCCTGTTGGACGACCTCAGCCGTTTCCAGCACCGCATGCAGCAGAACATCCGTGCCCGCCTGCGCCCACTCCCTGCTGATGTCTTCAGCCTCATTATGGCTGAGCCCGTCCACACAGGGACACATGATCATGGCCGTGGGCGCAACATCATTAATCCAGCAGGCATCGTGCCCGGCTCCCGAAACGATGTCCATATGGCTGTAGCCCAGATCCCGCGCCGCATTGCGCACGGCGGTTACACAGGTCTCATCAAAGGCGGGAGGATCGAACTGGCCGACAATCTCACAGGAAAACTCGGTCCCGATCTCCGCACACAGTTCCGGCGCACGCTCCATGAACTCGGCAACCATGCCATTCAGCTTGTCCAGCAGATGCGTCCGCATATCGACCGTGAACACAACCTTGCCCGGAATGATATTGCGACTGTTGGGATAAACATCCACATGACCGATAGCCCCAACGGCATTGGGCTGGTTCTTCATTGCAATGTCGTGCACCAGCTCAGTGATAAGCGCCAGACCGCGCCCGGCATTCCTGCGCATATGCATCGGGGTCGAGCCCGTATGGCTTTCCTTGCCGGTGACCGTGCATTCAATCCAGCGCAAGCCCTGACCATGGGTGACAACACCGATATCCTTGCTTTCCGCTTCGAGGATCGGGCCCTGTTCGATATGCAGCTCAAACATGGCATGCATCTTCCGGGCACCAACAGGCTCATCGCCCACCCAGCCGATGCGCTGAAGTTCATCCCCGAACCGCATGCCTTCGGAATCGACCCGGTCATAGGCCCAGTCCTGCGTATGCTTGCCTGCGAAAACCCCCGAGGCCAGCATTGGCGGAGCAAACCGCGTGCCCTCTTCATTGGTCCAGTTCGCAACAACAATCGGATGTTTGGTCTTAACGCCCATGTCGTTGAGGGTCCGGATCACTTCCAGACCACCCAGAACACCGAGCACCCCGTCATACTTGCCGCCGGTGGGCTGGGTATCCAGGTGAGAGCCCATATAGACCGGCAACGCGTCAGGATCTTCGCCCGGGCGTGTGGCAAACATGTTGCCCATAGTATCAACGCCCATGGTCATGCCCGCTGCCTCACACCAGGACTGAAACAGCGCCCGGCCCTCAGCGTCCTCGTCCGTCAGGGTCTGGCGATTGTTGCCTCCCGCAACACCCGGGCCTATCCGGGCCATCTCCATCAGGCTGTCCCATAATCTGTCCGGGTCAATCCGCAAATTTTTTCCGAAAGTCATAGGTCCTCCCAAACCTTGTTTGACGGTACGCTAGGAAAACTTTGCACAGTCGGTCAACTTTTTTCTGCACGACCGTGCAACATTTTACCGCCCACGTCTGTTCAAGTTCATTGAATTCCATTATTTAAGCAAAGTGAAGACAGACTGAGGTAATGACCACATGGGACGGTTGACGACAGGCGTACAGGCGCGTCATCGGGAAGAAACGCGAGAACGGATTCTGTCTGCCGCCGAACGTGTTTTTGCAGAATACGGATATGAAGGCGCATCCTTCAGCCGTATTGCGACCGAAGCCGAACTGCCAAAATCAAACATCGTCTATTATTTCGAGACCAAGCTCAAACTCTACCGTCTGGTGGTCGAGAACATCTTCAACATCTGGCGGCAGGCCGCCGATGCTATCCAGCCTGACAACAATCCTGAACAGGCGCTGTCGGATTACATTGATACCAAGCTCGAGCTTGCCCGCACGCGCCCTTTTGGCTCGAAGGTCTGGGCCAATGAGATCATTCAGCGCGCGCCAATCGTGCAGGATTATCTGGAAAGCGAACTGCGCACCTGGACGGAAGACCGGATTAAAATCATCGACGGGTGGATTGCCGAGGGGCGTATTCGACCCATCAATTCCCGCAGCCTTCTCTACGCCATCTGGGCCACAACCCAGCACTATGCCGACTTCACACACCAGATCCAGACCCTGAACAACGATCAGGAGCTGACCGAGGCGCAGTGGGCCGAGACAAAACAGGGCGTTAAGGACATTCTGATCCGGGGCGTTACCTGTCGCTAGAAAACATCCACTCTAGCCAAGCTTGTCAGTGAACAGGAGCAGGCCCAGAGCGACAAGGGTGATCAGCACGCCAATATAGAGCGGCCCGAAAGCAGCCTGCCCCATTACAAGCTCGTGCAGAACAACCCAGCTTGGCACCAGATAGGTATAGGCCATGACCTTTCCCGGCGCGATGCGCGGGATGGCAATCTGCAACAGTACGGATGTGCCCGCAGTGGTGACGATGCCAAGGTAGAGCGCGACCCACCACACTGCCACACTCAGGCTACCGGGGTCGACCGCCTGCGCCGTGAGAACAGTGTAAGCCATGGTGACCGCAAGTGCGCCCAGCACAGTCCCGAAAGCAGCCTCATAGGCTGTGGAGCCCGGACACAGCCGCCGGGTCAGGGCCGGAACAACGGCATGAGCCACCGCCCCCAGAAAAAAGAGCGCCTCCCCCTGCCCTATATCCAGAGCAAGAGCCTTATCCAGATCTCCGCGGAAGATCACCCAAAGTGCGCCAGCCGCACCGGTCAGCAATGCGACCAGTGTCATCCGCCCGACCGGTATGGCCATAAACAGCCAGCCGAAAAGAGCGGCCATCAACGGCGTCAGCGTAAAGACTGCAGATGTGGCCAGCGACGTTGTCAGGCGTAGCGCCTCGAACATCAGAATGAAATAGGCAGCCATGCAGCCGCCGACGAGCAGCCAGCGCCAGAGATTCCTTTTGAGACGGGACAGATCGTTTCGCCAGAACACGGCCAGCGCCGTCATGGTGAGCGCGGCAATCACAAATCTGAACAGCGTGATCACTGCGGGCTCGATATCCGTGGCAACCAGTTTGCCGAAGGTGAAAGAAAATGCCACCAGCGCGGAAAACAGAAGCATCGCACCGTGGCCTGCAGCCTTCTCGCGGTTCATGTGTCCGGTGTCAGCAGCTTGCGGTACATCGGCACAAGATAAGCCTCTGCATCGGTGAAAAGGCTGTCCATCTTTTCAGGCGAGAGTTCTACAATCTGCACCTCGAAATCCGCATAATGCTGGGTCGTTGCCCAGATTGAGTAAATCAGATGATGCGGGTCTTGCCGGGCGAGCTTGCCGTCATCCATCCATTGGGACAGCAGGGAAATCTTGTCATCAAAAATCACCCGGAACGAATCAAAGACTTCCGCATGCGCACGCTGCGCGCCCAGCAGAACCGCAGACGCAAACAACCGGCTTTCGCGCGGATGGTGTTGTGACATTCTGAGCTTGCGCCGAATGTAGTCGAGGATCTCCTCAACCGGCTGACCCGAAGCGTCTATCTGGTTCAGAGGGCCCAGCCAAAGCAGCAGAACCGACTTCAGCAGCTCGTGATAGAGCTCCTCTTTGCCGCTGAAATGATAGAGAAGCCGGGGCGTCGACATCTCCGCCTCTTTTGCGATGGTATTGATTGAAGCCCCCCGGAAACCATCCCTGGAAAAGACATCCAGAGCTGCGGCCAGGATTTCCTTGCGTCGTTCCTTTTGAATACGGCTCAGTTTTCGGGTTTCAGTCACGGACATTCTTGCTTCGCTCTTTGTCTTGCCGACCACCGGTCAACGGAGTGACCTTACATGGATCACAGCCTCAATCAAACCGGTTGCTCAAGGTCTGGTATAATAAGATTCTGAAGATTTTTTTACTAGTTGATAAAAATTATATTTGTTCTAAACTGGCCGCTTTCCAACGGGAGGAAGAATTAATGTCTCAGCATTCCCCGGCTGCAGGAGTGACCGCAGGCAGGCAGGCAGCAGAGGTCATAGAGGAGAATTTCTCTGATCTGCACCCGCCGCTTACTGCACACGAAGCATTCGTCGCCGCAGACCGCTGTTATTTTTGCCATGATGCACCCTGCATGACGGCCTGCCCAACATCGATCGATATTCCATTGTTCATTCGCCAGATCGCAACCGGCACCGAAAATGCGGCGGCAAAGACAATCTTCGATCAGAATATTCTCGGTGGCATGTGCGCGCGTGTATGCCCGACGGAAACGCTCTGTGAACAGGCCTGTGTGCGCGAGGCTGCCGAGGGGAAACCGGTGGAAATCGGCCTCTTGCAGCGGTTCGCCACCGACAGCGTCATGTCTCAGCCGCATCCCTATACCCGAGCTCCGGATACCGGCAAGAGGATTGCCGTCGCAGGTGCCGGGCCCGCCGGTCTGGCCTGTGCACACAGGCTGGCGATGCACGGGCACGCTGTCACAGTGTTTGACAGCCGCAACAAGGCCGGTGGTCTGAACGAGTTTGGAATTGCAGCCTACAAGGCACCGAACAATTTCGCACAGGACGAACTAAACTGGCTGCTTTCGATTGGTGGCATTACGATTGAAACCGGCAAGGCGCTGGGCTCTGACATTGCGCTGGCAGACCTGCAGGCTGACTATGATGCCATCTTCCTGAGCATCGGCCTTGCCGGGGTCAACGCCCTGTCGCTGGAAGGTCGCCATGCCTCAGTCATTGACGCGGTGGACTGGATCGCTGACATGCGCCAGTCCGCTGACAAGACAGACATTGCGGTTGGTCGCGATGTTGTGGTGATCGGCGGCGGCATGACGGCTGTCGATGCGGCGGTTCAGGCCCGCCTGCTCGGGGCCGAAACCGTAACAATCGCCTATCGCCGCGGCCAGGAGAACATGTCAGCCTCCCGCTATGAGCAGGATCTGGCAACGTCCAAGGGTGTCCACCTCCTGTTCAATGCAACGCCCAAATCCGTTTCTGAGGGGTCCATCACCTTTACCCGGACCGGATCTGATGAAGAGATCACCCTGCCCGCCGACCAGGTCATGCGTGCCATCGGCCAGACCCTCGACGGGGCGCCCGACAGCATTGCGCTTGAAGGCGGAAAGATCAGGACAGACGACAACGGGCGCAGCTCTGTCACCGGCATCTGGGCGGGTGGCGATTGCGCCTCAGGTGGTGAAGATCTGACGGTCACCGCTGTGGCCCAGGGACGGGATGCGGCAGAGGATATCCATCACCACCTCATGGGAGGAGCATAAGCTATGGCCGATTTGACAAGCAATTTCATTGGAATCAAATCCCCGAACCCGTTCTGGCTGGCATCTGCCCCCCCAACAGACAAGGAATACAATGTCCGCCGCGCCTTTGAAGCAGGCTGGGGCGGGGTTGTCTGGAAAACCCTGGGCGAAGCCGGGCCTCCGGTGGTGAATGTAAACGGGCCCCGCTATGGGGCGATTTTTGGCGCAGACCGGCGCTTGCTCGGGCTCAACAATATTGAGTTGATCACCGACCGCCCCCTTGAGGTCAACATCGAGGAAATCACCCGCGTCAAGAAAGACTATCCCGATCGGGCCATGATTGTCAGCCTCATGGTGCCCTGCGAAGAGGGACCGTGGCGGGACATCCTGAACAGGATCGAGGATACCGGTGCCGACGGCGTAGAGCTGAACTTCGGCTGTCCACACGGGATGGCCGAACGTGGCATGGGTTCCGCTGTCGGTCAGGTGCCCGAATATATCCAGATGGTTACCGAATGGGTCAAGAAGCACTCCGACCTGCCGTGCATTGTCAAGCTGACGCCCAACATCACCAATATTCTCCATCCGGCGCGCGCGGCCCTTGAGGGCGGAGCGGATGCGGTCTCACTGATCAACACCATAAACTCCATCACCTCTGTCAACCTGGATACCTTTTCACCGGAGCCGTCCATCGATGGATGGGGTGCCCATGGTGGCTATTGCGGACCGGCGGTCAAGCCAATAGCCCTGAACATGGTCGCGGAAATCGCGCGCAATCCGGACACCGCCAGACTGCCCATCAGCGGCATTGGCGGCGTGACAACCTGGCGTGACGCGGTCGAATTCATGGCATTGGGTGCGGGCAATGTGCAGGTATGCACGGCAGCCATGACCTATGGCTTCAAGATCGTACAGGAAATGATTTCAGGCCTTAGCCAGTACATGGATGAGAAGGGCATTGCATCGATTGATGAGATCGTTGGCAAGGCTGTCCCGAAAGCCAAGGACTGGCAGGATCTGAACCTGAACTACGTGACCAAGGCCGAAATCAATCAGGACCTCTGTATCAAGTGTGGTCGCTGCTATGCCTCCTGCGAGGACACGTCCCACCAGGCCATCGCAATGTCAGAGGACCGGGTGTTCACGGTCAAGGATGATGAATGCGTGGCCTGTAATCTCTGCGTCAATGTCTGCCCGGTGGAGAATTGCATCACCATGCGGGAGCTGCCGATGGGAGCCACCGATGAACGAACCGGCGAACCTGTCAGACCGTACGCAAACTGGACAACCCACCCGAACAATCCAGGCGTTGCAGCGGGAGAGTAATCCGTCTCACCCCGGTTGATCAAAGCCAGCGCCTATGGGCGCTGGCTGTTTTGTATGGGTCTTCCAGGCCCCTTTCAGACGAGAGATGGACATTCCGGGGTCGAGTTATACACACCACATCTTTGCGCCAGGTCCGGGCGATGGTAACCTGCCCGTCACACTTATCCTGAATGACCTCGAACACACTTATCTTTTCTTCATCCACCACTTCCGCACTGCGTGGCTCAGCCTCAAAACCCGGACGCTCAGAACCTGGGTGAGGCCGCCCCTCTGGTCACCCTGGCCCGAATCCGGTTCGACGCGCGGTGCAGACACAGGCCAACCTTTTGCAAAGGCAGAGACAATGAGCGCTACAGACACTCTGAAATCACAAGCTTCGGACGACTGGCACGCCGCCACGACCCATGCCTTTACCAATGCGCTTGCGGACGGATCACTGGCGCCTGAAAAGATGGCCGGATACCTGCAACAGGACTACCAGTTCATCGAGGGCTTCGTACGACTTCTGGCTTCCGCAGTCGCCCACGCACCAAGCCTTGCCGATGCCGTACCGGGTGCCCGGTTCCTCGGGCTCATTTGCGGGCCGGAAAACACCTACTTCCTGCGCGCAATGGACGCTTTGGAGGTTCCAAGCTCCGCAACACCCGTCGCTGAGACCCGGGCCTTCCAATCCCTCATGGACGAGGCGCGCAATTCCGGTCGCTACGAGCTGATGCTTGCCGTTCTGGTGGTGGCGGAGTGGGTCTATCTCGACTGGGCCACTCCGTTCGAGGATCGTGCCGATGATCTGCCGTTCTGGCTGGGCGAATGGATTACGCTTCATTCCGGTGCGGGGTTCGCAGATGTGGTCGCCTATCTGCGAGGCCAGCTCGACACGGCCTGGACCGGCCTTGATGAGACCGCCCGCTCAGAGGTTACCAGCATGTTCTCCCGTGCAGTCGCGCTGGAACGGGCCTTTTTTGATGCCGCCTGGGCAGGGTTTGACGTGCAGCGCTAGGTCACCTGCAAGCAGGCCCGGCAAGATGACCGCACTTGCGGCGGCTTCACCCAACCCTCCAGCGTGCTTCTGAAAAGTTGATAGACTTTTCAGACAAAAGCTCGCGCAATAACAAACCTTTAAAGCACCGCTAGCAATTCAGGTTAAAGTCTGGTGCGTTAAGACAGCTCGACAAGCCACCCCGGTCGGCTGGGACGGTCAGAAGCGGTCTGCTGCAGTTCTGCATCCTGTTACGACGCTTAAAACAAACGGCGTTTATCACGTTTATAGCCAACAAAACCGCCGTACTGTTATGGTTAATTCTATGTCCGATAATCTTCCATTATCGGACATAGATCAAAGACAAGCCTCATCATCGGATTTTAGACCCATCAAGCCCATGAATCGATCCCCTGCGTTCGATTCAAATCTCTCATTGGACCTGCGGCCTGTAATCCTCGAGATTGCGCCTATGAGAAAGCCGCCCCCTAACGTCTGTCTTACCCTTTACCGCATAGCGCCGGAGCAGAACATGCACCGGTATTACCAGCTCGCGCTACAGCCCAATCTGTTCGGCGGCATCAGCCTTCTGCGTTACTGGGGCCGGATCGGCCGTAACGGGTCCGGCAGAGCCGAACTCTTCGACCATTTCTCCGAGGCCGAGACCCGGATGCAGGCTCTTGCGCGTCAGAAAACCCGGCGTGGATATACGCCCCTGCCCTTTTCGGTCGACTTTTGAGTGCCAGCCTGTGCATCCTGTATAAAAAGCCTGAACAACAGCGCAGAAGCGCTACAGGCTACAAGCTACAGGCATGCTGATGGAGGATATCATGTCAGACCACCCTCACAGGAAGTCCCGCGAGGCCGTCCGATGATTGCCGTGATCTTCGAGTTTGAACCCGCAGACGGTCAGCGCGACCATTATCTCGACATCGCAGCAGACCTGAGGCCGTTGCTAAGTGATATTGACGGTTTCATCTCAATCGAGCGGTTCCAGTCTCTTACGGACAGCAAAAGGCTCCTTTCCCTGTCTTTCTGGCGCGACGAGGAGGCCGTTGCAGAGTGGCGCAGGCTGGCCGAGCACCGGCAGGCCCAGACAGAAGGACGGAATGGCGTGTTCAGGGACTACCGCCTGCGTGTGGCAGGTGTTCTCAGGGATTACGGACTGACATCACGGGATAACGCTCCCGCTGACTCCCGGGCTCATCACAAGGGGCCGGAATAGGAGGTCGATTCTCACCCCTGATAGTTCCACATGAGTCTGAAACCTAACGCGATGTATCCTGGATTAATGCCATGTCACTCGAATTTCTGTTGACCTCTTTAGTCGTTGTCCTGTTGCCGGGCACGGGCGTTCTTTACACTCTGGCTATTGGGCTGAGCCGCGGCTTCAAGGCGAGTGTCGCAGCCGCCCTGGGCTGCACATTCGGCATTATCCCCGCAGCGCTGGCCAGCATCGTCGGCCTCGCCGCCCTGCTTCACACAAGCGCTGTCGCCTTTCAGATCATCAAATATCTCGGGGTCCTGTACCTCTTCTATATGGCCTGGAATATCCTCAGAGACGGCGGGACCATGGATGTAAAAGAGGAAAAGGAAGTGAGGAGTTTTGCGAGAACAGCACTCTCCGCAATGCTGATAAACGTCCTGAATCCCAAACTGTCCCTCTTCTTTCTCGCCTTTCTGCCACAGTTTGTCTCCGCTCAATCAACCCACGTCACGTTGGAGCTGATTAATCTGGCCGGAATTTTCATGCTGATGACGTTCGTCGTGTTTGTCGGCTACGGAGCCTTTGCAGCCGCCGCCCGGGACTACATCATCAAGCGCCCTGTTGTGCTGAACTGGATCAAACGCTGCTTCGCGGGAGCATTCAGCTTTCTCGGCTTGCGATTGGCCCTTTCGGATTAGAGAGCTCCCCTTTGGCGCCAACCGGAATCTACTCCGGTTTAGAAAGTGTTAACCATAGAAACCCCGGTTTTCTGAGGTTTGCAATCGGGCAGACCCGTCCTGTCAGGTTCCCAGGCCGTACGGGCAGAACTGGTGATAATGCAGCAGGACACCTGTGCTGGACAGGCGGAGAACACCCATATTCGGCGCTTCTTCTGCCGGTCTGAAACTGTTCCAGTCCCAGGCAGGTTCTGGCGCCGGGGCCTGATAGAGCACAGACCGCATCGTCGCCAGGGGAAAGCCGTTGACTATGCCTGTTATCGGCCTGTGCACATGACCAATGCAAAGATAGTCAATCCGGTCCCGATAGGCTGAAAGAAGCTCCATAAACTCGGCGCCATTTTCGAGGCCTTCCGTATCCTGCATGGGAAGCCCGAGCGGCACCGGGTGATGATGCATGAACAGGATAACCCGACGGTCCCCTGCCCTCTCCAGGGTCTGACGCAACCAGGCCTGCCGTTCTTCACAATAAAGCCCCGCGCCCGACCCGGCTTTCTGCGTGTCCAGCGCAAGGATCAGCCGGTTACCAACCTCGACTTCGTATTGAATGAAGTCATCTGTCACAGACGCCGGAAGCGCAAGGCTGGCCCGAAACAGCGCCCTGTCATCATGATTTCCAACAAGAGGGTAATAAGGAATTGTCAGCTGTTGAAGATGCTCGGCCAGAGCTGCATAGTCCTCGGGGCTGCCACGGTTCACCATATCACCTGAGATGACACAGAACGCGGCATCGGAATGATGCGCATTGATATGGGAAATTACTGCGCTGAGGCGCTGCCGGGGATCATGCCCCAGAACCAGCCCGTCAGCGATGAAATGTGGATCAGACAACCAGATAATCTTTGCCTCATCGGCTGGATTTCCGGCGAATTCTGCATGTTGACTCATTTTGTCCTACACTATGTGCGAATCGATCAGGCTTGAGAAGGCTATCGCGGACATGGCAGGCAAGCAACGCAGCGCGGCAACGCCCTTTATTACGGAAAATGCTGAAGAGTCCGGGCTCCCCTCCCCTCGCCTTCCCGAGCTTGCGGCCAGTTCCGGTACCCTCGACCGGCTTGTGGATCAGGCGCGGGACTATGCAAGACAGGCGAAAGCCGACACCACAAACCGTGCCTATGCTGCGGACTGGTCCCATTTCAGCCGGTGGTGTCGGATGAAGGGACTGGATCCCCTCCCCTCATCGCCGGAAGACCCTGTCTCTCCCGAGCTAATCGGCCTTTACATCACCGACTGTGCCAGCCTCAACTCTCCATCAGGCCAGAGCGAGACCCTGTCGGTGGCAACAATTGAGCGACGTCTGTCGGGCCTTGCCTGGGTCTACCAGCAGAAAGGCTACAGGCTGGATCGAAGCGACCGGCACATAGCCGGTGTTCTGGCCGGAATCCGGCGCAAACATGGCCGACCACCGCGCAAGAAGGAAGCCATTTTTGCAGATGATATTCTCGCCATGGTCGGCACGCTGGACCATTCGCTGAGAGGCCTCCGGGATCGAGCCATTCTGCTTCTGGGGTTCGCCGGAGGCCTGAGACGGTCCGAGATTGTCGGGCTTGATCTCAATCCCGACGACACGGATGACGGATCCGGCTGGATTGAACTTGTAGAGCAGGGCGCTCTTCTGACATTTCGCAGCAAAACAGGCTGGCGAGACGCTGTTATCGGCAGGGGATCATCAGAAGCGAGTTGCCCGGTTAAAGCTCTTGAGACCTGGATTCATTTTGCAAAACTGGCTCATGGCCCTGTTTTTCGCTCAATCCTGAGGGATAATCGCGCCATTAGCGGCAACCGCCTGTCAGACAAGCATGTGGCACGACTGGTGAAGAAGACTGTTCTGGCTTCCGGCATCAGACAAGAGTTACCAGAAACAGAGCGGCTTCGCTTGTTTTCCGGTCATTCTCTTCGCTCAGGCCTTGCTTCAAGTGCGGAGATTGACGAACGTCATATTCAGAAGCAACTGGGCCATGCGTCACCGCAAATGACCCGGCGCTACCAGCAGATCCGCGACCGGTTCAAGATCAATCTGACAAAGGCAGCGGGTCTTTAAACAAAGGCATGCCCGCGACTTTTCTCAGCCACGTGCCGATGTCCGTATTGATTTGGCCCCCGGGTTCCTGTGCGAAATCCCAGCTCGACCAGAAGCCAGAGATTCAACAGGGCTGTCACCACACCCGAACCGATCATGGCGAATTGCGGCTTGAGAAGCAGAAACAGACAGACGTCCAGCGCAGCTGTTAAAATCAGAAAGCCCGGATACCACCATCCGCTTCGGTTACTGTCATGCAATCGTTTGATGACAAGCGCCACCGGCATGGTCACAGCAAATACGATCATCGGCACAATCAGGGCAGCGCTTACCAGATCCGGCAGCATCATTGATATCAGCATGAAGAGGCTCGCATACGCCGCAGCCATAACGCTCAGCCCGACCCAAAACTGCAATCGGGAAATACGGCCTTCAAATTCAAACAAAAGAAACTGATAATCCTGTCTCAGGAACTGCACCGGAGAACTCCTTACTTCAAACACCCGATGCGGTTCTATCGCTGCAAATTCTCTGGGACAAACGCCAAGCGGAAGAAGCGTTAAATGCCTCTGACCGGGAAACCGGCAATTTTATCTTTTACTCGGGGAGGGCTTCCACATAGTACCAGCGGCCCGCTTTTTTTCGAAACCGGCTGAGCTCTCGATGGGTATCCAACCGCCCATTGGCAAGATAGCGCGCTTCAAACAGAACTGTACCATCCCGATCCTTCTCGGATCCCAGATTGGTCGCAATTACCGTGAGTCCGGCCCAATGGTTCCGGGCTGCCCATTCACCCACAGCCACCGGATCAAAATAAGGCTGATGCTTTGGCCAAAGCGTCTCTTTCAGATAGTCAACAGCCACCAGAACATGAGCGGTGTAGCGGGAACGCATCAAGTGTTCCGCCGTTTGTGGCACCGCCTCACCATTCAGGAACCGGCCGCAGCAGTCAGCCAGAGACCGGTCTGAGCCGCAAGGGCAGGGGGTGTTATGGTCTGCTTCTATCATGCTTGATCTCAATCTCGACATTGCTGTTTTAACAGCTGTTAAAATCAAGTCGGCTAAATGTCACCCAATATTCCACGTCCGGCTATTTACAGCGTGCTTCTGAAAAGTTGATAGACTTTTCGGATAAAAGCTCGCGCAGAAACATACTGTTAAAGCACCGCTGCCAATTCAGGTTAAAGGTTTGGTGTTTTAACAGCTGTTAAAACCACTCGACCCATAATCCAAGCCTCATCAAACATCCGGTTTCACCTTCTTGCGCATCAACGCCTCAATGGCGGCCAGAGGCGTAAAGCCGTCCTTGGCGGTGAGGGCGCGCAGATATCCGCCCGGGGATTGGATAACATCGGCCCGCTGCACGATTGTGGCAATTGTTACAGCCGCTGCATAAACACCCATCCTGTTCCGCGCTTCAGTCCAGGCGCTTTCACTGATACCGAGTGCCAGACAGGCGCGATCGGCCGCTTCCACCAAACCAGCCCAGGATATGATGGGATCCGGTTGACAGGCCTGAAGTTGAGGGCAGGCATCTAGAACGGTCTTCAGATGAAGCTTCATGTCCATCCACTTGTTCGATGGCGAGCTTCCCGGACTTTCACCTCGAAGAGTGCTTCTCGCTTCAGGGGAAGGTGACTTTATACCTCCATCATCTGTCTTCTCCTGGGATCGGGAATAGGGCGCTTCATCTGAATGCTGAGGGTCTTTGTTATCATCCGGCGAAGCGTCTTCATTCCAATCTGGTGAGCTTTTTTCAGAGTCAGAATAGGGAATCGGTTTTGAATCTTGTTTGTGTCGCTCAGAATTAGCGGCATTGCCGTTCATATTCTTAAAATTTATCTTCAGTTTCAGATTCTTATGAACGGTTTCGTTGAGTGAGAAGATCGCCTGATATGCCGCCTGAAGCTCCTCGAGGCTCGCTCTCCGCTTCAGTGGGGCCGCCAGGCGTGCATAATCCTCCAGCAACTGCGCCCAGGGGCCAGGGAGCGCTTCCTCAATAGCAAACTCAATGGTCTTGCAGACGTCGCGGCGCAGCAGGGTGATCTGCTCCCTGAGGTCCTGACACAGGCGGCGTTCCTGACGCATGACTTTGGCCTTTTCCCTCAGCTGGCTGGCATGAGCCAGAAGAGCCGAGAGATCGAAACCAAAGGCCTTTGTGATCTCGCCATCACCATCCCGACGGGCATAACGCTTGCCATTGGGGCTGTCGCGCCGGACCAGGAGGCCGGACTGTACGAGACTGGTCAGATGCCGCCGCAGGGTCGGTTCGGAAATGCCGTGGGCACGGGAGCAGAGCGACTGATTGGACGGAAAGACAATCAGATTGCCATCACCCGCAAGCTCATCGTCTGGATAAAAGGATAAAAGAGCCGACAACACAGCAACAGCCCGGTCAGAAAGGCCGTAATCATGCCGCGTGTCGGTAAGATCCCGCAGGATCTGCCATTTGTCTGCCCGGGCAGAATCCGGACAAGACCCGGCCAGAGCCTGGCCTTTCAGCGCACGCGCTGTCAGCCCGGCAGCCCCAAAGGGCGCGGATACCGCAATGTCTGTCATGATGGTCTGTCATCAGGCAAAGAGAAATTATCCACGCAAAACGGCGTGCTAAACCTTGACACAAAGATGAGAAGCTGATTCTGTAGCAGGTGCTAAATGATACAGGGCTTCTGGGTGGTCATACTGCCTGGAGGCCTTTTTCTTTGCTCTCTGTCTCCATTCTATGGGCAATATCTCTCGATCATTGCTCCGGTTCCGATGACAGGTCACGCTGTCACCGCTCGAACTCTACCTGCTATTGCTCCGCTTCAAATCGCGCCAGCAGGGCAGGTATCTGGTCTGCCAGATAATCCGCAAACTCTTTATTCTCCAGCGTTAACAACGCTTTACGTCCCGATTTCTTCAACAACCCCACCATCTGGCCGTCAATCGTGATCTCAGTTGTCTCCTGCGTATCACTCTCTGGCGATCCGCTCCTTGCTTCATCCCGGGCGGCACGTGCCGTCAGATGATCGAGCACGGCCAGAAAGCGCTGGTCCGAGCCGTCAATCTGGCCAAACCCGGCCGACCGGATATAGGCGAGGGCGCTTTTTTCTGCGTCTTCCTCCTCCACCAGACTCACAAGCTTCATCCAGCGCGGTCGGCCAATCTTAGGGGCAGGACCGATGGCGAGGATAAGTTTTTCGTTTATCCCTGTCTTGATCCGCTTCATGTAGGAGGCTTCGGCATCGGTAACCGACAGGGCCAGCTTGACCCGCGCCACCTCTTCAGCCGGGTCATCCGTCAGCGCCCTTACATGCGCCGCAAACAGAACCCGCTCGATATAGCTGAGATTCTCACGGGCCGAATTCTCAAGCCCCTGGGCCTGAACCAGTTCCGCATCAGTGAGGTCCCGGATAATCGCCCTGACGGGCCTGTCACCCAGTTCCTGCACGGCCCGGAGACGACGATGGCCATAAGCCACCTGATAACGGCCTTCATTGTCAGCAGAAGGACGAACCAGAACCGGAATCTGCTGCCCTTCGGCTGCAATAGACTGCTTCAGAAGCTCAAAGGCCTCCTCAGCGCCGCTATCCACCAGCCTGTCCGGGAAAGGGGAGGGGTCTATCAGGGCCGGATCAAGAGTACTGACGCCGGTGGCGGCTGCACTGTCCAGTTCCGTCTTCAGCCGGTCCCGTTCCTCACGCAGCTCCGAGATAACCGTGTCCTTGGTCGCCGAGATTACGCCAGAGCCCACACGCTGCGCAGCCCCACCAGCGGGGGCAGGGGAGGGTGTCTTGCTCCCCTGTTCCAGATCGTCAGCCATCGAGCTGACAATGGAGCTGAACAATTGCGTCCGTGACGGCTTCTTGGTCATGTCTCCCGTCCCCAACAGCGTTTGAGCAGGTCAAGAATCTCGAAATTCACCGCATCCGCGCTTTCAATGGCGCGCTTATAGGTATCCCGGGACATGGAACTGGCCTCAATCTCATAAAGCGAGCGCTTGTCGAGCCCGGCATTGGCAATGGCTGTTGTCTCAAACACCGCATTGGTCAGCACATCTTCGCCAAACAGCATCCGCAACAGTCCGACAACCTGCTGCTGGGGCGCATCATTGGGATTGTGCCGTGTGATGAGAAACCGCATGAAATCCATGTTCATGGTGCCGCCGGCGGCTTCAATCACCGCCATCAGATCGCTGAGCATCAGCAGAAACTGGTTCATGGAGGCCACATCCAGCATGGCCGGATGAACGGTGACCAGAAGACCGGTTGAGGCAAACAGAGCCCCCAGTGTCAGATAACCGAGCTGCGGGGGTGTATCGAACACCACCACATCATAATCGTCCTCCACTTCAGCAATCACATTGGCGATCCGGCGGAAAAATACGTCCTGCCCCCGTGCCTGACCGGTGGCTATCGCCTGCGGCGTGGCATGCTCGAACTCCATCAGCTCCAGATTCGCCGGCACCAGATCGAGCCCGTCGAAATAGGTTTTTCGAATCACGGACCGGAAGGGCTTGCGCTCCTCATCGTAGCGAATGGCCGCCCACAGGGTCTCATTGCTGGCCACGTCCAGCTCCGGCTGGGCACCGAACATGGCGCTCATGGAGGCCTGCGGGTCCAGATCCACAGCCAGCACCCGGTATCCCTGAAGCGCCAGGAAATGTGCCAGATGCACGCTGCTTGTCGTCTTGGCCGACCCGCCCTTGAAATTCGAAACCGAAATGACCTGCAGCCGGTCCCCCGCCTGCCGCCTGGGCCGAAAACGCAAAGCGTCTGCTGGCCGCTTGCTCGCGAGAATATCCCGCAGCTCGTTGATTTCTTTGAGGGAATAAATCCGGCGCCCATTCGGCAGGCGCTCCGGGTCAGGCCCTTCTCCATCCAGTGACATCTGCCGGATCGTGCTCTCGGCAATGCCCAGCAGACGGGCTGATTCAGGGGCTGAGAACTTGCGCAGGTTTTTCTGCGCCTGAGGCGGATACATCCGTTCACGCAGGGCATTCAGCTGCGTTGACAACAGCGACGCATAGCGTTCAATCTGCTGCGAAGGGCTCTCAAATGCCTGATCCGTATCCACTGTCATTCCTGATCGCTTCTGGCTATCTACCGCACCATGACGGAAAAAACCTCAATTAACGCTCTAAAGCGTCGCGAACAGCTTTATGACTTTCGGCGATTCTGTCCAGTTTTTTTTGGTTAACAGAGTCTTACCCCGGAGATGCATAACCGGACAGAGCAGACTCATAGCCTGTTTTGCAGGCGTAACGCGCAGACTATGGGGTCAGTTGCATATAGGGGCGAAATCCTGCGCTAAGCAATTTCGTGGTCTCAGCCCCACTTGAACTTGCAGGATAGTCCAACCCGCAAACCTTTGATCTGCCTCACAGCGTTTTCGACCAAGATAGACCGTTGTTCAACTGGGACACGGAGGTCGGCTGTGAGGACGAAGTGAGCTTTTGTCGCAACTGCTCCAATGTCTGCTTGACAACTTTTCATACGTCGTGCCGACTAATCAATCGCCGATCATGGAACACTATGAGTGCTTCATTGAATGCCTCAATCTTTACTATTAATCTACGTACTTCATCCAAAAAGCCGTCACGATTGAGGGGGTGTTCCAGCATACTAGGGTCATCGAGAATCATTCGTATCTCGCTTCGAATGGCGTCCTTTCCCAAAAATCCATCCGTGATTTCAATAAGCTGGTCATATTGGCGCAAAGACTCACGGCCAACTTCTTCGAAGAAAGTTCGGATTTCTACTAACGCAGTGTGCGTAGCTTCTCTACTATCCTCGTACTGCGATCTAAGCACCTCAACTAACTCAACTTTTGGGCTCTTCTCTAGCTTTCTAAGCGTGCCAAGCATTCCGGTGGGAACAAAGTAGAGTTCTCGAATCTTGGTGTTCAACTGCTCTTGTTTTTGCTTCGAAAGGAGTTTCGAAAGAGCCGAAACCCCACCAGAGCCGTCTTGCACCAATCCTATGGCGCTCGATAGTAGGTTAAAGAGTGACATGGTTGAAGAAAGGCTGAATGACATTAGCGGACCTTCTTTACGAATTGACCACACCAGCAAGACGATAACATCTGACCGCAGCAGTACTATGGTTGATCATTACCTCACCCGGTTTTGAGTAAGCTGACTTTGGGCCACACTGCAGCATCGGTCAATATGGACTCGAAGCTGCCATTTTCCGCACCGCCGAGAGCTTGGCGCAGGATTTCGCCCCTCTATGCAACTGACCCCACTATTGCCATACTCCACATCAGCCTCAGCATACATTACCACAATTATTATATGTAGAATTTTATATAATAACCATATGCGTGTTTTGTCGAAAATTTCCCTTTAAATTCAGCTCTCTTTTATTTTACCTAAGGTCGAAGTCCGGTTGTTTTTTCGGATTTTACACGTTTATTCGAGGCCTTGATGCAACCCCTTATTGTAGATCTTGACGGCACTTAGGTGCAGACAGACATGCTGTTTGAAGCCTTTGTTGTAACCCTGTTCAGCCGCCCGTTTGTTGCTCTGCGCGCTCTGTTTGCGCTTGCGCAGGGCAAGGCCCGTTTCAAACAGGTTCTGGCACACCAGCTCGATGCAGGTCGCCCGGAAAACCTTCCCTATCGGGATGACCTTCTGGCTTATCTGCATGAGGAAAAGCAGCGGGGGCGGCAAATTCATCTGGTCAGTGCTGCGGATCAGTCCATTGTCACGGCCATTGCCTCCTGGCTCGGGATCTTTGATTCCTGCGCGGGCAGCAAGGGGACGATTAATCTCAAAGGTGCCGCGAAAGCCCGCTACCTGAAGGACCGCTTCCCCGACGGCTTCGCCTATATCGGCGACAGCACGGCAGACGTGACCGTATGGCGCGAGGCAGACGAGATCCTGCTCGCTGGCAACAATCCTGCTGCAAACCGGTCCGCTGTCAGGCTTAACAAGCCGATCACCCGGCATTTCCCGGACTAGGCGGGCAGCACCAGTTCTCGTCTATGGCTGTGGGTCAAGGCAGCGCGGCTGCATCAGTGGAGCAAGAGCGCCCTTCTGTTCGTGCCGATGATCCTAGGCGCGGCTTATACAGACCCCGCCGTGATCCTGACCGTTCTTGCAGGCATGTTTGCGCTCGGCCTGGTGGCATCCGGCACCTATATTCTCAACGACCTGTCGGACCTTGATGCCGATCGCGCCCATCCGACGAAACGCAACCGGCCCTTTGCCTCCGGCACACTCAGTCTTTCAGACGGTCTTGTTGTTGGACCCGTTGCAATCCTCACAGGTCTGATTGCCGGTTTTGCCCTGTCGCCGGTCTTTGCGGGCAGCCTTCTTGTCTATCTCGTGATGACGCTGGCCTATTCCTGGCGCCTCAAGCGGGTGGCCCTACTGGATACCATGATTATTGGCGGGCTTTTCACCCTGCGGATTGCCATGGGCGGCGTGCTTGCAGGGGTAACCCCGTCTCAGTGGCTGCTGACGTTTTCCATGTTCTTTTTCTTCTCTCTGGCACCGGCCAAGCGCCATGTGGAGCTTGAGCGCAACAGGCAGCAAAAGAAGCAGACCATTGCCGGTCGCGGTTACCATGCCAGCGATGCGATCCTGACCCTTGGCCTTGGCCTGGCGTCTGCGGCGGCCTCAATTCAGGTTCTGGTGTTCTATCTGGTGTTCGAGGCCATGCCGGCCGGTATTTATACGGCCACCGGCTTTCTCTGGGCCGCGCCGGTGATGATCCCGCTCTGGCTGTTGCGGGTCTGGCTGCTGGCTCATCGCGGCGCGCTGGATGATGACCCGGTCACCTTCGCCGTAAAAGACAGAACCAGCCTTGCGCTCGGCGGCCTTCTGGCCCTCGCAATGGCTGCGGCAACGCTGGTGTAACCCCATGAGCACAGACATTTCTCTGAAAAAAGAGCCCGGGAAGGGGAGACAGGAGAGGGGCCAGGAGGGGAGGCTGATCGCGGCACTCCGCAGCCTTGCCGTCGAATTCACCCGCTTTGTGCTGAGCGGCAGCGTTGCAGCCTTTGTCAATCTGTTCTCACGCTGGCTCCTGAACCATGTGATGCCTTTTGAGGCGGCCGTTGTTCTGGCCTATCTGATTGGCATGGTGGTCGCCTTCCTGATGTTCCAGAGGGTTATCTTCCGGGCCGGAAACCGCGACACAGCCGGGCAGGTGCGCCGCTTCCTTGTGGTTCATGCGGTGGGGATTACCCAGGTCTATCTCATCAGCTGGGGCCTTGCGGACTACGGTTTCCCCGCCATCGGCTGGACATGGCACGCGGAAGACATTGCCCATTTCATCGGCGTCGCAACCCCGGCGTTCTCCAGTTATATCGGCCACAAGTTTTATACATTCCGGTAGGATTTCATGTCTGATACCAGCACCCGTTCACAGGCCGGTTTTCAAGGGTTCACCGTCCCAGCTCGATTACCCGATTATCTGATGGACAGCCTGCTTGCCGGTCTGGTTCTCGCGCTTCTTGGCCCGCTCTTCTACCTGACGGCCAGCGAGGTTGGCGGCACCAATTCTTACGCGGCTCTGGCGGCCTCCTTTCTGGATGGACGGCTTGATGTGGACCGCTGTTTCGATGTGGATTGCGCCACCGGCCCTGACGGGCGCAACTGGGTCATCTTCCCGCCTTTCCCGGCCCTGGTGACCATGCCGTTTGTGGCCCTGTTCGGAGCAGGCTTTTCCGGCTTCCACCTGATTGCATTAGCCGCTGTCTTTCTGGCGAGCCTCCTGTGGCGGCGGATATTCCTGTCGCTTGGCCTCAACAGGCGCGGCAGCCTCTGGCTGACGGCGGCCCTTATTTTCGGCTCCCCGGTGCTGTTTGTGGTGCTTCGGGCTGACATGGTGTGGTTCTACGCCCAGTCCATTGCCTTTCTTCTGGTCACAGCAGCCCTTTATGAAGCGCTGCACAGAAAACGCCTGCTGCTCATCGGCCTCTATATCGGGCTTGCCTTTCTCACCCGGCAGATGTCTGTTTTCTACGCCCCGCTGATGCTGGTCATGGTCATGGACCCCGGCCGGACCGTATTCCGCATCGACCGGGAAGTTCTCTGGAAGACCCTCCTGATCGGGTTGCCTATAGCTGCGGCCATTCTGGCCTATTTCGGCTATAACTGGGTGCGTTTCGGTTCTGTGACAGAAACCGGTTACCGCTATCTGATTGATCCCAATCTGGGTCTTGTGGAGGGCGATATTATCGCCAGCCGACTGAACACGATCGGGCTGTTCTCAACCGATTATGTCCTGTTCAACACGGTGTATCTGTTCCTGCAGGGGTTCCACCTGGATTTCACCGGCCCCGTTGCCCTGACACCTGTGGGCATGGATCGCTTCGGCACCTCGCTTCTGGCCGGAAGTCCTTTTGTGCTCCTGGCACTGCTGGCACCTGTCCGGCGGGAGATGGTCGTGGGCTGGCTGGTGATTGCGCTGATTACCGGCATCACCCTGTTCTATCACTCAAACGGTTATACCCAGGTCAATGTGCAGCGCTATACGCTGGACTGGCTGCCCATTCTGTTCCTGTTTCTTGGCTGGGCACTTCGGGCCCCCGAGGCCAAAGCCACGGCAAACGGACAGACCCTGCAGGCTGATACAGGAGGCCGGTTCGATGTGGCGCGCCTTCTGATCCTCTACAGCCTCACCCTCAACCTGGCCGCAATCGGTTTCACAGCCCTGTTCGGATAGGATTTTATTCCTATTCGTAGATGCAAGCCGCTAAGGGCCGCCTTCCTTGAGAATCGACAGAAGGGCGGTAATGGTGCGGGGGCGGGGATACCATTCGGGGTAGACCAGGTAATATCCCGCCTGGCTGGTCACCGAACGGGAACCGATACGGACCAGACCATGCTGGGCTTCAAACGCGTCGGTCAGGCCGGTCATCCCGAGTGCAACCCCCTCGCCATTGCAGGCGGCGTCCAGCACATAGAGATAATTGTCGAAGGCCGTGACGTTACAGGTGCTGAGATCAGGTGCGGGAGACCGCTTGCGCCACTCGGACCATGTCATCCACGGCTCGTGCCGTGCGTCCGTTGGTTGATCAAGCAACGTCACAGTCTGCCAGGTTTCAGCTGAGTGCAGATCATGGGTCTCCACAAGCTCGGCAGTGGCGACAGGGTAGACTTCCTCGGCAAACAGCCGGTGGGCCATCATGCCCGGCCAGTGCCCGCGGCCAAACCGGATAGAAAAATCCGGATTGCTGGTGCTGAAATCCTCGTAATCCTCAGAAATCAGCAGATTAAGATGCGCACCATCAAGTGCCTTGCGCAAGGCGGGCAAGCGGGGAACCAGCCACAGATTGGCAAAGGCGAAGGTGGAGCCTATGAGCAGCTTCTCAGTGCCGGTGTTCCTGAAAATCTCCGACAAGGCCGAGATTCTCTGTAACGCCTCGCTCACCACCTGCTGCATCTGCTCGCCTTCAGCCGTCAGGGTCAGCTGGTTGTTATTGCGGTGGAACAGCCGTATCTGAAGATCAGCCTCAAGGTTTCTGATCTGGCGGGTGACCGCTGGCTGGGCAATCTTCAACTCACGGCTGGCGCGGGTGAAATTCAGATGACGGGCAGCGGCCTCAAACACCACAAGGGCGTTGGCTGGCGGCAATGTGTCTTTCAGTCCCGCCATGACAGGCTCCCATTCTCTCCACTATAATTTTGTTATGGTCTGCAAAATTTTTTGTGCTGTCAATCCGTGTCGTTCTCCGGCTTACTGTTCCTGGAGCCGGGTGCCGGATATGGCGCTCACACTAATCGGGGGTAATAATTATAAGACCTACTCCCAGGAGGAGGGCCAATATGTCTGCTGATCATGCCATGCTGCACGAGATCGCCCATGATCCGGACGGGCGCAAGGATACACTTGCTGCGTATTACTACACGGATCAAAAGGTTATGGAAGCAGAGGTCAATGATCTGCTCTATAACAGCTGGCAGTTTGTCTGCCACGTCTCGGACATTGCCGAACCGAAGGATTTCTACGCCTTCAGCCTGCAGGGGCAGGAGTATTTTCTGACCCGCACCACAGATGGTGACCTGAAGGGCTATCACAATGTCTGCCCCCACCGCGGGCACAGGCTGGTCAACGGGTCCGGCCGCAAATCCGTTATCACCTGCCCCTATCATGCCTGGACCTTCGGGCTTGACGGCAATCTGCGCGGTGCGCGCGGCGTTGACCGGAAAGCCAGTCCGGAGCGCCATCAGTTGATCCCGATCCGGGTGGATGTGTTGCTGGGCCTGGTCTTTGTCTCGGCCAATCCGGATATTCAGCCCCTGGCGGATTATGCGCCGGGGATGGCTGCCCAGATGCTGCGCGCCTGCCCGGATCTCGCCGATTATGTGGTCAACCGGGATGGGGCTGAATTTGGTCACACCTATCTGTGCGATGCCAACTGGAAAATCATGCTCGACAATTATCTGGAGTGCTATCACTGCCAGATGGCCCATCCTGAATTCAACGAGATGATGGATATCGGCAGCAGCACCTTCTCAATGTTCCCGAACTACACCTATCAGAATGCCCCGACCCGGATGAAAGCCGATAATGCGGCCTTTCCGCTGGATCTGGATCATGATGTGCTGGTCGGTGAGTTCTGGTGGATGTTCCCCAACATTGTCTTTGGCCAGTTTCCGGGCACCCGCAATTTCTATGTCTCGCGGTTCGATCCGCTGGAGCCAGGCCGGACCTCACGCTACACGCTGTCGCTGAAGCCAAAAGAGCCCACTGATCCGGGTGCTGCGGAACGGGAACGACTACGCTCTATCTGGACCACCACTGTGGTCTCGGTTGAGGACAAGGAACTGTGCGAAAATGTCCAGCGCGGCATGAACCAGCGCGGGTTCAAAAACGGCTGGTATGTGAATGACCCAGGTGATCACGGCATTTCAGAGCATGCCATGCGCCACTTCCACGACCTTTACCGGGCCTGGGCAGATAAGGCAGGCAACCGTCGTCAGGGAGAGACCTTGTGAAAAACATGTATACCTACGGCATGCAGCCCACTCAGCGTCTGCTGACCATCAAGGATCTTCAGGACAACAAGGGCATCCGCAAATATTCCATGGCAACCGCCATCAGCCGGGATGAGGCCGAGGCCTGTGCCGCTGCAGGCATCCACACCATTTCGTGCGACTATGATGATTACGATGTGGTGCGGGCCGGGGCTCCAAACGCGCTGATCATCACCGCCTTGCCTCCGACCCAGTTTGCCACAGACGAGGAGATCCTGAGGGCGGCACTTTCGGTCATGGAGCGGGGCAGCGATGCCCTGTTCACCACCCGCGGCCTCCGCAGTATTGAGAAACTGGCGCACGAGGGGTTCAGCGTCATGAGCCATATTGGCGTCAGCCCGCGTCATTCCACCCGCTATGGCGGCATGAAGGCCGTGGGCAAGACTGTCGAAAGCGCCAAGGAGGTTCAACGCCGCTTCCGCCAGCTTGAGGATGCCGGAGCCTTCGGGGTCGAGGTGGAGCTGATAGCCGGAGAGACACTGGCGGAGATTTCAAAACGCTCCAGCCTTGTGACCTTCTCCATTGGCGCAGGCGCCGGTGCGGATGTTATTTTCCTCTACACCAATGATATCTGCGGAGAGACCGAGACACTGCCCCGGCATGCAAAATCCTATGGCAACCTCGCAGCCATCCTGAAGGAGGCCCAGGCTGAACGGATCAAGGCCCTGACCGCGTTCCATGAAGACGTCCTGTCCGGCGGCTTCCCGACCGCCGACCACGCCGCAAAAGTCACCCCGGACACCCTCGCCGCCTTCGTGGCCGAGCTGGACAGGGAATAATACCAACGGATGCAGCACCATGACAAAGCTCTAATATGGCCTAATATAAGTTTTATATCATGCCATATGGCAGTGCTATGCGATATGAGGGCAAGTGGCAATTCTGCTGGATCTCAGCCTGCAATCTGACGCTCACTCACCATCTGACTGCTTACATCCGCATCCGATATCGCCCTCTCCGCATAGTCTGAGGTCCCACGTTCTTTCAGCTCTGTCGCCGCTCGTATCATCTCGCCAAGCCCGGCGCGCGCCAAAGATCCGCCTGTGCTAACGCGGCGAACGCCAGCCATCGACAGATCGCCTATTGAGCATGAGGCACTGGTCAGCCCAACGACTACATTAACAGGAACCGTGACCGCTTCGCACACTGCACGAACCGCTTCAATATCGGGAAGGCCGGGCGCATAAACCACATCGGCTCCTGCATCCTCGAATGCCTTCAGCCGGCAAATCGTGTCAGCAAGATCCGGCCGACCACAGATGAAGTTCTCAGACCTTGCCGTGATCAGGAATGCCTTCATGGATTTGGCCGCGACAGCCGCACGTATCCGCTCAACGGCCAATTCAAAGCTGTAGATCGGGTCCTCCGGATCCCCGGTCGAATCTTCAATCGCACCACCACATAACCCGATTGCCTCCGCTTCACGAATGGTCTGCGCCACATCCTCCGGCCTCGAACCAAAGCCGTTTTCCAGATCAGCCGAAACGGGGAGGGACGTTGCTGCAACAATGGAACGCGCGTTATCCAGAACCTGACGGCGCGACAGACTGCCACTCGAATCCCGCACTCCCATTGAGATTGCAAGCCCTGCGCTGGTGGTGGCCAAAGCCGGAAAGCCCAGCTTTTCCAGAATTCGAGCCGTTCCGGCGTCCCAGGCGTTAGGCATCAGGAACGCACCGGCCTCACGATGAAGGCGGGCAAATTCTGCAAGTTTTCGTCCATGTGCCGTCGGCTGGATTGACTGACTCTGCGCCTTGAGATCAAGAGAGGTTTTTTCCGATCTCCGGATTTGACGTGTTTGCCAGTCCGTTTCCTGCTTCTCTATTGCCACTGATGACATGCGTGTTGCTGCAAACATGCTTCGTGCAAGAATATCCAACATTATGATCACCTCCACAATCAGGGTAGAGGTGCTTCAGATAATTTCACAAACGAATTAATTTGCTAATCATGATGAATTTTTCTTATGATTATCCTATGAAACGTGACCTTGAAATAGACCTTTTGAGATCTTTTGTGGCCGTCTCAACCCACCTCAATTTCACACAGGCAGCGAATGCAATTGGTCGAACCCAGTCAGCGGTTAGCCTGCAGATCAAGAGGCTTGAGGAAATCGTCGGAAAAGGCCTCTTCGAGCGGAGCCGTCAGTCTGTGGTGATGACGCATGCAGGAGAAACACTGCTGGTTTATGCCAACCGTATCCTCACCATGAATGATGCAGCACTTTCCCATATCCAGCGCCCGGAGGCAGCCGGTGTCGTCCGGATAGGGGCTCCGGATGACTATGTAACATTCCTGCTGCCTCCTATCCTGTCGGCCATTAACAAGGAATATCCCCGGCTTCAACTGGAGGTTATTTGCGACAATACCTGTGATCTGCTCCCACAGCTGGGCAATGGATCGCTTGACATCGTTGTGGCCACTCATCCGATGAACTCTGTAGCTGGGGAGATTGCACGCTATGAGCCGCTGCACTGGGTCGCCGCCCCGGACTATGTCGACGACCCTACAAAGCCGCTGTCACTCGTCCTGTTCCCAACCGGATGCGTCTGTCGTCAGATTGCGCTGGACGCGTTGAAACGCATTGAACGGCCATGGCACGTGGCTTATTCCACCCGGAGCATCGGACTGATGGAGAAAGCCATTCTCGAAAATTCCGGTGTCTCGATGATGGAAGCATCAGTCATCCCCGACAGCCTTAAGATCATCGACAGACAGAAGGGATTTCCCCCACCAGCCAACGTGGCTATCTCCGTCCATCGTCAGGGGGCAGGGGAATCTCATGTCTCACTCGTGGCCAATTATCTTCTGGAAAAGCTGGCCATACCCAATCGGGAGATATAGAGCATATCCCGTTTTGGCTGGCCTCCTGATCGATGCCTGGCAGTTCATTCAGCAAGAAGGGACAAAGCGCACGCGCTGGTCGGCCGGGCAAGCTCATTGACGATGAGTTGGAAAGTTATCCTGAGGTCTGTTTTCCCGTCATTCGCTCTTGCCACCGTATCGCATGCGTCTTACATAATGAACGGACGTTCATTCATTTATGTGAGGCAGGATATGGCTCGAGACGTGGTTGGGGCCGATCGACCGGACAATACGGCAGAAAATGCAGCAGAGAATGGAGAGGGGGCAGAGACCGAGACCTCTCGTGATCGGCCCTCTCATAATCGACACTCTCATGGCCGGACATCCTGGCTGTCCCGATCGCTCTGGATTCTGGGCGCGATGGCTGTTCTGTTCGGGGTTCTCGTGATCCTCGACGAGATGGAAGACACGGTTGATGTCACCACCCGTGACACCCCGCCTCCCTTGCCATTGGTCTCTGTGACGTCTGTTCCTGTTGCGCCTGAAACAGTCACCGTCTCGGCGTTCTCTGAAATCCGGCCGCGCTGGATGGCTGAGGTGCGGGCTGCGGTCTCTGGTCGGGTGTTGCGGGTGAATGATACGGCGCTGGCAGGCGAGCGGGTGGTCGCCGGGACAGAGCTTCTGGTGATTGAGGGCAGCCGCTACAAGGCGGACCTGGCCGCAGCCGAGCAGGCTCTTGCAACCGCCGAGCTGACCCTTCTGCAGGCCCGGAATGCCACCTATCTGGCCCGACGGGAGTTTGAACGCACCGGCACCAAGCCGGCCAATGACCTGGCATTGAAACTGCCACAGCTTGATATTGCCAGACGCGCGGTCACTTCAGCCGAGGCCCAGGTTGCAGCCGCCCGCCAGCAATTGGCGGATACGATTATCACAGCGCCGTTTTCAGGCTTTGTGACCGCACGGTTCGTCAGTCCGGGCCAGAGCGTCAGCGTGGGCGATCCTCTGGTGACCCTGGCTGATGACAGCCGGTTCGAGCTGACCGTTGAGCTCGGCGCGCGGGACTGGGGCCTGCTTGAAGCCTCGCTTGCGGGGCAGATGGCGGAGATTGTCGACAAGTCCGGTGCCCCCATCGCCCAAGCCAAAGTGCGCCAGGGCGGCGGGTTTCTCGATGAAACCACGCGGCAATACAAGGTGTTCCTGGTTGTTGAGGGAGATGATGCCGCCAAGGTGCTGGGCGGGGATTTTGTCCGGGTTGTCCTGAAAGGCAGCACTGTCAGCCACGCCCTTGACCTGCCCGCCTCCGCCCTCAGTCAGGACGGGTTCCTGTGGCATCTGGATGATAAAGACAGGCTCCGGCGTCTGACACCTGACATTCTCACCCGGCGGGAAAACCGGCTGATCATCAGGGCACCGGAAGGGACAGACAGTCTGCGGGTGGCCACAATGCCTCTGATTTCGTTCCTTCCCGGACAGAAAGTTGCGCCCACCGAGGCGGATACGGATACAGACGGGGAGGCCCGTTAGGCCATGCATGCGCTCACCGGCTGGTTTATCCGCAATCCCGTTGCCGCCAATCTTGTGATGGTGCTGATCCTGTTTCTCGGCATCAAGACCGCGCTGACGATCCGTATTGAGGGCTTTCCGCGTGTGCCGCCGGAAAGCGTCATCATCACCACAACAGCGCTCGGGTCATCCACGGCCCAGGTTGATGAACTGGTCAGTCGCCGCATTGAAAAGGCACTGGAGGGCTTGGAGGGTGTGCGCAGCATCACCGCCCGGTCTCATGAGGAGCTGTCGGTGGTGATTGTCCGCCGGGCCGGGGGGCAGGACCTGCAGATCCTGCTCGACAAGGTCCGCCTGCGCATAGATGGCATTGCCGATTTCCCCCAGAGCGTCAGGCGACCGGTGATTGAGACCGGCGGTTTTGACTTCCCCGCGCTCTACGTCAACCTGCATGGCAGGACTGATCCTCTGAGCCTGCAGATTCTGGCCGAGCGGTTTCGCGAGGCTCTTCTGGCCCGGCCGGAGCTGTCGCGCCTCAGGATCTGGGGGCTACATGACCGGGAAATGCGGATAGAGGTTGAGCCACAGGCACTGGAACGGTTCAACCTGACCATTTCCGATGTGGTCGCGCTCATCCGCAAGAGCTCGCTTGATTTCCAGTCCGGCAGCCTGCGCACCAGTGGTGGCACCATTGCGCTCCGCACCGACGACAAGGCCCGGTTCGCCAGCCAGTATGAGGCCATTCCGGTGCTTGAGCGGAAAGATGGCAGCGTCGTGCCGCTGGGCGATATCGCCCGGGTGAAAGACACCTTCCGCGAGGGAGACACCCTGTTCCGTTTCAACGGCGCGCCCACGGCAGGGATGGAGGTTCTGGTCGGACAGAAGGAAAATCTTCTGAAAATCTCCCGCGTGGTTGAGGAGGTGGCCGAGCATTTCCGCCCGCAATTGCCTCCCGATGTGCATGTGACCATCTGGGGAGACGCGTCCGGCTACATCTCTGACCGGCTCAGCCTGCTGCGCACCAACGGGGTCCAGGGCCTGTTTCTGGTTCTTGTGGTGCTGGCGCTGTTTCTCAATCTGCGCCTGGCTTTCTGGGTGGCCATGGGCATCCCTATTTCCGTGATGGGAGCTCTGGCTGTGGCCGGGTCAAAATGGGTGGATTACTCGCTCAATGATGTCACCACATTCGGCCTGATCATCGCTCTTGGCATTCTGGTGGATGATGCGGTCGTGGTGGGGGAGAGCGTCCATGAGGAGCGACAGAAAACCCCGGACCGGTTTCTCGGCACAGAACGGGGCGTCGACAAAGTGGCAACAGCCACCGTCTTTGGCGTTCTGACCACCATTGCCGCCTTCTATCCCATGCTGCTGCTGGATAATCCGCTGGGTAAGGTGCTGGCGGGGTTTTCCGGCATTGTGATCCTGGCGTTGATTTTCTCGCTTCTGGAAAGCAAGTTCATTCTGCCGGCCCATCTGGCGGCCACATCTCTTGACGCGCGACCGCGCTTTCCGCTGGCGCGTCTCTGGGGTGGCATCCAGAATGGCGCGCAAACGGGTCTCCTGTGGGTACGGGACAGGCTCTACGCGCCGTTGCTGCGGGCAGCCATCCGCCAGCGTTATGCGGTGTTTATCCTGTTTATCGCCTCTGGCACGTTGGGGCTCGGGCTGATCGGGCTCGGCAAGGTGAAAACGGTCTTCTTCCCCGAAGTGCCGGGGCAGGTCATCACCATCAACCTGAAAATGGATGCCCGTGCGCCCTTTGCCCTGACCCGCAGCCATATGGAGCGGTTCGAGGCCATCGGCAACAGTCTGAACCGGGAGCTTGCAGACCGGCACAACCTGTCAACACCACCAATCCGGGCGCAGTTCCTCATCATCGAGAGCGCCAAGTCGGCCCAGCTCTATGCCGAACTCCTGCCAGTGGCCGAACGCCCCGGCGTAGCGGTGACCGATGTTGTGGCACTCTGGCGGGACCGCATCGGCCAGGTGGAGGGGGCAACCGAGCTGGATGTCACCGGCTCAGAAGAACTGGCGGGCGGCTTCCGTATCCGTCTTTTCTCCAAAGACCCGGTTCTGCTGGCCCGGGCCAGCGATGAGGTGCGGGCTTTTCTTCAGACCATAGACGGGGTTGGAAACCTGCGCGAAACACTCTCAACCGGCGAACCGCAGCTTGATATCCGCCTGAAACCCGAGGCCCGGTCTCTGGGGTTTGATACGGCAACCCTGGCAGCCCGTATCGGCTATGCCTTTGGCGGTGCCGAGGTGCAGAAAATCAACCGCGACGGCACCGAGCTGCGGGTACTGGTCCAGAACAGCAGCGAGGCACGGGACACCATTGACGACCTGCTGCAGACGCGCCTCAGAAACAGGGCCGGGGACTGGATTCCTCTGCAATCGGTCGCTGATATCCATGGCGGCTATGTGGCGGGCATCATCCACCGGCAGAATGGCAAGCGGGTCAACACCATTGCCGCCAGTATCGACCGCAACCGGGCCATCCCGGACGAAGTGGCACAGGCCGTCTTCGAGCAACTTGCCCCGAAACTTCAGGCCAAATACCCGACCGTCGAGATCAAGCGGGCCGGAGAACTTGAGGAAATGGGCGAAATCCGGGGCGGCATGGTCGAGGCGCTGCTGGTGGCCGCTGTGCTAATCTATGTGCTGATGGCCATTCCGCTGAAATCCTATTTCCAGCCGGTGCTTATTCTGGCCATTGTGCCATTCGGGTTTATTGGCGCAGCCATCGGCCATCTGATCATGGATCTGAGCCTGTCGCTGTTCTCGTTCTTCGGCATGCTGGCGCTCACCGGTGTGGTGATCAATGACAGTCTGGTGATGATGACCCGCTACAATCAGGCCCGCGGCGACGGGTTGTCCGTGGCAGATGCAATAGAAGAAGCAGGCACAGGCCGGTTCCGGGCGATTTTCCTCACCACCGCCACAACGGTCATCGGTCTCACCCCGCTTCTGACGGAAACCTCAGAGCAGGCACAATATCTCATCCCCGCCGCCGCATCTCTGGCGTTCGGCGAGTTATTCTCAACCGCGCTGATGCTGGTTCTGATGCCGGTGCTGATTGTCATGACGGAAGATGTGAAAGGGCTGTTTGCAGCAGAGAGGCGGCAGGAAACACATCATGCTGACCGGTAGATCCATCACCATTCAGAGCCTTCTGACCGTCTTCCTGAAACGGATCAGCCTGACCTGGCTGTTGACCCTGTGCGAGACGGCACTCACCGCTCTGGTGCCGTTGTTCATTGGCTTCGCCATTGACGGGCTCCTGTCCGATGACACCACAGCTTTTGTTCAGCTTGCAGCACTTCTTGCCGGGCTTATCGTGGTGGCGGTGATCCGGCGGATCTATGACACCCGCGCCTATGGCACAATCCGGGTGGAGGTCGGCCAGGCATTGGTAAAGCGGTCAGGCGATATGCCCGTCTCCCGGCTCAATGCCCGTCTCGGCATGGGGCGGGAGCTGGTGGATTTCATCGAGGAGAATGTCCCCGCGCTGATGGTCTCAGCCGTCCAGCTGGTCGTATCGCTGGTTATCCTCTACGCGTTTGATCCCATGCTGGCGCTTTCGGCGCTCGTCGCAACCGCCGGCATGATCGGGCTCTACAGTCTGTTTCACCGGCTATTTTTCCGCCTGAACGGAGCCCATAACCAGCAGACCGAGCAGCAGGTGCAGATTCTGGAACGGAAATCCCCAAGGGCCATCCTCGCGCATTTCCAGCGCCTGAGACAGATCGAGGTCAAACTGTCGGATACCGAAGCCGTGGTCTATGGCCTGATCTTTGCGGTGCTTCTCGGCTTCATCCTGTTCAATCTCTGGTTCGCGGCCACCGCCACCAAAGCCAGTACCGGCACGCTCTTTGCCATCATCTCCTACTCATGGGAATTCGTAGAAGCCGCCCTCATCCTCCCCGCCAGCCTGCAGGACTGGTCCCGCCTGTCAGAGATCATGGGGCGGATCAACGGGGAGAGACCGGACATGCCCTAACCGGAAGCAAGCACCGTCAGGAACGAGCGAACCATCGGGCTCTCGAGCCGGGCGTTGGACAGAACACAGACATAGTCTTTTTTCATCGGCAGATGATGCGGCGACGGCACGACGAGTGCTCCGGCGGCGATGTCCGGCTGTGCGAGGACAGAGGGCACAAGCGCAATGCCAGCGCCGCGACGGGCCAGAGAAATTGCCAGCGAGATATCGTTGGTACACAGGCCGGCATCGGACAAATCAGCCTCTGAACAGCCTGCAACGCGCCGCCATTCCTGCCAGAGAGGTTCACTGGCATAGCCCGGACCCCATCTGATGTGGATCAGGTATGCGTCCGGAATAGTGTTCAACGTGCCATCCACTCCCGCATGCTGATCCCGAAACGCAGGTGTGCAGACCGGGACAGCCACATCCGAGAACAATGTCTGATGGTGATATCCGGCATAAAGTGCCGACCTGTATGTGAGGCGGACGTCGATGGCCTCACGTTCAAAGTCAACCGGGTCATCTTCAACACGAATATCCAACGCAATTCCGGTTTTCTCGCGAAAAGCCGTCGCTCTCGGCAGAAACCAGAGATCCGCGAGCGCAGGCAGAACACTGATGACCAGCTGTCGGCTGTGCCGTTCATTCCGGACAAGTCTGGCCGCATCAGACAGCTCACCAAAGGCGCGGGCCAGTCTGGGATACATCATCTCGCCCGCATCTGTCAGATAGATCCGGTTGCCTTTGCGAACGAACAGCTTCTTTTCCAGATGCTCTTCCAGATTCTTTATCTGCAGACTGACAGCAGCGGAGCTGACACCAAGCTCCTGACCTGCAAGCACAAAACTGCCGCATCGCGCCGCCGCTTCAAATGCACGCAGGCCGGTGAGAGAGGGAAGGTTGATCATATTGCCTCTACTTTTTCTTATGATACCCAATAATTAATCTGGTTGTCACGCCTTGAAAACAATGAACAATACGGGCAGGGAGGACATCACATGAACCATCTGCTTGATCTTGAAACTTATCCGCTGGATCGTCCTGACAGCCCCGGCTATGCCGCACTGGTTGAACGGTGCCGCGCTGATCTGGCAACCCATGGCATGTTCAACCTGCCCGGTTTCCTGAAGGAGGGTGTGGCGCAGAAGGCGGCGGATGCGGCAACGCCGGCCATGGAGACCGTGTCCTTCCGGCATGCGCGCTGGCACAATGTCTATTTCAGGGATGACATGCCGGGGATTGAGACCAATCATCCCGCAATGGTGCAGTCGCAGACCGTCAATCACACCCTCACGGCGGATCAGCTGGAGGGGAACCCGGTTCTCGAAGTCTATGAATGGCAGCCCTTTGCCGACTTTCTGGCCGCCACCATGGGAAAGCCGCAGCTCTATCAGATGGCGGACAGAATGGCCCGGGTGAATGTGCAGGCCACACGGGCGGGAGAGGGACTGAACTGGCATTTCGACCGGTCAGAGTTCACCACGACAATCCTGTTACAGGCCCCTGAAATCGGAGGGCAGCTGGAATACCGCAAGGACCTGCGCACCGCAGACAATCCCAATTATGACGGTGTCGCCGCGCTTCTCGCAGGGGAAGACCCGGACGTCAGACAGATCATGCCCGAACCCGGTGCCCTCAACGTCTTCCGCGGCGTCAACACCCCGCACCGCGTCGTCCCCGTCCAGGGCCCCCGCGACCGCATCACCGCAATCTTCTCCTATTACGAAACACCCGGTGTGATGTTCTCAGCAGAAGAGCAGAAAGGGTTCTACGGGCGAACGGCGGGATAAGGCGGGGAGGGGTTCGGAATCTGCTCCATCAAGAGCGGTTAGGTGGGCGAGGCGGCTATTCAGATATCCATTTTTAACGACCGATATTAAGTCTTCTTCTACGTACTCCAAGCGTAGATGCCATAGACACCTGTCGCAATGTAGAATGCCTGCATTGTCGTCCAGCCCCACATGCGTTTTCGCACCGCCAGCGTGAACAGCAGCAAGGCGGCCAGCAGGAAGAAGACAAAGGAAAAAACCTCATAGCCTGTGTTGGACGCAATGAGCAGAGAATAGGCAATCGACAAGGTAGCGCCGCCCCATTCAAGAGTTTTGTTCAAGTCTTTCGTCATGGGTCCGATCCGATTTTAGGTCTTTCCATGACACTACCTTCCAGATAGACTATCAATCAAATGAATGATTGTCATGAAACAATAGAAATTTAGAATGTCAGAAAGACTGGATATCGAAGGCCTGCGCGCGTTGCTAGCGATCTCTGCTCACGGCGGGGTGACTCGCGCCGCCGAGCATCTGGCACTATCTCAACCTGCTGTCAGTCATAAGATTAAGCGGCTGGAGACGGCGCTGGATTGCGATCTTTTGGCGCGCCGTTCAGGCGGACCTCTGTTCACTGAGGCCGGGGAGCTCTTGCTTACCTACGCCGGGCGCATGATGGACCTGCATGACGAAGCCTTAGCTGTGCTAGGCAAGAAACCTTTGTCTGGCACCATCCGGCTTGGCATGACAGAAGACACCACAGGTGGCGACATTGCGCGCATATTGGGCCGCTTCACACGCGGCTATCCGGATATCCAGGTCCGTACGCGTATCAGTCAAAGTCTGGCGTTGTCTGGTTGGCTGAAAGAAAGCGAAATTGATATTGCAGTGATGCAGGTCTTTACCCGCGATGTGCAAAAGAATGACTTGGTACTTTTTGAAGACAACCTGCACTGGATCAAAGCGCCAGACATGCGGCTGAACCTCGTTCGACCGGTCCCGCTCATCGCTTTTGACAGCAACTGCATCTACAAACACTGGGCGCAAGGCGAAGGCAGCCGGTTCGGGCACCGGTTTGACGTTGTCATGGAATGTCCAAGTGCATCGGGGATGCTATCATGTGTGCGGTCAGGGCTTGGAGTAGCAGTGTTAAACAAGCTGCATCTGTCACCCGAGTTTGAGATCATTGAGGACTTGTTTCCCGAGCCCCCGGCAATCTCATACATTGTTCGCATTCTGCCGAAGACCCGTAATGAAGCTGTGTTGGCACTGGCTCAGGAAATCTCCCGCGATGTTCGCCGAGCAATCCCTCTTCGTGTTGCCTGAGCCGAAAAGCCTCCGTTCATACAGAGGACAGCATCCGGCACTCTGAGCTCAAAGCTGGCATTCGTGGCATCAAAGAAATGCGGAGATGTGATCCGGCGCAGGGTCGACTGCCGGGTGGGGGAGAGCAGCTCAGAAGCAGTTCCACCACGAGCAACTATGCGGCGCAAACTTGCAAATAATTCATTCCATTAGCAGCCGTTCATCACTAAGCTGGTAAATGTAAGGCGAACAAGTATCTAGCGAAACCGACAGCACCACTTGCCGTATGGGATAGACTTCCAAGGCAAGGCACTCACTGATCATCGAAGAACAAACTTGCGGTAAGCAACTCAGCTTTGACGGTTTCGAGATCAGGACAAAAGTGCTGTGCAATAGTCGCTCCCAATGATCAATGTTGACTAAGAGTCGGACTGATTACTTCTATCGCAAATCTCTGTTCTTGAGACGGATGTCTCAAGATTGAAGAGTGCATCATTTGACTCCCGCAAAAACAAACCAGTAAACTTTCTTATCCGGGGCAAACTCTGGTGGGAGGTAATGCCGTACAATCATTATGATGTCATTGATCAGGCGTTGGCCGGTTCAACCAATAATCGAGACCCTTTCGTGGTAGAAAGCTGGCGGCGTTGCGTGGACAGCCATGGCCTTGATCCTATGCGTCCTAATTCGTCCAATATCGTTTCAGCTGAAAAATTGCGTGAGCACCGGGAACAATCCGAACACCTGATCCGCATCGCACGTAGCGGACTACAAACACTATTTCGCCAGGTTGCCGGTCAGAACTATGTTTTGCTGCTTGCTGATAACGCCGGTGTCACCATTGATTATTTTGGCGATCCTACATTCGAGGATGATCTGCGCTCAGCTGGCCTTTATCTGGGATCCGATTGGTCGGAAGAAAATGCCGGCACATGTGGTGTGGGTGCCGTTATCATGTCTGGTGAAGCAGGAACGGTGCATCAATCCGACCATTTTAATATCGCACACGTTCCGCTGAGTTGCACAGCAGCCCCCATTTTCGATACGAATGGCATGTTATCTGCCGTGCTTGATATATCGCTGTTGCGATCACCTCAACCCAAGGTCAGTCAGAGTCTGGCACTTCAGCTTGTACAGACATCCGTCAGGCGTATAGAACTTGCCAACTTAATGGCACGCACACGCAGTGACTGGGTTTTAAGGTTTTCCAGTTTGCCGGAATTTCTTGATGTCGATCCCGAGGCAGGCATTGCCCTTGATGGCTCCGGCCGCATTATCGGTATCACAAACGGTGCATCCAAGATCTTGGCGCGGGCGAGCGGATTGAATTGGCGCAACCCTGACAAAATTGTTGGCCAGAATCTGAATACTTTTTTTGATCTAACGATTGATGAAATGCCAAACCTCACACGGGCGAGACCCACCGAGGAACGGATCATCTTTCTGCGGAACGGGGAAGCCCTGTTCGGGCATGCGATTGCCCCTCAGAGCAGATTACTGGAAAAATCGCTACAAAAGTCCCCGACCCGTATTGCTTTGGGCGACGATGATCAGATTGTTTCCGGACTTGCCGAACAAGCTGAGCGACTGGCCAGAAGCCGGGTACCTATCCTGATTGAGGGAGAGACCGGGACAGGCAAGGAACGCCTCGCTCGTGCGATCCATACAATAACCGGCAAAGATCGACCTTTTGTCGCTGTCAATTGTGCTTCTATTCCAGAAATGATGCTTGAGGAGGAACTCTTTGGTGTCAGCGGGAAGAATGCCAGACACGGGCTTGTTGAAGCGGCAAATGGTGGAACACTGTTTTTGGACGAGATCGGGGATATGTCTTTGGCTGTTCAGGCTCGTCTCCTCCGTCTTCTTGCTAACGAAACTGTACAACCGGTAGGTTCTGCCGTCTCGACACCTGTAAAAATTAAGCTTGTCTCGGCAACACAACGTAGTTTGGTTGAGATGGTTCGGGAAGGTGCATTCAGGAGTGATCTGTATTTCCGTCTAGCACCTGCCACATTGAAGCTGCCTGCCTTGCGAACCCGAAACGACATAGGCACGATCGCAACCAGAATCTTGCGAGAAATTACAATTACACATTCTGAGCATTGGCAGTTAACAGCAGCGGCCCTAGCTGACCTTTCCTCCAGACAATGGCCAGGGAACATCCGTGAATTGCGCGGCGTTCTCGAGGTGGCTGTCGCCTTATCTGATCACGCGGTTATTGATGTTGAGGATCTTCCCGCTCCGGCGTTCCCTGAAACGGACCTAAAGCAAGAGACTGAAGATTTAAAAACATTGCTTGATGGTTTTAACTGGAACCTTTCTCGGGTGGCACGTCAGCTTGGCGTGGATCGCAGCACCATCCACAGGCGTATAAAACGCGAAGGTCTGGTCCGCCCTCACTGAGGGATAATTTGCTCAAGTTCGACTACGTTGTTGCAAGCGCAACACCCTGCAACACAGGGTGCAGCACTTTGGCATAAGTATTTTCAATTTGCCCGCCATTGATCACATTTGTCGTTCGCTGCGAGAAGCTATTCCTCCCAATATCCTACCACATGCCCAGTGACACAACATTCATGGGCGCTTGAGACGACAAGCAAAGGGAGGAAAGCCAATGCAGTTCAATCGAGAACAGTTGCTTGAAGCATATCGTTCGATGCGGACGATTCGAGATTTCGAGGAACGGGTTCATGAAGAATTTTCAGGCGGCGGCATACCAGGTTTCGTTCACCTTTACGCAGGTGAAGAAGCGTCAGCAGTTGGCATCTGCTCGCATTTGGATAATCGCGACATGATTGCAAGTACGCACCGCGGTCACGGCCATTGTATCGCGAAAGGCGTCGATGTGCCTGGGATGATGATGGAAATTTATGGCCGTCGAAACGGTGTATGCGGTGGCAAAGGTGGTTCCATGCATATTGCTGATCTGTCGAAAGGGATGATGGGCGCGAATGGTATTGTTGGCGGCGGCCCGCCCTTGATTTGTGGGGCTGCCATGACCGCAAAATACAAGAAAACGGGTGGTGTCGCAGTTGCATTCGTTGGTGATGGTGGCTCAAACCAGGGGACAACACTTGAAAGCTACAACCTTGCGAACGTTTGGAACCTCCCGGTTATCTTTGTTGTCGAAGACAACGGATATGCGGAATCCACCGCTTCCGGCTGGTCCGTCTCGGGCACTCAGCTAGACCGGGCTAAAGGTTTTGGCATGCCGGGTGTTGAAGTAGATGGGCATGATTTTTTTGCCGTCCATGAGGCTGCCAGCGAGTGTATTGACCGCGCACGTAATGGCGATGGACCCAGCCTGATGCACGTAAAACTCAACCGTTTCTTCGGACATTTTGAAGGCGATGCGATGACGTATCGCGAAGAGGGAGAAATTCAGCGTGTCCGAGCTGAACGAGACAGCCTGAAAATCTTTCGCGCTCGCGTAACAGAGATGGCTCTCCTGGAGGATGCTCAACTTGATGAGATTGATGCTCAGGTTGCGGCATTGATTGATCAATGTGTCAAAGAATCAGAGAACGCCGCAGCACCAAGCGAAGCTGATCTTCTTACTGATGTGTATGTGACCTACTAAGGGAGAGAAAAAATGGCGAAAAAATCGTATCGTCAGGCAATCAATGAAGCAATTGCCCAGGAAATGCGCCGCGATGAAAATGTACTCCTTTGGGGTGAAGATAATGCTGGTGGTGCCGGTGCTAAAGGTGAGGATGACGCCTGGGGCGGCGTGCTGGGCGTAACGAAAGGCCTTTATCCGGAATTCGGCCCTGATCGAGTGTTGGATACGCCGATTAGCGAAAGCGCCTTTGTGGGTGCTGCAGCTGGTGCGGCTGCAACCGGCCTTCGGCCTGTTGTTGAATTGATGTTCGCAGATTTCATGGGCGTCTGTTTTGACCAGATTTTCAATCAGGCAGCCAAGTTCAGATATATGTTTGGCGGCAAAGCGGTGACGCCTCTCGTGGTTCGGACCATGTATGGGGCTGGATTTCGCGCAGCCAGTCAGCACAGTCAGTGCTTATATTCCTTGTTTACCCATGTGCCGGGACTGAAGGTTGTCGTTCCGTCTTCACCATACGAAGCAAAGGGATTGATGATCCAGGCCATTCGCGATGATGACCCTGTTATCTTCTTCGAGCACAAGGTTATGTATGATGAAGAAGAAGAAGTGCCGGACGATCCTTATACAATCCCGTTTGGCGAAGCAAACCTCACCCGTGAAGGAGACGATGTTACTATTGTTGCACTTGGACGTATGGTTGGGTTTGCCAATCAGGTCGCCGATAAACTCGAAAAGGAAGGCATCAGCTGCACCGTGCTGGATCCGCGAACAACCTCGCCTTTCGATACGGAAACCTTGATGGAATGTGTTGAAGAGACCGGTCGCGTTGTGGTGGTGGATGAAAGTAATCCGCGTTGTTCCATGGCGTCCGATATTTCGTCGATGATAGCACAGGATGCGTTTGGGGCTCTCAAAGCGCCTATCAAAATGGTGACAGCCCCCCATACACCGGTACCTTTTGCACCGGAGCTTGAGGACCTTTACGTGCCGAGCACAGCTAAGATCGAAGCCGCTGTTCGCGCGACCTTTGCTTAATCTTCCGAACGGGCTGGTCCCAGCGCTGACATGCTGGGGCTGGATCTTCATTGAAAATAAAAATAACAGGAGTGACAGATGACCTCTGATATCACACCAATCGTCATGCCCAAATGGGGACTGGCCATGCAGGAAGGTGACCTAACAACCTGGCTTGTCGAGGACGGTAGTCAGGTCGAACAGGGCACTGAGATTGCAGAAATTGAAACAACTAAGATTGCCAATGTGTTTGAAGCATCCATTACGGGAACGATCCATCACGTTGCTCAAATTGGAGAGACACTTCCCGTCGGTGCCCTCATCGCTGTGATGAGCGCAGAAGGCACGAATACAGATGAAATCAAAGCATTCATCACAGAGTTTCAATCGAACTTCGTGCCCGAGGAAACCGACAGCGATACTGGACCCGAGCCAAAACGTCTCAGCGTTGGAGAGATCGAACTGTCCTATTTGGATGTCGGACCGGATGATGGCGACGCCATCTTCCTGATTCATGGGTTCGGCGCTGACAGCAATGGCTGGCTGTTTAACCAGACAGCCTTGTCAGAACATATGCGAACGATATCGGTCGATCTGCCAGGTCATGGGAAGTCGAGCAAAAGGGTTGGCGAAGGCAGCATTCAAGGGTTGGCCCAAATAATCAGCCAGATGCTTGATGAGCTGAACCTCCAACGCGTTCATCTGGTTGGGCATTCTCTGGGAGGTGGCATTGCCCTTGCACTCGCCGAGCGCGCAGATGTGACTTCGCTCTCGCTGATTGCTCCGGCGGGGGTTGGAGCAGAAATCAATGGCGACTTTTTGAATGGTTTCCTGACGGCGAAACGGCGCAAGGCCCTTCAGCCAGTTTTACAACTTCTTGTCGCTGACCCTGAGCTCATTGGCCGGGAAATGGTTGAAGATGTTCTTAAGTTAAAGCGCCTGGATGGTGTTCCTGAAGCCTTACAAACTCTCATCGACGCTAACTTTCAAGGAAACCGTCAGCAGCATGATCTGAGACCTTCCCTTTCACTGAAACCAACGCTCGTTCTATGGGGTGAAAAGGATGCCATCATCCCGTCAAGCCAAGCATTGCAGATGCCTGAAGAGTGCACGGTAAAGCTCATACCTGATGCGGGGCATATCCCCCAAATGGAAGCGTCAAATGACATCAATGATGCAATTCTGGATCATGTAAAGGCAACGAACCAATGACCTATAAAACCTACGCAGATGATTTAGACCAGCGGTTAGGCCAGCTTTATAAAACCGCAGCCAAGCCGATGCAGGCTTACGGTGGCCTGGTGCAGGCAGCTTCCTCTCCTGGAGAAATAGATTCCAAAACGAAAGAATTGATGGCAGTTGCCATATCTATCACCTCCCGGTGTGAAGATTGTATTGTGTATCATTGCCGCTCGGCACTTCAGCATGGAGCCACCGAGAGGGAAATTGCAGAAACAATTGCTGTTGCGGTAGAAATGGGAGGGGGCCCAGCTGCCGTATACGGAGCGAGAGCATTAGCTGCCTTTAGAGATCTAAAAAGTTGACTGCTTTTTCACTCGATAATCTCCGGTGAATATCCGCTTATGAGAGTTTCGAGATATAGGAGAAGATATCAAAGAATGGCAGGAATGGGTCGCCCCCAACTGAGAAGCTGATGCTGCACTCGCGAATATGACCGGACCAATGCCGCTGACTTTGGACTCAAAGTTGACATTCACTGCATCAAAGAAATGCTGAGACGTGATATTCTCTGCGGGAGAACAGCAAGGGTTCTACGAGCGGGGTGTCAGCTGACCGTAAACTGCCCCATCATGCCACGATCCTCATGCTCCAGAATGTGACAATGATACATGTACGGGAATTGCTCTGTCGCCAGATGGTCGAACCGGACGATCATTTCTGACCAGCCATCATCATCCAGGACCAATGTGTCTTTCCATCCCTGCTGATCTGGCGGCGGGGGAGCGCCCGAGATTTTGTCTATCAGGAACGAGCATCCATGAACGTGGAACGGATGCTCGCCCTGATTGGAGCGGATACGCCAGCGCTCCCACACACCGCGGGAAACCCGTTCGTTGATGACATCCATATTCATGGCCGCACCATTGATGGTCATGTCCATCATTGCATGGCCAGTATGAGACGTGTGCCCCGTGTGGGACGTGTCATCCGCATGGCTCATATCGAGTATGAAATCACGTGTCCTGGCAATTTCGCCTTCGCCTGGACGGTGAATGGTGACCAGTGATTTTGGCAGCGGGCCGGTATGCGCCTTGAGAGAAGGGTCTGCCTTCAATGTCAAGGCGGGGGCAGGGGCAGGTCGCCCGATGCCCAGAAGGCTCTGGATCAGGCTGCCACCGATGCCTTCTGCATCATAGTCATCTTCAAACAGCGTCAGGAGTTCTGCCGTCTTCCCGTCTTCAAGATCGACAATGATCTCGCACCGTTCACCCGGCGACATTTCCATTTCGGTCATTTCGACGGGTGCGGACAACAGTCCACCGTCTGAAGCAATCTTGAAGAATGACCGGCCATCAGCGAATGCCACAATGTAAAACCGCGCATTGGCACCATTGAGCACCCTAAGTCTGATTTTCCCTGCGGGAACATTGGCATAGGGGTTTATTGCGCCGTTTATAAGAACTGTATCACCATACCAGCCGTCCTCTGGCGCCTCAGTCAGTGAATAGACAAACTGGCCGCTGGTATCGAATGTCCGATCCTGAATAATAACCGGCAGGTCATCCACACCGTACCGGTTCGGGAGTTCCAGCCCGTCACTTTCCTCGTCATCAATGATCGTCATCCCGGCCAGACCGCGATAAACCTGCTCCCCGGATTTGCCATGGGTGTGTGAGTGATACCAGCAGGTTGCAGCAGGCTGAACAATTGAGAGACGTGGCTTCCATTCCGCACCCGGCGCGATTTCAGATTGGGGGCCACCATCAACATCTCCCGGCACATGAAGGCCGTGACCGTGAATGGCAACGCCTTCTGAAAGCGTATTCTGATAGTGAAGAGCCAAAGTCGTGCCCTTGCGGGTCCGAATTGTAGGGCCCAGATAGTTCTGACTGATCCCCAATGTGCGTGTTGAAACACCCGACAGGAACGCCATTTGACCTTCACCAATCCGGAGGTCGACCGGATTGCCGTCCGTTGCGTCTACAAGTTTTGGAATAGGTAGCCTGCTTGAGGGAGTTTTCGCCCATACGGGGCGGATCAGTCCAGCTGAAAGGACGGCACCGCTTCCGGCCAGCACCTGACGGCGTGTAAGTTTGAAGGACATTCCGACTTTCCTATTCTACACTTGAGAGACGGGTGGCAATGCCCTTTTTGTATTGGGGCGGCTGAGGTCCGTCCATCGGACGAATGCCCGAAATAGGGGTCAGGCGATGGGACATAAGGTCAATGTCCGGCACAAACCCTGGCAGATCGCAGAGAGGATTCTGAAAGACCGATATGCTGGATTCGATTACTGAACTGCCCAGGCGGCAGATTTTATTCGCAGTCTTCTTGCTCTTTGTCTTTGCTACGAGCATCCATGAGATTGTCTCGGAATTTGCAGCGGGGGAAACTCTCTCCGAGATGTTCGACGATATAGGCCGCCTGTCTCTGGGCGTGGCCGTATTCTTGATGTTAGCTTACGAATACCGGGCTCAGAGAAAGGCCGTTCACAGGTTGAAAGAGCAACTCATCGGATTCAAAAGCGGCCTGTCCCGTCTGGAGCCGAAGACCGTGAAAATCGGCAATCAGTACAGGGCCGTCATGCAGCATCAGTTTGATGTGTGGCAATTGACCGAAAGCGAACAGAATGTGGTGATCATGCTGCTGAAAGGCCTTTCGTTTCAGGAAATCGCACAATTGCGTAACACGCGCGAAAAGACCGTCCGTCAACAGGCTTCCAGCGTCTACCGCAAAGCTGGCGTAACAGGGCGAAACGAACTGGCGGCCTGGTTCTTTGAAGATCTGCTGGACCCCCAACAGGACTGATTGCTGCGCAACCAAAAGTCCCTCACACACGGACCATCTTTGCCTCTTGAGTACAGGGTGCAGGAGCGGTTCGGAAGCCGCTCCTGATTGTTGTCTGCCTGTTGACTCAACTCCGGTCTGTCAGCAATCTGAGGCCGGCAAGGCCGAAGAACGTGCCAAGAGCGCCTTGAATAAAACGGCGTGCACCGCCGTATATCCTGACCATGATTGGCGTAGAAAACGCCACCGCATAGAGCAGGTGAATGGCCACAGACAAAAGAAACGTCCCGGCCACGATTGCCCCTGCGACCCAAAGAGGTGCATCGGGCACAAGCCCGAGTGAGATGATTGCAATCCATGCAAGGGCCGCCTTCGGATTGGTCATCTGGATGATATACCCTCTCCGCAAGTAGCCCCATGAGGTGCGCCGTCCCCCTGACAGTTCTGTCGCTTCAATATCGTGTGCGGATGCTGCGGACCGAAACGCCTTATAGGCAAGAAAAAGCAGATAGAGACCACCAAACACCTTGATTATGAAGAGCGCAGACGCATAGGTCGCAAGCAGGGCAGACAGGCCGACCGCCGTGAGAAGAGCCCATGTCAATGTCCCGGTTGCAACCCCCATTGCCAGGGCCATCCCGGAACGGCGGCTCGCCGCCATAGACGTCCCGATCACAGCCAGAACGTTGGGACCCGGGCTTGCTATCGCCATAAGAAATGCCCCGTATGACAGCAGAATGCCCGGCAGATAATGCGCAATGTCTTCCATTGATTAGCCTCACATAAAACAAGCAATGTTCACATTATGTTCTTTTGCGCGCGATTTGGCAAGGTATCCTTTGCATGGGGCGCAACTCATTGCCTCTCAGACATGGGTTCAGGATGTTGCCAGTCAATTCCGAGCTAAAGAAATAGCGGGCCGTCACAGACGAATACGTACAGATGATCTGTTCGCCTACAAAGAAATGCGAGACGCAACACAGTCTGAGGCTTTAATCGCTTTGGCAGCAATGGATGCGGAGAGTAATCTTCTATAATCGGATAAAAGGGAGGAGCCTCTCCCCTCAAGCAGACGCCTGTTCGCTCTCTGCAGCCATGCGGGCGCGGCGGCATTGGAGTTTGTCGCGCAAGGGGCTGTTGGGATCGATTTCCTTGGAGCAGACCACGCATTTGTCGGCACCGGAGATGGCATTGAGGCCGCCGCAGCTGCCCTTGATGCGTTTACCCATCAGCATCACGCCCAGCGACATGCCCACCATCACGAGCAGCAGAATGAAGAATGCCAGAAAAAAGGTCGTCATAGTGATGCGGTCCTCTGGGTGTCACTGGTCGCCCGGCATGGCTCTGAAGGCCGGGCTCTCGGTTGTGATATAGGATTCAGACCCGGTCTGGCTATCCCTTTCGATAAAAAACACGGCCAGTTGATGGGTTTTTGCCACCGCGAGACCCCGTTCGCGGCCCAGAACCAGCATGGCCGTGGCCCAGGCATCGGCCAGCATGGCATTCTCGGCAATCACCGTAACCGATGTGGTGCGATGGGTCACAGGACGGCCGGTGAGGGGGTCGAGAATATGCGAGTAGCGCTTGCCCTCATGCTCGAAGAAATTCCGGTAATCGCCGGATGTGGCCATGCCGCGATTGCTGACCGGCACAATCATCTGGATGGACTGGCTGCCGGTCTCCGGCTTTTCGATACCGATGCGCCAACCTTCTCCGCGCGGATTGGCACCCTTCGTCACCAGATCCCCGCCAATCTCCACCATGTAACGGGTGACACCGTGGCTCTCCAGCGCCCGGGCAATGGCATCCACACCATAGCCTTTGGCAATGGCCCCGAGATTGATACCGGTGCCAGGCTGCGCCTTGGCCAGGGTTTTCCGGGTTTCGTCCAGACTTAGCAGCCGGGCCTGACCAACCGCCTCAAGCGCCTCGTCAATGGCCTTGTCCGATGGCACCGGGTCTCCCGGCTTACGCGGGCCGAAGCCCCACAGCTCAATCAACGGGCCGAGGGTCACATCAAAGACGCCACCGGATTTGCTGTGAACCTCATCGGCGGTGGCCATCACGGTGAGAAAATCATCAGAGATGGACACCGGGTTGAGATCGCCGGAGGCCGAGAAGGTCGAGACTTCCGACTGCGGGTCCCAGTTCGACATGGAGCCATTCACCCGGTCGAGCGTGTTCTTGATGCTGTCGGCAATCATCGCGCTGTCGAGATCAGAACCAATGGCCGTCACATTGTAGCTGGTGCCCATGGTGTGGCCTGACAGACGCAGAACCTCAGACCCGGATTCAGATCCAGATTCAGATTCTGGCCAACAGGCTGTCAGCAGCAAAACGGGCAGGATGATTAACAGACGCGGCAGCAGGCGGGAACGCAGATGGGAAAGCAGGCGCATAGCGGTGGTCCGGGCGATCAGAACTTGAGCGGCAGAAAAGCCAGCGCCATCAGCCCGATTGCCGCTGGCACGCCATAAAGCCAGGCTTTCAGCCGGGCATTCTCCGGCTCTGTTTTCCAGACCCGACGATAGCAATGACCGCAAATCACCACCAGAAACACGATCATCGTGCCGGTAAACGGGGTCAGATAGAGACTGTCAAACACGGCAATACGCTCCAATTACCTATCATCTTCAACAAAATACCCCTTTCCAGATGGCCATCCCTGAGTAAGATGGAGGCTGGAGAATCCATATCGGACAGGAGGAATTCCGCATGGCACCTGCCTCATACCAGGCATCAACTCGCGGCGACAAGGCTGACAAGACAACCTACAGCCAGACCACAAGCTCAAACCTGTCGAGCTCGAAAACACCCGTATCCAAGCTGCTCGAGGGCAAGGGAGATGCCGTTTTCTCGATTCGTCCGAACGACACCATAGACCATGTGGTGGGCCTGCTTAAGGAGAAACATATCGGCGCGCTGGTGGTCACCGACCAGAACGGCATGCTGAAGGGCATCCTGTCCGAGCGCGATATCGTGCGCCAGCTCGCGGACCAGGCCGACGGCATCATGGATCAGTCTGTGGAAGCGCTGATGACAAGCGATGTGGTCACCTGCACGCCGTCCGACCCGCTGACAGACGTCCTGAAACGCATGACGGAAGGCCGCTTCCGCCACATGCCTGTGGTCACTGAAAACAAGCTCTGCGGCATCATCACCATTGGCGACGTGGTCAACTATCGCCTGAAGGAAGTGGAATACGAAGCCCTGCGCATGAAACAGATGATCGTCGGCTGATACAGCCCTCGACGATCAGGCGGACCTGAGCAAAAGACAAAAGCCCGGCGGTTCACAATGAGCAGGCCGGGTTTTCATATGGGTTATGGGGAAGACGCGAATGGAAGAGGCACTTGCCGCCTATCAGGTTGCAGTCGCTTATGCGACAAAGCAGATCATTTGGTACGAATCCAGTGCTGACATGAAACATCTGCTTTATCGGGGCGTGGGCCTGGTGGCCATCTGTGCATCCATCCTGATCACCTTCCTGTCTGCCACCATGAACCGTCCGGATCAGAAGATCGGTGCCTTCAGGACAGGTTATGTTATTGCGGCCCTCGCCGCCATCAGCGCCCTGTCGGTTGCAGCCGCCGGTTTCTTTGAATGGGGCTCAGCCTGGGAAAGTCACCGGATTACTCAATTGCGACTGGAGGCTCTGGTCGAGATCAGCCACATTGAGTCCCTGAAGCTGACCGCAGCCGGGGACAAGCAAGGCATCTTCACTCTGGCAGAACGGCTGGCGGAGGAAGTGCGCGGCATCGTTGAGACAGAGACAACGGGCTATTATGACAGCCAGTCAACGCTGTCAGAGATCATCACCCGACTTCAGAAGAACTCTGGGGACTAGGGTCACACACCCGCCCGGCCAAATCCCATATGGCGGTTGACGTCCTTGTAAAGCAGATAGCGGAACGGGCCGGGGCCGCCTGCGTAGCAGGCCTGCGGGCAGAACGCGCGGAGCCACATGTAGTCGCCGGCTTCCACTTCCACCCAATCCTGGTTGAGCCTGTAGACCGCCTTTCCTTCCAGCACATAAAGACCATGCTCCATCACATGGGTTTCAGCAAAGGGGATAACCGCACCGGGCTGAAAGGTGACAATGGTCACATGCATGTCGTGGCGCAGGTCTGCCGGGTCGACAAACCGGGTTGTGGCCCAGGCGCCGTTGGTGTCCGGCATCGGGGTCGGTGCCACATCATTCTCGTTTGCGATCAGCACATCCGGCAGATCAAGGCCGTCCACGGCCTGATAGGCTTTCCTGATCCAGTGGAACCGGGCCGCCTTGTCTGAGCCATTGTGGAGTTCATAGGCCTTGTCCGGTGGCAGATAGGCATAGCCGCCTTCGCCAAGCCGGTGGGTCTTGCCATCGATCTGAAGAGTGATTTCACCCTCCACCACAAACAGCACCGCTTCCACGCCCTTTTCCGTCTCCGGCCTCTTGCTGCCGCCACCCGGTTGAACTTCGGCGATATATTGCGAGAACGTTTCAGCAAAGCCTGAGAGCGGCCGCGACAGAACCCAGAACCGCGCGCCTTCCCAGAAGGGCAGGGCGCTGGTGACGATATCGGAGAACGTCCCCTTGGGGATCACCGCATAGGCTTCGGTGAACATGGCCCGATCTGTCAGAAGATCCGTCTGCGGCGGGAGCCCGCCCCTGGGTGCGTAATAAGTATGCCGCATGCTGCCAAATCCGAGAACTGTTAAACCTTTCTTCTGAATAGCAGATTTTCCCGACCCTATTGCCAGATTTTCCGAAAAAGTCTCTTCGCAAAGGCAAGGGTGGACAGAGGGTGAGAATGGAGAGAAAGGCTGTTTATTCCGCAGCCTGCAGCCGGGCCTTGCCTTTCGCGGCAAGAACGAGCGGGACACACTGGGCCTTGTCATTATGGATGGTTACGCAATCCAGACAGCCAAAGCATTCCGAATACTGGATTTCACCGCTCGGCCTGATGGCCCCATAGCCGCATTTGACCTTGCAGAGCTGACAGGGAGAGCCGCATTCCGCCCGCCGGTCAATCCACTTGCGGCCGCGCAGCAGGCCGCCAATGGCCATCACTGCACCCAGTGGACAGACATAGCGGCAGAACCCCTTGAACAACACCATGCCCGCCAGAAGCCAGGCGATTGCATAGGCCACATAGAACCATTCCCGTACAAAATAAGTGGTGATCGCGGTCTTGAACGGCTCCACCTCAGCTGCCGTATCAACCCGGTCGGGCGCGATAAAGACAAGGGCGACAAGGCCGGCCAGAAGACCATATTTCAGCAGCTTCAAGCGATTGTCCCACAGGGCTGTCGGTTCATATTGCGGCAGACGCAGAAGACGTCCCAGATGATGGGCAAACTCCTGAAGGGCTCCGAACGGGCAGAGCCATCCGCAGAAATATCCTCGCCCCCAAAGCACAAAGCCGAGAATGGCAAAAGCCCACACAAGCAGAGAAAACGGATCATAGACCAGAAAGGCATAAGACCCGCCTTCGTAGGCTGTGCGGATCACACCAAGCACAGTGACAACGGACAACTGCCCCTGTCCCCACCAGCCGACAAAGCCAGTCATCACAGCCAGAAATCCGAGACGCCAGGGGGTGAACAGAGGGCTGTCCGCCAGCCTGTTCTGGCTGAAGAACAAGAGGGCCGTGAGACCTGAAAGAAAAAGGGCCAGCACGATCATATCACCCTGCCTGCCGCGCAGAGCCTCAAGCCAGGGCGGGGCCGGTTTGATCACCTCAGGCCGGGAGAAGAACCGCTCATCGGTCACATGGCTGACAGGCAGCGACACTGAACCCACTTCCGGCTGGAACATGCCATGCTCCCGCACGGCGGCCACTTTCAGGGTCCAGTCACGGGACGGATCAAACCCGAGCCGCCTGTCTGTTCTGAGGATCATCATCACCCCGTCATGAAGTGCGTCAGGCACATCATCGGAGAGGTCGACCAGCAGGTCACTGTCCCGCAGGGCAACCGGCAGACCATGTTGCTCGGCAGACAGCCAGTCCGGCGCTGTATTCCGGACAAAATCCTCACTCACAAGGCCATGACGGGCTGTTTCGATCAGAAGGATCGGCTCATCATCCGGAGAGATGGCGAGAAAATCCTGCAGTTCCTCATATCCATCCCTGGAGAGCACAGCCTTTGCAATCGAAGGCGGACCCAGATCCACCACCCAGAGATCAAGATAGGGCTCTCCCGGATTGTCCCTGGCGCCCGGGTCGTCATCCTCCCAGATGGTTCCCTTGAAAAGCGCGTCCACCTCGGCATTGCTGAGGGTGGTCCGCTTCACAAGACCCTGTTCAACCAAAGCGGCCCAGTCGAGATCTTCCTCATGTGTCCGGTCGGGGTGGGCAGGTGGTCCGGAGGCAATGCCCTGCATCTTTTCGCGGGCAACCGCCAGTGCAGCGGCCATCACCGATTCATGGGCAATCCGCACGGACGCAGTGGCCTTGGTAACCCCGTCCAGATAGACAAGGGAGCTGCCCGCGTCTCCATCCCCATATGGTGTCCCCACCACAATGGAAGATGAGATCGACAGGCCGGGATATTGTTCAAAAAATTTGTGAAACGGAGCCTCGCCAAGGCCTGAAACAAAAATCGGCTCATTATGTTCGATCAGCCGCACCTCGTGAAACCGACCTTCCAGATCCAGCACCACCAGCAGATTGATGGGCGCGCCGGAAAAGCCGGGCAGGGGAGCAAGCGGCTCGGTTTCAAAGACATAACCGGCCTCCGCTCCGCCTGAATTCAGAAGGCTGTAGACGCCTCTGTCATTCAACGGTTCGCCAAGAGAGAAAGGCGGGACAATCAGCTCGGCCAGCTTGTCACGCTCAAGGGCGAGGGCAGGTGAAATAACGGCTCCGGGCCCAACGGCACCCATGACAAGAAAGAGCCAGACAAACAGCACGGCCGAAAGGCCTCGCGGATCTACGACCCCAAGGCGCTTGACCCGATCCCGGTTTCGGACAAGACTTTTTGACTGTGGCCAGTGCATGAGGAGAGCGTAAGCGAGAGATGCAAGCTGCCACTATTCGACCATGGTCGGGTGGGTCTGATACCAGTTCCATAAAGTTACGACCAAAGGACAATACGCAGAAAACCGGGGCATTGCTACGCTTTGAACGACTAGCCAACGGAGGAGAAAAATGGCCTGGACGACACCGAAAATCAAAGAAGTCAATTGCGGCATGGAAATCAACATGTACGCACCGTCCGAGGACGAGACAGAGCGCGATCTGTTCTGATCCCTCTGACATGATCTGTCTTGCGGGGCATGAGGGTCAGCTGATCCCGGTCCCGCAGACCTGACTTCTGGCACAGGATAGTCTGATCAACCGGTTTTGAACCAAAGGTCAACGGACTGTCTTTTTCGCGGATTATCGACAATGCGATTTCTGGTTCTTGGCGCTGCGGCTGGCGGAGGCCTGCCGCAATGGAATTGCGGTTGTCCGAATTGTCAGGATGCCCGCTCAGGAAAGATTGCGCCATCAAGCCAGTCATCCCTTGCGGTCTCTGCAGATGGCGAACGCTGGGCCATCCTGAATACATCCCCCGACCTGCGCATGCAGATGCAGGTGGCCAGACCGCTCTTCCCGCGCACATTGAGAGACACACCCCTTCAGTCCGTGCTCGTGACCAATGGCGACATCGACCATATTGCCGGGCTTCTGTCCCTGCGTGAACAGACGCCTTTTACCCTGTTCGGGACGCGGGAAATTCTGAGCCTTCTGTCCTCAAACCGGGTCTTTGATGTGATGAACCCGGAGAAAGTCACCCGGCACCCGCTGGTGATCGGTGAGCCTTTCCCGCTGCTTCCTGCCCTCCAGGCCCTTGTTTTCCCGGTTCCAGGCAAAGTCCCTCTTTTTATGGAAGACACCGGCAGCACCATTCAGACCGACCTTGAGGGAGAGCAGACCGTCGGCGTCCGCCTCGATGACGGTAAGACCGTCGCCTATTACATTCCCGGCTGCGCACGGGTGACCGACGGGCTTCTGCAACAGATCAGCGATGCGGACCATTTGTTCTTTGATGGTACACTCTGGCAGGACGACGAGATGATCCGCTCCGGCACCGGCATCAAGACCGGCCAGCGCATGGGACATATCTCCATCAGCGGACCGGAAGGATCGATTGAAGCGCTCAAGGAACTTCACTGCGGCAAGACCTTCATCCATATCAACAATACCAATCCGGTCTGGCAGCCAGACAGCGCCGAACGGGCTTATGTGCTGGCGCAGGGCTGGACCATTGCCGCAGACGGGATGGAGATCACTCTATGAGCACTGCCAATCAGCCATCCGATACTCTGTCACCACTGGAAGCGCGCCTCCGGGCAATCGGTAAGGAGCGCTATCACGACCGGCATCCCTTCCATCACAGGCTTCATGGCGGTGCATGCAGCCCGGATCAGGTCCGGGCCTGGGTGATCAACCGGTGGGCTTACCAGGCGGCTATTCCGATGAAGGATGCGGCCTTTCTGTCCCGCTGCGATGATCCGCAGATGCGACGGGAATGGCGCAGCCGCATTGAAGACCATGACGGCGATGCAGAGGCTGGCGGCGGTCTCAGGCGCTGGCTGAAACTGGCGGAGGCCGTGGGCCTTGATCCCGATTATGTGGCGTCCGGCAGGGGTATTCTGCCTGCCACCCGTTTTGCCGTTGAAGCCTATATCCATTATGTGCGTGAGAAGCCGCTGCTGCAGGCTGTCGCCTCATCACTAACCGAGCTCTTTGCACCGGCCATTCATGAGCGGCGGATTGAGGGGCTTCTGGAGCATTACGCCTTTGCCAATGCGGACAGCCTTTCCTATTTCCGCAAGCGGCTGACAGAAGCGCCCAAGGATGTGCAGTTCGGCCTGGCCTGGGTGCTTGAGCACGCGGATACGCCCGAAAAGCAGGACGCGGTCTGCGAGGCGCTGATCTTCAAGACCGATGTGCTCTGGGCCCAGCTTGACGCCCTGTGGGGAGCCTATGTGGAGTCCGGGCGTATTCCGCCGGGGGCCTGGCAGCCGGGCGAGGGACTTCTGAAGACAGAAGCAGGGCCAGAAGCAGGGGAAGGAGCACAGGCAGGGGAAGGGGATCAATGACGCCGCTTTCCGCCAATGACCGCCCCTATCTGCCCCGCGGCGTGCGCGTGGTGGATGACCGGGTGCGCGGTGGCAAGGTGCTTCTGGCACCCGAGAAGGCCGTGGCGCTTGATCCGATAGGCGAGGCTATCCTGTCCCGCCTCGACGGGGAGGCGACCTTCGGTGCCATCATCGAGGATCTGGCCCGGACCTACAATGCACCGGCTGAACAGATCGCAGGTGATGTGCAGACCTTTCTCTCAGGCCTCAGGGCCCGCATGGTCGTGGCGGTGATGGAATGACAGAGGCTGGAACAAAACCCAAAGCACCGCCCCCCATCGCTATGCTGGCAGAGCTGACCCATCGTTGCCCGCTGGCCTGTCCCTATTGCTCCAATCCGACTGACCTGCTGGGTCGGGAGCAGGAACTTGATACAGAGATCTGGGCCGATGTGTTTCATCAGGCCTCAAGGCTTGGCGTCCTGCAACTGCATCTCTCTGGCGGGGAACCGGCTTCCCGGCCTGATCTGGTTGCCCTGACCCGGGCCGCCCGGGACGCAGACCTCTATACAAATCTCATCACCAGCGGCATCGGGCTTACACCCGCACGGCTGGATCAGCTGGAAGAGGCCGGACTCGATCACATCCAGCTGTCCCTTCAGGGCACCAGTGCAGACCTGGCCGACAAGGTCGGCGGATATAAAGGCGGTTTTGACCGCAAGATGACCCTTGCCGCTGATATCAGGGAGCGCGGCATTCCGCTCACCCTCAACGCGGTGATGCATCGGCACAATCTGGATGACCTGGAGGCCACCATTCAGATGGCAATTGATATGGGTGCCCGCCGTCTGGAAGTGGCCTGTGTGCAGTTTCACGGCTGGGCCAACCGCAACCGGGCTCAATTGCTGCCGACCCGCACACAGACAGACAATGCCAAGCGCATCGTGACCGACGCCCGCAGGCGCCTTCTTGGCACGCTGGCCATCGACTTTGTGCCGCCGGATTATTATGCGGATTATCCCAAGGCCTGCATGGGCGGCTGGGGGTCCGCGGGGCTTAACATCACCCCGAACGGCACAGTGCTGCCCTGCCATGCAGCCGAGACCATTCCGCACCTGACCTTCGAGAATGTGCGCGATACGCCTCTGTCCGGAATCTGGTATGACAGCCCGTCATTCAACGCCTATCGCGGCACCGACTGGCTGCCCGCACCCTGCCAGTCCTGCGAGCGCCGGGAGGTGGATTTCGGCGGCTGCCGATGCCAGGCCATGGCACTTGCCGGAGACGCCGGTGCCACAGATCCCGTCTGCAGCAAATCCCCCCACCACAAAACCGTCACCAACCTGCTGACCCTCGCCGGGGATGACGCCGATACGGACTTTACCTACAGGCGGATGTGAGCGAGATGAGGTGTGGCAGAGATCCTCTGCTTCACACTATTTCTGATCGACCGACATTACTGCAGATCACCGCTACCAGGGCAGCCCCCTGCAGGCCGCGACCAGATGATCAATGAACAGACGCAGGCGGGCTGACTGATATCTGTTGGGACGGAAAACGGCATGGATATCCCGCTCCGGCCAGGTCGTGTAATCTGGAAACAGGCGGACCAGACGACCCTGCTTCAGGTGTTCTGCCAAATAGAAGACGGGCAGCATCACAATGCCCACCCCTTCAACAGCTGACTGGCAGAGAATATCGCCGGAATTTGAGCGAAACGTTCCGCTTAGCGAAACCTGTCCTCTTTCCTGTTCGGGCGTTCTGTAGCGCCATTCATGAATGGCGGAGTTAGCGGTGTAGGCGAGAACATTGTGATCAGCCAGGTCAGCCGGTTTATCAGGCACACCATGCCGTTTTAGATAGGCCGGACTGGCACACAGAAAGAGCGGGCAGGACGCCAGACGACGCGCAACAAGAGATGTATCCTTCAGCGCCCCGATCCGGACAACAACATCATATCCCTCGTTGACAAGATCAACATAGCGGTCATCCAGATTCACATCCAGAGCGACCTCCGGGTATTCATCCGCAAACCGGGCCACACAATCCGTCAGATATTTGATGCCCAGACTATGTGGCAGCCCTATCTTGAGAGGCCCATGAGGCCGCGATTTGAGCTCAAGCAACTCCTCCCGGGCCTCCTTCAGATCGTCCAGTGCCTGTTTTGCACGATCAAAGTAAACCGCACCTTCTTCCGTCGGAGTGACACTGCGTGTTGTCCGGTTCAGAAGCTTGACCTGAAGATCATGCTCCAGATTCTGGATCTGCTTTGAGACAGCAGAGCCGGTTATGCCCAGTTTCCGGGCAGCGCCCGCAAAGCTCCGTTCCTGTAAAACAGCGACAAAAATAGCAATGCGTGACAGATGATCCATGGTAATTGACAATTAAATGGAACTAATGATGTTCTAAATATCTATATTATCAACTTGATGTCAATCATCCATATCCGGTTCAGATACACGAACATGGAGCCCAGATATGACACAGGATACCTCCCAGAACACATCTCTGGCACTTGGAGCCACGCTGACCCGTCTTTCACTCGGCACAATCCTTCTCTCCCACGGAATCCTGAAGGTCGCTGTTTTCACCATTCCCGGCACTGTGGGTTATTTCGCCAGTCTCGGCCTGCCTGCCATTGCTGCCTATCTGACAATTTTTGCGGAAATTGTTGGCGGAACGGCCATTATCCTCGGCACTTACACCCGCCTTGCTGCACTTCTTTCAATCCCGCTTCTGCTTGGTGCACTATGGGCACATGCAGGCAATGGCTGGGTGTTCAGTTCAGAAGGCGGCGGTTGGGAATTCCCCTTGCTGCTGGTCGTACTGGCCGCAACCGTCACGGTACAGGGCGGCGGTGCCTTTGCACTTAAAAAGCTGCCCGTGGTCGATCCCTTCATTCCAGCGGCCTTGAAAGCCTGAGTAGCTGATTGCAGCAACAGGCAGACCGACTTCCTTGCTTGCCAGAGACTCTATCATCGGTAGCTGGCAAGCACGCCCTCATGTTTTGCAGTTTGGAGAAGCGGAGTATGAAACTCGTCTCACTTACATTGACACGACGACCTGCGGCAGAGCGGGGCCAGGCCGATTTCGGTTGGCTCAAGTCAGCCCATAGCTTCAGCTTCGGGGAATATTATGACCCGAGCCATATGGGGTTTGGCAATCTCAGGGTGATCAATGAGGATCAGGTTGCCGGGGGCAAGGGGTTCGGCGCACATCCGCATCGCAATGCGGAGATCTTCTCCTATGTTACCCATGGTGCCCTTGAGCATAAGGATAGCATGGGCAACGGCTCTGTAGTCAGCGCCGGTGGCATCCAGTATATGAGTGCCGGGTCGGGCGTCATGCACTCGGAATTCAATCCGTCAGAGACTGATGAGGTGCGTTTTCTGCAGGTCTGGCTGCTGCCCGAAAAAGCGGACACCCCGCCTGCCTATGACACGTGCGATCTCGCTGCGGCCGACAAGGACGGGAAACTGGCCTTGTTCCTGTCACCGGATGGCCGCGACGGGTCGATGACAACACGGGCCGATGCCAGTGTCTATGCGGCCACGCTGAGCGGTGATCAATCCATATCCATCCCCCAGGACAGGCACCGCAAGAGCTGGCTTCAGGTCGTCTGCGGCAGTCTTCAGGTCAACGACATGGTACTGAACCAGGGCGATGGCCTCGCGATCGAAGGGGAGGGGAGCCTGACACTCCATCAGGGGCGGGAAGCCGAGCTGCTGTACTTTGATCTGGCGAAATAATCCCGCAGGGAAGCAGTAACAGGAACGGGTAAAACGGCCCACTTTCCGGCTCATTCCACGGTCACCTGCCCGGAAAAATTCTCACGCGCCACATCTTTGACGATCCGCGTCAGCCGTTTCAGAGCGCCCCCATGTGGCGACCGCTTCCGCCACACCATACCGATGGACCGGGTGAGCTGATTTTTGCGAAACCGCAGAACAGCCACATCAGACTCACCCTTGGGGACCTCTGACTTGGCGTAGAGTGCGGGGAGGAAAGACACACCCATGTTCAGCGCTACCATATGGCGGATGGCATCAAGGCTTGTGCCCTCATAATCCGACCTCAGGTGAGCCCCCAGCTCATCACAGAGCGAGGCAATCTGGTCATGAAGAGTGTAGGCTTTCGACAGGGTCAGAACATCCTGACCAGACAGATCGTCATCACTCGCGTCTGATTGCCGGGCCAGGGCATGATCCTGTGCGACAGCCAGAACCAGAGGCTCCCGGAACAGACGTTGAACCGCCACATCCGCAGACCGAAAGGGCAATTGTGTCAGGATAAAATCATGGCGCCCCTGCAGGAGCTCTTCCTTCAAGACCGCTGGTGCAGCATCTCGCACGATCACCTTAAGGGACGGATAGGCCTGATGAATCCGGCGCATCACCTGGGGCAGGAAATAAGGCCCCAATGTTGGCGTAGAGCCCAGTCGCAATGTGCCGCTGATACCCTCTCTTGCCCCTTGAGCGGACGTCTTCAACCCTTCAATATCATCCAGAATAACACGTGCCTGCTCCAGCACATCGCGGCCGCCCGGTGTCAGAACCGCACCACGCCTGCCGCGCTCTACCAGATCCAGACCAAGTGCAGCCTCGAGGCCGACAATCTGCTGACTGAGAGAGGGCTGGCTAACGCCAATTTGCTCCGCAGCTTTGCGGAAATGGCGTGTATCAGCCAGAGCCACGAAGTACCGCAACTGTCGAAGTGTAATATCCTGGGCCAAGGGTATCCTCCAGAATCTATCCGTCATTAGATAGGTTTTTCCAATCAGATTTTCAGGATGAATTGGATTTATTTTTCTTCCACTCACACCGATATCTTCATCAGCGGCCCAGACACGGGCTCGCACAGATCAAGGAGATGACAGTGAACAAAAGGACCGTATCAGCGACCGCTCTCACAGCTCGAATTCACGCCTTGAGCCGCAAGCATCAGGACATTCATGCCCTGATCGAGGCGGAACAGATGCGCCCGCGCCCTGATACAAACCTGGTGAGCAGGCTCAAGAGAGAACGCCTGAGCCTGAAAGATTCGCTTTATGCGGCCCAGCGACTGCAAACCCACAGCACCAGTCTCTCGGGGCTGTCAGCCACCTGAGCTAAGGAAAGGAAAGACCGATGATTTATCTTTTTCCGTGGCTGATGGCAGCACGTCTGTTTCACAGCCCGGACCTTGATGACATGAAAGAAGCTCTCACCCCAACCGACCGTTAGGGTGCGGCGGCCCGTCTCCCGCACCCACAGACGCAGCCGGAGTGCCTGTTGGCCGCAGTCGAATAAAGACAAAAGTCAACCCTGGTCAAACACCCATCCCCCTCCTCCGGCTGCGTTTCTTTCCCGCTAATACACCGTTACCAACTTGCTGGGATCTGTTCCGGATCAAGGAGCAATGACACCCTACAGCGTGCTTCTGAAAAGTTGATAGATTTTTCGGATAAAAGCTCGCGCAGAAACAAACTCTTAAAGCACCACTGCCAATTCAGGTTAAAGGTCTGGTACTTTAAAGGGAGTTATGCCGGAACGTTAAGGTTGGCCTGTCAATTTGCGCATTCTGGACGATAGCATCGGCGATTTCGCGCGGTTTGTTTTCTTGCAGGTAGAGATCGCAGGCAGCCTGGTAACGTTCGTCATGCAGGCGACGCGCTTCTTTGACCCCGCCGAGCTGATCCGCATCACGATGCGCTCCGCGCTCCTGTGCGACCTCGCGATCGACATCAAGGAAAATGGTATAGTCCCAAAGCCCGCGTAGTTCAGTCCGAAGCAGAAAACTTCCGTCGACAATGACAATACAGTCGGCACTGAGCATTTCTTCTGGCATGTGGACTGGCAAATCGGCTTCCAGATCAAAGGATGCTGTACGGATTGTCCATTCTGTGTTTTGTCCTCTTGCTGCGTACCCCAGAGGCTTAAGGAGTAAAGTTGCAAGCGCATCGAGGTCATAGGCATCTTCATAGTACCCACGTGCTGACGCGCGGCCCTGCCTGTATCTGATTGCGCGCGGGTTATGAAATCCATCAACACCAACATGCCGAACAGAGCGACCATTGGCTACAATAGCGTCGGTCACTTCTCTTGCCAGTGTTGTCTTGCCTGATGCGATACGGCCATTCACCGCTACGCGCAAAGGTCTGTCTTGGGGAAGACAACAGATTGCAGCAGCAATCTTCCTGACGACGTCTGTTCGATTTTCTGGCTGCATTCTGGATGCGTTCCCTTTGGTGCACGGCGGCTGACTGATACCTGTTGAGCCATACTACCTAATCTGAGTTTCTGAAAACAGATAATGCAACTTTGAGGGACATTTCCTACAGCGTATTTCTGACAAGTTGATAGGTTTTTCGGATAAAAGCTCACCCAGAAATAAACTCCTAGGGTCAAGACCAATTCAGATTAGAGGCCTGATGCTGTAGGGTCAGATTATATAACTTACCACCTATCACCAGTTGGGCAGCCGCATGACCAAGGACATCTCAACCGAAGAAGATCAGTCTGATATCAGGGACCGTCGGGCACGGGGTGAGTTTGTGCGTGGGGTCTCCGGGTTTCGTCATCTGCTCGGGGATGCTGACTTTCCGGCAGAACCGGGGCGGTATCATCTGTTTGTGGCGCTGAATTGCCCCTGGTGTCACCGGGTCACTCTGGCCCGCGCCGTGCTCGGACTTGAGGACAGCATCACGATGGATGTGGCCTTTCCCAACCGGACGGGAGAGGATGACCCGGACGGTCCGAACCTGTGGGAATTCGCCCCTCACCGTAAGGCCAGCCTGACCGGTGCGCCTTTGCCGGAATGCACGTTGGAGACAGGGACGGGTGAGGGCCTGCGGCTTGCCAAACAGATCTATCAGCGCGAGGGCTCTGAAGAGCAATCAGTCCCTATTCTCTATGACAAAGTCGCAGGCCGGATCGTCAACAATGAAAGCGCCGAGATCATCCGTATGCTCGACGCCCATACAGAAGCTCTGACAGGTGCTCTGGCAGGAGAGCCAGAGCGTAGAGACCACCCGCGCCTCCGGCCCGACGATCCTGACCTGAAGGGCGAACTCGATGCCCTGAACGAACGCATCTACACGACCATCAACAACGGGGCCTACAAAGCCGGATTTTCGTCTGACCAGACCGTCTACGCCCAGGCATTCGAGGCCTATTTTGAAACGCTGGCCTGGCTCGAAGGCCTGCTCTCCGATGGTCGCCCGTTCCTGACAGGTGACACTTTCACAGAGGCCGACCTGCGCCTGTTCCCCACGCTCTACCGGCATGATCCGGTCTATACCCTGCGCATGAAGCTGAACGGCGCGCGCATCCTCGACTATCCGAACCTGTGGCGCTGGCTCTGCCGGGTCTATGCACTTGATGGCGTTGCCGAGGCCGGATCGCTTGTCCACTGTCGCCAGGGCTATTTTGGCCGCTCCTGGAACGGCGTCATCCCTCTGGGTCCGCTTCTGCCCATGCCCTATCCGGACGCCTATCGGCACCCGGAGCTGATACGCTATTGCAGAGCCCCGATGTAAAACGGCCTATCCAGGCGAAAGGAACCCGGGTTGAACTTAAACGGACAACCGCTTCGCATAACTGGAAAATAATCTCCACTCGGAGCGTTACAGTTCCATCAAATAGCCCAAAATCTCTCAGATAAGAATTTGCAAAATCCCGCCTTATATTTTTGCGGGTCAGACTCTGATTGCCAGCCAAGGAATTCGATATAATGAAGAAAAATACCAGAATTATTATAACAATATTTGTTTTTATTATAATATCAGGGATGTATGAATACTATGTTCACACGTGGTCAATTGCAAATGACGGCCCAATAATAAGATTAGATATAGTTATGATCTATCCAATTATCCTAACTATTACAGCCCTAGCTTACTACTTTACCGGAAAATTGAAGTGACCATGGTTCTTCAACTCAGTCCGAACGGCTGGGTCACGTCTACCCTTACCCTATCTGGACACCTGCCAGCCCCCGAGCCACACACCGCGGCTCAGGGATTATTGCATCACCCGTAAACCAGCCGTGGCAGCCACAGGATCAGATCGGGGAACAGCATGCAGAAGCTGAGGCCGAGGATCTGCAGGGACAGGAAGGGCAGGGCGGATTTGAAGATGTCCGACATGGGGATTTCCGGCGGAGCCACACCACGCAGGTAGAAGAGCGCATAGCCGAATGGCGGTGACAGGAAGCTCATCTGCATGTTGACCAGATAGAGCACGCCGAACCAGAGCGCCAGATCGGTCGAGCTGTCGAGGCCGAAGAAATGTGCCCCGAGCCCTTTGATGATCGGCACGAAAATCGGCACGCAGAGCAGCAGGATGCCCACCCAGTCGAGGAACATGCCGAGCACCACCAGAATGACCTGCATCAGGATCAGCACGCCCCAGGGGCCAAGGCCGGTTGCGGCAATGGCTCCGGTGACGAATTGCTGCCCGCCTTCCAGCACATAGAGACCCACAAAGATGGTGGCCCCGAACATGATCCAGATCACCATTGAGCTGGCTTTCAGCGTGGTGATACAGGCCTCGCGGATGGTCGGCCAGTCAAGTTGCCGGTGAAGGGCCGCCACGATAAACGCCCCAAAGGTGCCAATCCCCGCCGCTTCAACCGGGGTTGCGGCGCCGGAAAACAGCACCGTGAACACCACCATGATCAGGATAATAGGCGCGGCCATCTGCTGCAGAAGCTGCATCTTCTCGCGAGTGCTGACCCGCTCGGCCACCGGAATGGGAGGCCCGAGCTCGGGGTTGATATAGCAGCGGATGGTGACATAGAGGATATAGAAGCCCGACAGCATCAGGCCCGGAATAACCGCACCGATGAACAGCTCACCGACCGACTGTTCCGCCACCACCGCGTAAATGATGGCCAGAATGGAGGGCGGAATGAGAATGCCGAGCGTGCCGCCTGCCATGATCGACCCCATGGCAATCTTGGTGTCATAGTTCCGTCGCAGCATGGCCGGAAGCGCAATAATGCCCATGGTCACCACAGCCGCGCCAATCACCCCGACCATGGCCGCCAGAATGGTGGAGGCAATGATGGTAGCGCTGGCCAGGCCACCCTTGAGGCCGCCCAGAAGCTTGTAGATGACGTCGAACATCTCCTTGATGATCCCGGCCCGTTCCAGCATGGCCGCCATGAAGATGAACAGCGGAATGGCTGAGAGCTGATAGTCGGTCATCAGCGGGAAAATCCGACTGGGGACAATGTTGAGCGTCTTTGCGTCTCCCAGAATGAACAGGAACACGCAAGCCAGACCGCCCGTGACAAAGGCCAGTGGCAGACCGGCGGCAAGAAGCGCCAGCAGACTGCCGAACATGATCAGCGTCAACCAGCCGATTTCAATCTCGAGACCCATCAGACAGTCCTCCCGCTGGTCAGATCATCAGCGGGGCCCACAAGCACCGCCAGATCCTTGAGCACCTTGCTGAGGCCCTGCAGGATCAGGAGCAGCGCGCCGACACCGATGACGATTTTCACCGGCCAGTACTGAATGGCCCATTCGGTAAAGCTCACCTCCCAGTTGGTGCCCTGCATGGCATCGGACGCGAAAATCCAGCCCGTCACCAAAAGGGTGCCTGCGAAGATGAAGAAGAAGACACTGGTCAGCAGGTCGATGAACGCCTTGCCGCGGCGGGACATGCGGGCATAGAAAATATCCACCCGCACATGGCTTTCTGTCAGCATGGCATAAGAACCGGCCACCAGATATTGCATGCCGAACATCAGGAACATGCTCTCATGGGCCCAGTTGGTCGGCGAGTTGAAGACGTAACGCACCAGCACCTCATAGTAATAGGTGAACACCGCCAGCACCGACCAGAACGCCACATATTCACCCGCAAACAGCGAGATGCGATCGAACAGTCCGGCAAGCCCGGTCCCGGCCAGCTTGCGATCATCAGGCAGGGTTTCCCGCTCCACCACATGGCCGGGATTGGCCGCCAGTTTGGCGTCTCCCTGCCGTTTCATGCGGGGGATCAGCAGAAGGTCAATCAGCAGGAACAGCAGTACGCCGAAGAAGGTATACCGGGCCACAGATGACCAGAATCCTTGCGATTTCTCAGCCTCGGCCAGATTGATCTGCAGCTGGGAGATGTCTCCCTTGATCCGGGCAATGGTGTCTTCCGCCTTGGTGATGCGGTCGCTTTCTTTCCTGATCTTGCGCTCAAGCCGTTTCTTGCGCCGCTCATCGTCTGCGGTCAGCTCCGTCAGCTGGCTTTCCGCATCCGTCACCGCCTTGCGGGATTTTTCAATCCGCCGCTCGTTGCGGGCAATGGAACTGTCCACCACTTCCAGCTCAGACCGGGCATCAGAGACGATCACCCGCTCATCCCGCTCCACACCGGATGCAAACAGGATGATGGCAAACAGAGGCCAGTAGAGCATGCCCCAGACATTTTTCAGGTAAAGCCGGTGCAGGCCGAGAAAGCCGCCCACCAGCCAGACGAAATAGGCTGTCGGCGTGGAATAGGCATCCGTGGCCGCAGGCTTCTGCGTCCGGGCCAGGGCCATGGCAATAAGCGGGAAAACCGCAAGCCCCAGCCAATAAAGCCAGTGGGGCAGAACAAATCCGATACTAGGCATGGGCGCTCCAAATCAGAATGGCATACGGCGAGCTGCGCATATCGCATGTGCCCGGACCAAAAGGCCCGGACACACGGCAGATATGACACACAGCAGATATACAGCGTGCTTCAGGATTTAGAGCTTCAGTTCCTGACCATCGATCATGTCGTCGGTCACATAGCCAAGTGAGCCGGACTTCATGTATTCAAGCTGGATCTGGAAGACACGGGCCGCGTCCTTGTCCTTGTTGGCCCAGGCAAACCAGCGCGGCACAGCCACTTCGGTGACCGCTTCCACATCATCCTGGCTGAGGCGGGTGACCTCTGTACCGGCTTCCTCGAATTTGACCCAGGCCTCCTGATCGGCCTTCTGGATGGCCGCATGATGATGGACGGAATAGGCCTTGGTTTCCATCTCGACGAACTGCTTCATCTCGGGTGCCAAAGCATTCCAGGCGTCCATGCCAACCGTCAGGTCCATCAGGTCAACCGGCTGATAGAGCGACATGAAGCCCGGAGGGCCCATGGAAATATATTTGGTCACCTGGTGGAATCCGAGGGCATAGTTGATGGCCGGGCCAACGAAGTCGGCCACATCAATGGTGCCTTTCTCAAGGGCGGGGAAAATCTCAGAGCCCGGCAGAAGCGTGGTTTTCGCGCCCAGTTCCTGGAACACCTCAGCCACCATGCCGCCCGGCAGGCGCATCTTGCGGCCGCGGAAGTCATCGACAGACCGGATAGGCACCTTGGAATGAATGATATTCGGGCCGTGATGGATCGGGCCCACATAATAGAGCCCTTCGCGGGCGAACAGTTCACGGGCGATTTCAAGGCCGCCAAGACCGTAATAGAACACATCCCATTCATGCGGGTTGCGCAGACCCATCGGATAGGAGCTGAGGAACACGGCTGCCGGCATCCGGCCTGCCCAATAGAGGGTAAAGGGGTTCATCGCCTGCAGCACGCCGTTCTTCACGGCATCAAACAGCTGGAAGTCACCAACCACGTCTTTCGCGCCGAACGGAATGAACTCAAGCTGGCCGCCGGTCTTTTCCTTGATCGAGCCGCACCAGTCCTTGAACACCTGAAGGCCGAGGCCTCCGGGCCAGGATGTCTGCACTTTCCAGGTGGTGGTCTCACCCGCTGCCGTGGCAATCGCCGGAGCAGCAAGGGTGGCTGCACCTGCCAGTGCGCTTCCTTTCAGAAACGCCCGGCGGGTTCTCAGGTCTTTGGTCATTCTCTCTCCTCCCAATATGGCCCCGTCCAAAGCCGGACGGGTTCCTCCTCGTCTATTCCTTCCCCCAATGATGGTCTTCAATACAGCGGAGCATTTCCGGTGAGCGTCAAACCACTCCCAATGCTCTCTTTCATCGGTTTGGGAGCGCATTCCTCCCTGAAAAACATTCAGCCCTTCAGAACAACGCTCAGACCCGACAAGCCTTCCCCGCCTCCCAACGGAGAAGGCTAGAGGCCATTTACTCTAGCACAGTTTATTAGACCGATCGGTCTAATGCATTACGACGAAAGTCTAAACATGGATGGGGAGGGGCATGCCTGTTGTATTTTGAATTTCAGGAATTGCAAATTTTAGTTGCATGACTAATATAAATACCACCAAATAAAAAGAGGGGGGCAAGAGTGATGTGCTGGCACAGGATTAATGGCTTAGAGAATATATTCTGGCTTTCAGGTCTCTGCTACTATGTCCTCTTCCTGCTTTTTCCGTTGAAAATCATGAACCAACCACTGGCTGAAGATCCAATGTCAGTCTTCGGTTTTGCGATACTGCTTGCTGGCATTCTGCTTGCTAAGCTAATACAACGTGCCTTCTTTCGTAAAGTCCGGCTTATGACCTCAAGCGGGGCCATTCAGACGGAATTCAAAACCCATGACGCATTTATTGACTGGTTTCACAAAGTCGCGGAACGGTCATTCCTATGTATCGCAGGAACCCTGATACCACTGGCTCTTCTCGGAATTTACTGGACCGATAGCCTGGAAGAAGCAAAGATACATTTGCTGGCAGGGAGTTTTCTGGGCGTATGGATGATCTCCACACGCTTTGCGTATGGTGTCGCAACCGGCATTGCAGCCGCAAAACTATCGCACAAATCAGCCATCTTTCTCCTCAGTCCGTCTCACCCGGACCGTTCATCTGGCTTCGGACATCTTGGGTATTTTTATTTTGAGCAAGCCTTGGTGTTATTGCTACCAGCTGTCTACATGGTTTTCTGGATCGTGCTTGTCAGCATCAATATGGGTCAGCTGGAGCGAAGTGAACTCGTGGAGCGTGTTGAGGCTGCCATTGAAAACCGGGACCCCAAAAATCCGCAACTTAATAACATTCTTGAAAGGTACGTTCAGTGCGAGAATGGTCATTACGATTCCACGACCTGTGAAGCAAACCAGAGAGCTTTCATCTGGTTCGATCACTTTGTTCGATTGATCGTTTTCAACCTGATTATCTTCATGCTTATCTGGCTTATCCCGTCCTATTATATACGGCAAAAGATGAAGGAGGCTCGTAAAGAGCAGGTCGATCCATTTATAGAGCGCCTCGAGAAAGAAATTGCCCATATAAGAACTTCGCTTGCGGGGCCGAATATCCAGATGGGAGACTCGCCCAAAAACCATACGGATTATCAAACGCTTGATGAACAAGCCTGCGTGCTGGCAAACCTGAGATCAACACCAACATTCCCGATCCCGCTCGGAACTGCGATCACAACATGGGTATCAAATGTATCCGCTATCGTAGGCCTGATCAGTTTGGGATAAATATCGAACGTTTGAAATGTTTGGAGAAAAGTCTGCCCGCTCACTCCTCCAGCACCAGCAGGCAGGCACCCAGGAGTTTTCTTGTGTCGTCAAAGACCGGGGTTTTTCGGCCAGCCAGCGGGAGGCGAGGCGGTGGCGTGGGGGCTGGTTCCACAATCAGTCTCAACAGGGAAAAGGCGGGCGTCAGCCCGCCCAGTATTCTTTTAAGCTGCGAGCACCTTCTTTGTGAAATCGTCGATCGAATTCAGAAGCTCTTCTGTGCGGCCGGTCAGGTTTGCGGCTGCGCTTTTGAATTTCTCTGCCGTATCGCCTGATTGTCTGGCCATTGCGGTCGCATCATCAACACTGTTCTTGAGCTCCATCGCGCCCTGATAAGCCGTGTCGGAGGCCTTGGCGATTTCATCAGTCGCGGCCTTCTGCTCCTCGGACGCATTGGCGACAGCTTCACCCACTTCACTTATCTCCCGAATAGCGCCGGTGATAGCTGACACAGCCTCAACCGTATGAACTGAGGCACGTGTCATCTCTTCAATCTGGGATTTAATCTCTTCGGTCGCCTTGGATGTCTGGTCAGCAAGCTGTTTCACCTCGGCAGCGACAACGGCAAATCCTTTTCCGGTATCCCCGGCACGAGCGGCCTCAATGGTTGCATTGAGTGCCAGGAGGTTCGTCTGCTCCGCGATCTCCTGAATGAGGTTCGTCACATCGGCAACGCGGCCAACGACGGTGTTCAATTGGCCAGCCGTAACCGTTGTGCTTTCACTTTCTGCTGTTGCCGATTGTGATAACCGTGATGATTGAACCATCTGGTCAGCAATCTGCCTGTTACTGACAGACATTTCTTCTGCTGCACTTGCAACAGTCTGTACGTTAGATGTTGCCACTTCCGCAGCTTCTGCGGCCGCATTGAGACGGCCACTGGTTGTTGACGCTGTATCCGCAAGAGAATCGGCCTCAATCATGAGATTGCGCGTTGACTGCTGAAGCTCATTGGCAATCAGTCCGACGGACTGCTTCAATGTCTCGGCCATCTCCGCAAGTTCCCGACTACGGCTTTCAGCGTCTTCGCTGTCTTTGAGACTTTGGACTTCCTGCGCCTCTCGTGCTTCAACACTGCACGTCTTCAGAACCGATACGGCTCTGTAAATAGCAGAAACCTCGTCTTTGGCATCTTTCTGCGGGACCTGTACGGCAAGATCACCTTCTGCAAGGCGCGTTACGATATTCGTAAGCGGGGTCAGGGCCCGGATTGAAACAAAACACCACGCAGCCGTCATCAGACCGATCAGTACGGCGACAAAACTGACGATCAGCATAATCATCTGAAAACCACCGATTACATCGTTGACCGAAGAGCCGATCTTCTGGTTTTGCGCTTCCTGATAATCGATATAGGCGTTGATACTTGCAAGCCAGTCAATGAAGGCGGGTCGGGCATCCTGCATCAGCATCAATTTGGCCTGATCCTGATTACCGGTTTCCCTGAGTTCAATGATTTTACTGATCAAAGGTTCGGTACGAGCTTCGATATCACGGATTGCCTGAATAAGCGGCTCGCTCTCCTTGCTCGGCTTGTGCTTGCCCAGCAAATCACGCATGCGCTCATCAGACTCTGCATAAAATGCTTTCAGACTGGCGATTGACGATATGGCTGATTGAGACTGCTCTTCATTGGTCCAAAGGACCACGTCCCTCAGTTCGATCGCTCGATCATGTACACTGCCACGGAAGTTGATGGCATAGCGCTGCAGCACGCTGTTGACATGGTTGATCTGGTTGAGGTTGTTGTCCGTTGTCACCGGCTTGGAACACAGGGACCGGATGGCCAGCTGCATATTTATCCCGGCTTTGGCGGTGATCGTACCGCTCCGTCTTATGAAGAGCATGCGCATGCGCCGATGTTGACCCGCGAGGATTGCGAATATTACTTTCGGATCTATGGCGAGTCCGAGTTTGAACGCTTTGAGGCTTCACCGGAGTTTGCCCCACTTTACCAGCCGGATTTCAGTATCTTTCCACGCGCGGCGGTGTTTACGGCTGATATCGATCCGCTTCGGGATGATGGTAGTCAGTTTGCTGAACGGCTGCATGAAGCCGGCATTCCCTGCCGGTTGAGAAATGACGCGGAGCTGGTCCATGGCTATGTCAGGGCGCGTCATATGTCCCACCGGGTAAAAACGGCGCTGGATGAAGTCTGTGCGTCTGTTGACTGGTTACTGGGTTCGGAACCTGTCTGATGACTGCTGATCCGGTTTCTCTGCTTCGGTCGATGATTGAAGAGGCGGGCCGGATTGTGTTTTTTACCGGCGCCGGTATTTCAACAGAGTCAGGCATTCCCGACTATCGCAGCCCGGGCGGGCTGTGGACCAGAATGCAGCCAATTCCATATCAGGATTTCATCGCTTCGGAGGACGCCCGTCTTGAGGATTGGAGCCGTCGCTTCATGATGCAGGCTGTCTTCTCTGAAGCCGAACCCGGCAAAGCTCATACGTTCATGGCGGATCTGATCAGGCAGGGGCGTGCGTCGGCTGCTATAACTCAGAATATTGACGGTTTGCATGAGCGCTCCGGTGTGTCGCCCGACCGGGTGGTGGCTCTTCATGGGCACGGCACTTTCTCCCGTTGTCTTGGTTGCGGGGAAAGGGCGGAGCTGGACGATATGCAGCGCATCGTTGATGAGACCGGTTTGTCTCCGCGTTGTGAGACGTGCGGTGAACTCCACAAGGCTGCGGTTATCTCGTTTGGTCAGGCCCTGTCTGAACAGGACCTCCATAAAGCGATCAACTATTCCTCAGATTGTGATCTGTTTATTGCAGTTGGCTCCAGCCTGCAGGTACAACCGGCTGCCTCATTGCCTCTTGTTGCAAAACAGGGTGGTGCCCGGCTGGCCCTTGTGAATGGTGAGGAAACACCGCTGGATGATCTCGCCGACTGTGTGATTCACGGTCAGATCGGGCCGGTGTTTGATGCACTGGCAGAAAATGAATGATTGGCTGAATGGAAACGCCCCAATAACGGCTGTATTCACAAACACTTGGTTAATTCTTTAAAAAAAATATGGCGCTGGTCGACACCGATGTTATCCTTGCCTCGTGAATCGGGTCACGCGATTCTGTGTATAGGCGGTAAACGAACGGGGCAGTATTATGGGGGCGAAATACTCGCCTGAGTCGAGACCGGACGATGGCTTCTCTGAAGAGGCCGCAGTTGATGTCTTGGAAATCTCCGGTGTTATCAAATGGTTCGATGTTGCGAAGGGATATGGCTTTATCATCCCTGATGCAGATCTTCCCGATGTCTTGCTGCATGTCACCTGTTTGAGGCGGGACGGATACCAGACTGCTTATGAGGGCGCGCGCATTGTGTGCGAGGTCTTGAACCGGCCACGTGGTCTTCAGGCTTTCCGCATTCTGAGTATGGATGATTCAAGCGCGACATTGCCGACTGAACAGCCTCAGATGCAGCCATTTATTGATGTGACGCCGACCAGTGATCTGGAGACGGCTACCGTCAAATGGTTCAACCGCATTCGCGGCTTCGGTTTTCTGACCCAGGGCGACGACAGCCAGGATATCTTTGTTCATATGGAAACGCTTCGGCGATACGGCATCGCAGAGCTGCGTCCCGGGCAGGTGGTTCTTGTCCGCTATGGAGATGGCCCCAAAGGCAAGATGGCGACTGAAATTCGCCCTGTTGCCGGAGCATCCGGGCCAAGTGCTCACTAAGGACAAAACGCGTTGCTGATGTCCATTCTGTGAGAAATGATTTAGGCACGATTTGATTTGAAGATGGCCTGCAGCCTGCTGTGGGCCTTTCTTTTTTGTGCCATATAGTCGAGCTCTTATATTCGCCGTTCTTTGGGGAAATGTTTCATGATGTGCAAAGTCAGGCCCTGGTCAGTCTACATTTCTGGAATGCTGCTGTTACTGATGACGGTGATCTCGTCCGGGAATCCTGTGTTCGCCAATGCTGATGAGGTTCGCATTCTGACGAAAGGCGGTGAGCACGTATTCCGTACAACGGTGGCGGATACAGATGACAGGCGGGCGAGGGGGCTGATGTTTCGCCGATCAATGGCTGCAGATGACAGCATGCTGTTTGATTTCCGGTCCGAACAGCCGGTCTTCTTCTGGATGAAAAATACCTTTGTACCTCTGGATATGATTTTTGTGAAATCTGATGGTGCGATTGCGCATATCCACCATGATGCGGTTCCGCAATCAGAAACAATTATTCCGTCAGGTCAGCCGGTGCGGTATGTGCTGGAAGTGGTGGCCGGTACAGCGCGGCGTCTCGGGCTGGTCACCGGAGACAGAATCGTCCATCCAGTGATCAAGCCTTGAAGCCAGCTGAGGAACCGGTCTCCGTGATGGCTAAAGCATCACAACGTCATCTGGTTCTTCTTCCGGGGTTGAATTGTCGAACCGTGGTGCCTGCAGGCCCAGGACCAGGTGCAGAATCTGGTCCAACTCCTCGCGATAAAACGGTTTTTTGAGGAAACCAGCCAGACGATCCTGTCTGGCGCGTGCCACCAGCTCAGGCGTTGCCTCACTTGTCATCAGAATGATTCTCGCCTGTGGCTGAAGGGATCTGATGAGACGTGCGGTTTCGAGCCCATTTTTGCCGGGCATGTTGAAATCGATCAGTGCGAGGTTGAAGGGGATTCGGCTTGCCAGCTGGCAGGCTGTATCTGAGTGTGCCGCTTCGCTGACCGACAGATTGAACTGGCTGTTTTCCAGAACCTGTCTGACCAGTTTCCGGACAACTTTTGAATCATCGACGATCAGAATCGGACGCATGATGGAGATATGATCGTGCTGGGCCAGAAGCTGCTGAACATCCGATGCCTGAAACGGTTTTTTGAGGAATTCGTAGACACCGGCTTTCCGGGCGTTTTCGATGTCAGCGTCCGTTGCATTTGCCGACATAACCACAATAAAGGCAGACTTGTTTGCACAGTCAGTCTGCCGGATGGCATCAATACCATTCATGCCCGGCATGTACTGATCGATAAAGGCGATGTCGATCTGACCTGACTGCAGCAGGCGCGAGCACTCATCGCCATTGCTCGCTTCCAGGATTTCCAGATCGCGGTCTTCTCTCTCAAGTATTGATCGAAGAATATGTCGAACAGTTGCACTGTCATCGGCAATCAGTACGACATGTTTTGCTTTCAGACCGATCAAGGTTGTCTACCTTAGTGTAGAATAACATCTGTGCCTGAGGTGGTATAATAATGATCGGCGACTAACAAAGCATGAACTCGTATTGCGCGTAGCGAAGGGGGAAGGACGGTTTTAGGGTCAAGACTCATTGCTCACGTCCATTCTGCGGTAGTCATTTTTTCGTCCGACGCGGCGGAGGTCCGCAGGAAACCTTCTGGTTTTCAAGGATCTCCAACAAAGCCGGGCGGTAAAATGCCCCCGCCCATCGGGTTCATCAGGGAAGTTCAGCCTGACCACAAACAACAGCTTGAATAGGGTCTACCTGTCCTGCGCTCTTGTTTCTACCCATTATGAATTTCCCTGATGAACAGAATGGGCATGAGCAATGAGTCTTGACCCTGAGCTGATAAAAACGACTTTGAACCATATGTGGAAAAAACCTGAGGATTTGGTTTTTACCCTCTTGCCTTTTGGTTATGGTACGCATAGAAGGTTCGCCGAAGGTCACGGTTACGGAGCGTAGCGCAGCCTGGTAGCGCATCTGGTTTGGGACCAGAGGGTCGCAGGTTCGAATCCTGCCGCTCCGACCATGATCTCCGGCGGTAAGACAAGCGAAAGGCATATGGCTATGAGCACAGGCGCTGTCCGCATCTACCGTCCGGCCAAAACAGCCATGCAGTCCGGTCAGGCCAAAACCCAGCGATGGGTTGTTGAGTTCGAACCATCCTCTGCCAAATCGGTAGAGCCACTCATGGGCTGGACATCTTCCACCGATATGAACCAGCAGGTTCGTCTTTCATTCGAGACGCGTGAAGACGCTATCTCCTACGCCGAGCGGAATGATCTGCCATATCGTGTGACGGAGCCCAAGGAACGCAAGCGCCGTCAGGTCGCCTATTCTGACAATTTCAAATTCAACCGTGTGGATGGGAACTGGACGCACTAGTGTGCATCTTCTAAACCGCTGCCCGGTTTTACCGGTTCGGCTCCGTAGCTCAGCTGGATAGAGCACCGGCCTTCTAAGCCGATGGTCGCAGGTTCGAATCCTGCCGGAGTCGCCATTCAAAAAGGGCGTGTCCTTGAAATACAGGACACGCCCTTTTTGTTATCGTGCTGCTGCGTAGGCCTTCAGGCCGTTTTCTAGGTCAGCTTTCAGATCGTCAAAATGTTCAAGGCCGATATGAAGGCGGATAAGGGGACCTTCAGCTTCCCATTTTGTTGCCGTTCTGTAGGACGACGGATTTGCATAGATGGCCAGGCTTTCAAAACCGCCCCAGGAATAACCCATGCCGTAGAGGGTGAGTGCGTCAAGGAAGGCTTTTACAGCGTTAATCGAGCCAGGCTGCAGGATGATGCCGAACAGGCCGGACGCGCCGGTGAAATCCCTCTTCCAGAGTTCGTGCCCCGGATTGCTTTCAAGGCCCGGGTGAAGGACTCGGGCAACCTCGGCGTGGCCTTCAAGCCAGCGAGCCATCTCAAGAGCATTGGTCTGGTGCTGCTTGAGGCGTGTTCCCATCGTCCTGAGGCCGCGCAGGGCCAGGTAAATGTCGTCAGGCCCGGCGCAAAGGCCCATATTGCCATGCGTTTCCTGCAGGAGAGGCCAGGCGCGCTCACTCGCAGCAATGGTGCCGAGCATCACATCAGAATGGCCAACAATATATTTCGTGCCTGCCTGAATGGAGAGATCAACTCCATGCTTGATCGGCTGGAAGAACAGCGGTGTCGCCCAGGTGTTGTCCATCAGCACAAAGATATCGTGGTTACGGGCCGCACGGGTAACCGCCTTGATGTCCTGCATCTCGAAGGTTTGGGATCCTGGAGCTTCGGTAAAGATGGCTTTGGTATTCGGCTTGAACAGGCTGGCAATATCCTCACCAAGCGCCGGATCATAGTAGGTTGTCTCCACACCCATGCGTTTGAGAACCGTTTCACAGAAGTGACGGGTGGGCTGATAGATCGTGTCGACAACCAGCAGATGATCACCTGCGGACACCACAGACAGGATAGCCGTTGAGCAGGCAGAAAGACCTGAAGGGGTCAGCACAGTACCGGCAGCACCTTCCAGAACGGTGAGCGCCTGCTCGAGGGCATCTGATGTGGGTGTGCCGCGTCTTGCATAGGAATAGGTTTGATTCTTGGAGAAAAATGTATCCGCATCTGCATACAGAACTGTCGACGCATGAACGACCGGCGGATTAACAAATCCGTGGAAATTGTGGGGGTCACGGCCAAGGGTTGTTAACAGCGTCTCCGGGTGTGATGCCGAAGATTCTTTGTCATTTGAACTTTTCATCATAAGATTCTTCTGTTTTGCGGGTGTGCAGTCGACCATACTCTACGAAATACTAATTTATTCCCTCAAGCACTTGACCAGCAGAGCAGAATTCTTTCTGATGCGATGGTCACGGGCAAACCGGGCTCAGGCAATTTGCCAAAGAGAAAACAAATAAGCGAGGAGGAAATCGCGTGTATTCTCATTTTTACGGCCTTAGTGCGCCTTCAGTGACATTTCCTGTAGGGCAATAGAAAAAGGCTGCATCATGAATAAGAAGATTCTTCCGTTGGTCCTGGGCGCCTCCCTGGGTGTGATGGGTACGGCAGCGTCAGCGGCAACGCTTGATGATGTTAAGGCTAAAGGTCACCTTCAGTGTGGTGTCACAACCGGCCTCGCCGGTTTCGCATTCACCGACGACAAGGGTGAGTGGCAGGGTTTTGACGTTGGCGTTTGCCGGGCGGTTGCTGCCGCTGTTTTTGGCGATGCCAAAGCTGTTAAATTCACCCCGACGACCGGCAAAACACGTTTTACCGCTCTTGCATCCGGTGAAATCGATCTGCTGGCTCGGAACACGACATGGACCTATAGCCGCGACGTCGATCTGAAGTTCACATTTGCTGGCGTCAACTATTATGACGGTCAGGGCTTCATGGTTCGCAAATCTCTCGGCGTTGCTTCAGCGCTTGAGCTGAGCGGTGCTACGGTTTGTATCCAGACCGGCACAACCACCGAGCTGAACCTGGCTGATTACTTCCGTGCCAATAACATGGAATATGAGCCGGTTCCGATTGAAACCAATGCTGAAGCTCAGCAGAACTATCTTGCCAATGCATGTGACGTGTACACCACCGATGCATCTGGCTTGGCTGCGACACGCGCAACCTTCGAAAATCCGGCTGACCACGTTGTTCTTCCGGAAATCATTTCGAAAGAGCCGCTCGGCCCGTTGACCCGTCATGGTGACGACCAGTGGGGTGATATCGCACGTTGGGTTCTCAACGCGCTGATCATCGCCGAGGAAAAAGGCGTGACTGCTGCCAATGTCGAAGAAATGGCTAAGGGTACAAAAGACCCTGAGATCAACCGTCTGCTCGGCAATGAAGGTGAGTATGGTGCAATGCTTGGTCTGAGCAAAGACTGGGCTGTGCATGCCATTAAAGCTGGCGGCAACTATGGTGAGCTGTTCGAGACCAATCTCGGCAAGAACACCGATATTGGTCTTGAGCGTGGTCTGAACGCTCAGTGGACCAAAGGTGGTCTGCTGTATTCTCCTCCGTTCCGTTGATCGGATGAGTTAGGCGAACTCGGGAGCGCGTTTCGTAAACGAGGCGCGCTCCTGTCATAACAAATGCCGGAGTTTTGACGAGCATCACAAAACGGTGCGGCTCCTCCGGATTGGTTTTATCGCACTGCCGGGGCGGGAAACCACATCTCTGTTCCCCGATGTGTTCAGACAAAGGCGGACATTCCTATGAGTGTTGCTGCTACGCCTTCCAATAGCGAGGCGTTTCGGATTGGTATGCTCCTGTCCGATACGCGATACAGGTCCACGACCATTCAGGTTATCGCGCTTTTCATTTTCATGCTGGTTTTCGCCTGGCTGATCAGTAATACGATCCAGAATCTGGAAGCCCTTGGAAAAGACTTCAATTTCGGGTTTCTAAAAGACCCGGCATCTTATGATATCAATCAGCGTTTGATCGAATACACCTCACGTTCTCCACATTGGAAAGCGGCTCTGGTCGGTATTCTCAATACTCTGCTGATTGCTATTCTCGGATGTATTGCAGCAACCTTTATCGGGGTGGCAGCAGGTGTTCTACGCCTGTCCAAGAACTGGATCGTATCCCGTCTTATGGCGGTTTATATCGAGGGCACCCGGAATATCCCGCTGCTTATCCAGATTCTGCTCTGGTACGCGATCTTCATTGAAGTGCTTCCTGCACCGCGTCAGGCAGAAGCCATGCTTGGCGGAGCTCTTGTTCCGACAAACCGTGGTTTCTACATTCCGTCCTTTGTCTACGAGAATGGTTCTGGAGTTGTCGGTATTGTTCTGCTGATTGCGATTGTTGCAACGGTCGTGTTCAGACGGTGGGCGAAGCAACGACAGATGGCGACGGGGCAGCAGTTGCCGACGCTGTGGATTTCACTTGGTATTCTGATTGTGCCGGCCCTGTTGACTTTCTTTGCAATGGGCTCACCGATCAGCCTTGAATATCCGGAATTGAAGGGCTTCAACTACAAAGGTGGTCTTCACGCGAGAAACTCGCTTGTTGCTCTGTGGCTGGCTCTTTCTGTCTATACTGGTGCCTTTATTGCCGAGAACGTCCGTGCTGGTATTCTTGCCGTTAGCCATGGACAGACCGAGGCGGCATATGCGTTGGGACTTCGCCCGAAAAGGACGATGAACCTGGTTATCCTGCCGCAGGCTCTTCGGGTTATCATTCCACCGCTGATCAGCCAGTATCTCAACCTGACCAAGAACTCGTCTCTGGCGATTGCGGTCGGATACATGGATGCGACAGGCACTCTGGGTGGCATCACCCTGAACCAGACCGGTCGTGAGATGGAATGTATCCTTTTGCTGATGGCGTTCTATCTGTTGATTTCCCTGACGATCTCCGGGGTGATGAACATGTATAATGAACGTGTCAAACTGGTGGAGCGTTGATATGACAGATACACACTCCAGCATTCACTATATCGCCAAAGAGGATCTGCCAGCGCGGCCGGCACCGGCCAATACGACCGGCTTTGTGGGATGGGCACGTGCCAACCTCTTTTCATCGCCATTGAACTCGGCCTTGACCCTTCTGTCCTTGCTGTTTCTGGCCTGGACACTTCCGGGTATTGCTGACTGGCTTCTGTTCAAGTCGGTCTGGAATGCCGATTCCCTGAAGCAGTGCCGGGAGATTTCCCGCGAAGGTGCCTGCCTCGCTGTGATCAACGAGCGTTTGCCGCAGTTTATCTATGGCTTCTATCCGGAACATCTGCGCTGGCGGCCTAATCTGGCCTTCATCCTGATGGTTGTGGCAATTGCACCTGTTCTGTTTGAGCATGTGCCGTTCAGAAAACCGCTTCTGCTGTTCTCGCTTGCCTATCCGATCGTGGCCTTCTTCCTGCTGTGGGGCGGCCTGGGACTGGAACCTGTGGCTTCGGACCGGTTTGGCGGTTTCCTGCTGACGGTGATCATCGGTGTGACCGGCATTACCATGTCACTGCCGATAGGAATTCTTCTGGCGCTTGGCCGTCAGTCGAACCTGATCTTCATCAAAGCGATCTGTGTGGGCTTTATCGAGTTCATCCGTGGCGTTCCGCTGATCACCCTGCTGTTTGTGGCGTCAACTCTGTTGAACTACTTCCTGCCACCGGGCACAACGTTTGACATCATCCTGCGTGTTCTGATCATGGTGACGCTGTTTGCTTCAGCCTATATGGCGGAAGTGATCCGCGGCGGTCTCGCTGCTCTGCCAAAAGGCCAGTACGAGGCGGCTGATGCTCTCGGCCTCAACTACTGGCAGGCAACGCGGCTGATCATCATGCCGCAAGCGCTCAAGATTTCGATCCCGGGTATCGTGAACACGTTTATCGGTCTCTACAAGGATACAACCCTTGTGTCCGTGATCGGTCTTCTCGATCCGCTCGGTATCATCACTCCCATTCGTGCCGATCAGGCGTGGAACGGTATTGTGGTGGAGCTTTATGGCTTCGTTGCGCTGTTCTTCTTCCTGTGTTGTTTCCCGATGTCCCGATACTCCATGTATCTGGAGCGGAAGCTCGACACCGGCCACAAACGCTAATCGTGCTGCAAAGGAAAAATCATGTCTGAGAATGCAGTAGACGCAAAAGACCTTCACGCCAACCGTGCCAAGATGCACGTGTCTGATGAGGTCGCCATTGAAATTACCGGCATGAACAAGTGGTACGGTGAGTTCCACGTTCTGAAAGATATCAACCTCAAAGTTCAGAAGGGCGAGCGTATTGTGATCGCCGGGCCATCCGGTTCGGGTAAATCCACCATGATCCGCTGCATCAACCGTCTTGAGGAACATCAGGAAGGCAAGATCGTCGTTGACGGTATCGAGCTGAGCTCTGACCTCAAGAAGATTGATGAAGTGCGCCGGGAAGTGGGGATGGTGTTCCAGCACTTTAACCTGTTCCCGCATCTGACCATTCTGGAAAACTGCACCCTGGCGCCGATCTGGGTGCGCAAGATGCCGAAGAAGGAAGCCGAGGAAATCGCGATGCATTTCCTTGAGCGGGTGAAAATTCCTGAGCAGGCACTGAAATATCCAGGTCAGCTTTCCGGTGGTCAGCAGCAGCGTGTGGCCATTGCCCGCTCGCTCTGCATGAACCCGCGCATCATGCTGTTTGATGAGCCGACATCAGCACTTGATCCTGAGATGATCAAGGAAGTGCTGGAGACCATGGTTGGTCTGGCGGAAGATGGCATGACCATGTTGTGTGTGACCCACGAGATGGGCTTTGCACGCCAGGTGGCCAACCGGGTGATCTTCATGGATGCAGGCCAGATTGTTGAGCAGAACGAGCCGGAAGAGTTCTTCACCAATCCGCAGCACGAGCGGACGAAACTGTTCCTCAGCCAGATCCTGCACTAATCATAGCAGGCTCTGTTCCCGAGATAGAAAGGCGGCTTCCGGGCCGCCTTTTTGTATGTATGGGAAGAGTTGCTAATCCACCGTCACGCTGGATCTGGGGATGTCGTCCAGATCGTAGATTGTGTCATCGTCCAGCCTGTCCGGGCGGGAGAGGGAGCGCGAGACGATCTCTGTCAGACGTCGAACGGTGACGCGGCGGTTGCGCCAGTCTTCGTCGCCGGTCTGGATCAGCAGAAACTCCTCGCCATAACCTGCCGTCTCAAGCGCGTAGGGCGGGATGTCGAAAAACTCCACAAGGACGCGGCGAACCTGATAAGCCCGGTCCTCTGAAAGTTCGCGATTGTAATGGGCATCGCCCACTGCGTCCGTATGTCCTTCGATCAGAAAGACCTCGTCTGGATTGCGCAGAAGGAAACGGTCCAGTGCGCGTGCCAGTCGTCTTAGCTTTCTGCGCTCTTCACGGGGGATGCTGCTGGAATTGAATTCGAAATTGATGGTGTTCAGATTCACATTGGGCAGATGCCGCCGGATGCGCCAGTCCCGTTTGATATCGTCTGCGGAATAGAGACGGTCATCAAACAGGTCCACATGGACCTCAACGGGCGTATTGAGCCGATTGAAAATCTGATCGCTGGTCAGAACCTGGGCCATTGCAGCGCCGGGCAGAAGAGAAGCAAGCGCCACTGCCAGGTATGATCTGAGCCTTCGCCGCATGCCTTCCATCCTGTTCCGCCCTTCGGGGCTATCCGGTGACGACCGGTGTATCGAGGTTGTCCTGTCCCCATTCGCTCCAGGAGCCGTCGTAAAGCCCGTAGGAATCGATCCCGATGAGCTCCAGCCCCAAAGCCAGAACCGCGGCAGTGACACCAGACCCGCAGGAGGCCGTGATCGGCCTGGACAAGTCAACGCCCGCACCATCAAAGACCGCTTTGATATCTGCGTTTGATTTGAAGCAACGCTGGTCATCAAGAAGCAGGTTGAAGGGTATGTTGATGCTGCCTGGCATATGGCCGGAACGTGTATTTGGTCGTGGCTCCGCTGCCTCGCCTTTGAAACGGGCTGCGGGGCGGGCATCGATGACCTGCTCCCGGGTGGTTTCCACGTTCCGTTTCATTTCTCCCAGATCCCGAACGCGGCCATGATCAAGGCGGGCTGTGAAATGGCGTTCCATCTTCTTCTCAGTGCCACTGTCCAGTGCCCGGCCTTCGGCCTTCCACTTCGGCAGACCGCCATCAAGAACAACAACATCCGATGCGCCCATGGTCTTGAAGGTCCACCAGACGCGTGCTGCGGAGAAAAGACCTGCGCCATCATAGATCACGATTTTCTGGCCATCGCCGACGCCCAGCTTTCGCATGGCACTTGAGAAGGCAACGGTGTTTGGCAGCATATGCGGCAGATCGGAGCTGCGGTCACTGTGCGCGTCAATGTCAAAGAAGACTGCGCCAGGGATGTGCTCCTGTCGATACTCCGCCTGAGCGTCGCGCTCCTCGGTCGGCAGATACCATGATGCATCCAGAATGATCACATCCGGAGCGTCCAGATGATCTTCAAGCCATTCGGTTGAAACGAGGTTCTGGTCGCGTGATGTCATACCGGCTGCTTCCTCTAGGGTTTGTCAATCTGTCAGGCAGGTGTGCCAAAGGTAAGGCGGACCCGTCGGTTCTGCCGTCCCTTCTTTTCGATCTTGGAGACGTAGATATCGCTGATTTCCTGCGTATTCGCCACATGGGTGCCACCGCATGGCTGCAGGTCGACACTGTCATTGCCAATGGAAACAAGGCGCACCTTGCCCGAACCCATCGGAGGCTTGACGCTCATGGTTTTCACGAGCCCCGGATTGGCCTCAAGCTCTTCATCGGTAATCCAGCGGGTTGCTGTCTCATGAGCACCGTTGACAAGGGCCATCAGCTTTTCGGTAATGTCCGCCTTGTCCAGGGTGGCTTCGGGGACATCGAAATCAAGTCGCCCGCTGCCATCACCAATCTGTCCGCCGGTGACCGGGTAGGGGAGAATGGCTGACAGGAGGTGCAGAGCTGTGTGCATCCGCATCCTGTCATAGCGCTGGGCCCAGTTCACATGGACGACAACCTTGTCACCTGCCTTTGGCATGTGCTCGTCGGAAGCAGGAACATGGACAATCTCTGATTTGTCCTCGCCGTAAACGGTGGTTGCGATAGCAATGCGGGTTCCGTCGGCCAGTTCCAGCTCGCCGGTGTCTCCTGGCTGCCCGCCGCCGGTTGCATAGAAGATCGTGCGATCCAGAATGATGCCGTTCCGCTCGTTCACGGCTGCAACAGTGGCCTCACAGCTCCTCAGATAGGCGTCATCCCGGAACAGCGGATCTGTCTCAAATGCCATGTCAGTCAACGGCCTCGAATGGAACGCTGATATCGCTCTGGCGCTCGAGCCAGGCCGGCACGGGCAGATTCTTCGATCTGAGGAAATCGGGATTGAACAGTTTCGACTGATAGCGGGTGCCATAGTCACAGAGCACGGTCACGATGGTATGACCTGGTCCCATTTCCCTGGCCATGCGGACGGCACCGGCAACATTGATGCCGGACGAGCTGCCCAGACAGAGGCCTTCCTTTTCCAGAAGGTCGAAGACGTATGGAATGCCTTCTGCATCCGGGATCTGGAATGGCATATCAACCGGGGCGTCTTCAAGGTTCGCGGTAATACGGCCCTGGCCGATGCCCTCTGTGATGGAAGACCCTTCGGCTTTCAGCTCGCCATTGGCATAGAAATTATAGAGAGCTGCGCCCATTGGGTCTGCAATGCCGATCTTGACGTCCTTGTTGCGCTCTTTCAGCGCCATGCCAACACCGGCGAGTGTTCCGCCGCTGCCAACAGCACAGATGAAACCGTCAATCTTGCCGTCTGTCTGATCCCAGATTTCCGGGCCCGTGGTGTCGATATGGGCCTGACGGTTGGCCACATTGTCGAACTGGTTGGCCCAGATGGCACCGTTGGCTTCGGATTTGGCGATCTGTTCGGCGAGACGGCCGGAAAGGCGTACATAATTGTTCGGATTGCGATAGGGAGCCGCAGGCACTTCGACAAGCTCTGCGCCTGCCAGACGCAGCATGTCTTTCTTTTCCTGGGTCTGGGTTTCGGGAATCACGATGACGCTTCTGAACCCGAGGGCGTTGCCAACCAGCGCAATGCCAATGCCGGTATTGCCCGCTGTGCCCTCAACAATCACGCCACCTGGCTGCAGCGCTCCGGATTTGACGGCATGCTGGATGATAGAGAGGGCGGCACGGTCCTTCACAGACTGGCCCGGGTTCATGAATTCAGCCTTGCCGTAGATCTCGCAGCCGGTGGCTTCCGAGACGGCATTCAGGCGAATAAGTGGCGTGTTGCCAATGGCTTCAATAACGCTTGCACGAATGGTCATGATTCGACGGTGTTCCGCTTCCCTGTGAACTGTCTCACGAAGCTAATAGGTGCCGTCGTCGCCTGCAAGGGGAAGGCCGGGATTTGCTCAGAAAAGACACGCGAAAAATGCGTGTTCCTGATTACCAGGTTCGGCGCGGGCCCACATCAATGTGGTAGTGACCGGATCTGTAATATTTGTAACCACCGACCGCAGGCTGGGATTTCAGGAAAGCGACCACCTCTTTCGGGTTGCCGCGCACGACAAAATCAACGGCCTCGCAATCCAGATGATAGGAGCTTGATGCGCCACCTTTCCACCAGTTTTCCAGCCACCATCTGTTGGTTGAGGTCACGGTCACGGGCCCAAACCGGTCTGCTACCCGTTCCACAACGCGTTTCAGTTTCGATGGCACACACCATTTGGTGTCGTTATAGGCTACGCGGGATGAAGAGCTGAACCAGCCGGATCCGGGCAGGGAGGAACACGACCCCAGAGCAATGGCAGCTATTCCCAGAACAGCAAGGCGGCGGCGGGCATTACGGGGCAGACTCAACACTGACATGACCCAGTCTCCGATACTCAATACAAGAGAGACCAGTTTCCTAGGGAATCGTTAAAATTTTATCGATTCGGTTCATCAATCGCGCCGCGATATGGATGTGCTTTTTACATCCAGCCTTCACAATCTCATCGCGGTACTGTGAACCGGTGTTTGTTTCGCCGCCCGTGTCATATCGGTTAAATGAGACAGGGCAAGGGAAAGCGGGACGATTCTTATGGAGTTGCAAAGACTTCTCCCTTCAATGGACGAGGCTGAACTTGGACGCATGACGGCGAATGCCAAACTGGCGACCGAGTTCATGAAAGCTCTGACTCATGAAGGGCGACTGATGATTCTCTGTCATCTGGTTTCAGGAGAGAAATCAGTAACAGAGCTTGAGAGACTTCTGGCGACGCGGCAGTCTGCGGTGAGCCAGCAGCTGTCTCGTTTGCGCCTGGATGGGCTGGTGGATTATCGTCGGGATGGCAAGACGCTCTATTATCGCATCAGTGACCCGAAGGTCGAGCGGATGCTTGCTCTGGTTTACGACATGTTTTGTGATTAAAGCGTACTGCGCCAAAGTGGGAACCGGTTTGGCCAATTATGCAGCCCTGACAGTCATGTCGGGGCTTTTCTTCATGTGGCTATGCCTGGAAAAACAAAACGGCCAGAACTCGAAAGTTCTGACCGTTTGATTATGGCTCCCCGGGCCGGACTCGAACCAGCGACCCAGCGGTTAACAGCCGCTTGCTCTACCAACTGAGCTACCGGGGAAAACTCGGTACCGCGTTAGCGATGGCGAGCGTATAGCAGAGGCTTTCACCGCTTGCCAAGTCCTTTTTGCAATCGTTTTGTGACAAAATTCCCATGTGGCGGAAATCCGGGCCTTGATCTGTGGATGATCGTGAAACCAGACAGCAAGCACTGGCGCGCTCATATCTTTGTTCCGAAAAGGTGTTGTTCCGGGTTCGATCCTGTGGAATTGAGCTTGTAAGCCTTGTTGATCCGGCTTATGTCCGCCGGTAACGCGTTTGAAGGGAGAAGGGCTTGATCCAGTCCTCACTTGTGCTCGGGGGTGCCCGGTCCGGCAAGAGCCAGTTTGCCGAAGATCTCATTTTGAGATCCGGTCTGTCGCCTGTTTATCTGGCAACAGGTACGGTTGGCGATGGTGAGATGGCTGAAAGGGTCAAGCTGCACAAGGACAGACGCGGGGCCGAGTGGCACACGATCGAAGAACCGATCAACCTCCTTAAAACCCTGAAAGAACAAACAGCGTCGGACAAGGTGTTTCTGGTGGATTGTCTGACCTTCTGGCTGTTCAATCTGATGGAACAGGACATCATATTTGATGAGGCTGTTGGCAATTTGTGTGAGGCTATACCTCAGCTTGCCGGTCCGGTCGTTTTTGTCAGTAATGAAGTGGGACTGTCCATTGTCCCGGAAAATGCGCTTGCCCGTCGGTTTCGTGACAACCAGGGGCGCGTTAATCGTTTAATTGCAGAGGTTTGTGAACGTGTTGTGCTGGTGGTCGCCGGACAACCGCTTCAGATCAAGCCTCAACCGCATGCGGAGATCATACCATGAGTCTAGGGTCAAAAATTCCGGCAACGATTGTGACCGGTTTTCTTGGAGCAGGAAAAACCACTCTGATCCGGTCTCTGCTGACCAATGTTCAGGACCGCCGTATTGCGCTGATCGTCAACGAATTTGGAGATCTGGGCTTTGATGGCGATATGCTGAAAGCCTGTGGCAACCCGAAATGCGGTGAAGATGATATTGTCGAGCTGACCAATGGCTGTATCTGCTGCACGGTTGCGGATGATTTCCTGCCAACTATTGAAAAGCTGCTCGATCGGGATGAAGCGCCAGAGCATATCATCATCGAAACATCCGGTCTTGCACTGCCGCAGCCGCTCGTGCGTGCCTTTTCCTGGCCGACCATCAAGACCCGTGTGACTGTTGATGGTGTCGTAACGGTCGTTGATGCAGCGGCTCTTGCAGAAGGCAGGGTTGCTGTTGATGAGGAGGCGGTCGCAAAGCAGCGTGCCGAGGACGAGGCGCTGGATCATGAAAGCCCGATTGAGGAGCTGTTTGAAGATCAGTTGACCTGTGCTGACCTTGTGGTGGTCAACAAGTCTGATCTGGTCAGCCCTGAGGTTCTGGAAGGCCTGCGGTCCAGACTTGACGGTGAAACCCGTTCGAGTGTGCGGATTGTGACATCTCACAAAGGCACGCTGTCTCCGAGTGTGGTTCTCGGAATTGAGGCAGGTGCTGAGGACGATATCGCAGTACGTCTAAGCCATCACGAGCAACACCACCACGACCATGATGATGACTATCATGACGACGATGATCATCACCACCATCATCATGACCACGATCATGATGAATTTGAGACCTTCATTGTGCGCCCCGGCAACAAGAATGATCCTGCCAATATGAAGGCACGGGTTGAGAAGGCCATGGGCTTGCCTGGTGTTCTGCGGATCAAGGGCCTTGTGAAAGTGGATGGCAAAGCCGCTCCACTGGTTGTCCAGGCCGTGGGTGCGCGTGTGGAGACCTATTTTGATCGCGTTGTGGAGCAGCGTGAGCCGCATCTGGTGGTGATCGGCCTGCGTGGACTTGACCGGTCTGCCATCCAGGCCACGCTGGCTGCATAGGGACAGACTGACCCGTGCATATTCTTCAGGCCCAGGGTGGACGGATTGATGCTGGCGACGAGGCTGTTGATCTCGGTCAGTCTCCCGGTGATATCGTCATCCTGTCGGCGGCCGATACTGAGCTTGCCGGTTTCTCCAAGGTGCGGACTGGCATGGAGGACGGGTTTCCATCCCTTCGCCTTGCCAATCTGATGACGCTCAACCACCCGTTTTCGGTCGATCTCTATGCGGATCAGACCTTGAGCGGAGCAAAGCTCGTTTTTGTTCGGGTTCTTGGTGGGGTCAACTACTGGACCTACGGTATTGAGCGCCTGTCCGAGCTTGCCCGTGGCGGTGCCTTCAAACTGGCAATCGTACCGGGTGATGACAAGGTTGATCCGGTTCTGAAAACCTATTCGACGCTGGATGACGAGGCAACAGACGCGCTCTGGTCCTATTGCGTGCATGGTGGTCCAAACAATCTTGCCAATGCTCTGAGGCGGATGGCTGGTCTGATCGGTTACCCGTCGAATGATGATCTGCCTGAGCCTCAACCTTTGGACAAGGCCGGGATCTACTGGCCGGGTGCCGGGCAGGTGAAGCTTGAAGACATTCAGGCGCGATGGCTCCAGGATGCTCCGGTTGCGGTTATCATCTTCTACCGGGCTCTTATGCAGGGTGGTTCTCTTGACCCGGTTGATGAACTGGTCGGTGCCTTGCGGGATGAAGGCATCAATGCGCTGCCCCTATTTGTTTCAAGCCTGAAGGAAGATGTGTCTGCCGGTCTGGTCAACGGTCTGTTTCAGGCCCTTGATCCGGCTGTGGTTCTGAACAGCACCGGTTTTGCACTGTCCAAGGCGGGTGCGGAACATCAGCCGACACCACTTGATGCCACTGCTGCGCAGGTTCTGCAGATTGTCTTTTCCGGTACTGACCGGGAGGCATGGGCGGAGAGTGACCGGGGATTGTCCATCCGCGATCTGGCCATGAATGTGGTTATGCCGGAGCTTGACGGCAAGGTTCTGACCCGTGCTGTATCGTTTAAGGAGCAGGGGGATCTTGATCCGCTGACGGAATCCCGCCCTGTGACCTACAAACCGGAACCGACCCGGATCACCTTTACCGCGAAACTGACTGCTAACTGGGCAAAACTGCGCCATGCCGAGGTTGATGAGCGGCGTGTGGCGCTGGTGCTGGCGAACTATCCGAACAAGGATGGACGCCTCGCCAATGGTGTCGGTCTTGATACGCCAGCCAGTGCCGTGTCCATCCTCCATGCTCTGGCTGAGAACGGGTATGATACCACTGGTCGACCGGATGATGCCAAGGCGCTGATGGACAGGCTGATGGCCGGTCCGACCAATGCGCTTGGTGAGCGGATTAATGGTGACGCTGAATTGTCTCTGGATGCGTATCAGGTGGCTTTTGATGCGCTACCAGTGAATGTCAGAGACCGCATGACCGAGCGCTGGGGTACACCGGACGCAGATCCGTTTGTGGTTGATGGTCGATTCCGGCTGGCCATTCATCGGTTTGGCAATGCGGTGGTCGGCATCCAGCCTGCCCGTGGCTACAACATTGATCCAAAAGAGACTTATCACTCGCCGGATCTGGTGCCTCCGCACAATTATTTTGCCTTTTATATCTGGCTGAGAGAGCAGTTTGGCATCCATGCCATTGTGCATGTGGGTAAGCATGGCAATCTGGAATGGCTGCCGGGCAAGGCGATTGCCCTATCGGATACGTGTTTCCCTGAGGCGATGCTGGGCCCTGTGCCCCATCTCTATCCCTTCATCGTCAATGACCCGGGCGAGGGGACCCAGGCCAAGCGCCGGACTTCTGCTGTCATCATTGACCATCTGACACCGCCGATGACCCGGGCAGAGGCTCATGGACCCGCTCTGGAGCTCGAAGCTCTGCTGGATGAATATTATCTGGCGACTGGTGTCGACCCCCGTCGGGTGGCTTATCTCCGGAAGGAAATTCTGAACCTATCAGCCCGTCACGGGCTTGATCTGGATTGCGGGATTGAGCGTGATGAGGATGAAGACGATCAGCTTCAGAAGATCGATGCGCATCTCTGTGACCTGAAAGAGCTGCAGATCCGGGATGGTCTGCATATTCTCGGCAGTTCCCCTGACGGTGTTCAGCGCCGTGATTTGCTGACGGCGATTGCGCGTGTTCCACGCCCCGGTGATGATCCGCGTCACCAGTCTCTGCAGCGGGCAATTGCCCTGGACCTTGGTCTGTCCATTGATCCGCTCGATTGTGAGATGGCTGAAACCTATAGCGGTCCCAAGCCCGAGGCACTGGCGTCTTTGGATAACAGCCTTTGGCGGTCCAATGGTGATACGGTTGAACGGGTTGAAGTACTTGCGACGGCTTTGGTTTCAGGCGATTCAGAGCCAGATGAAAACTGGGCCGCGACGCAGGCCGTTCTTCAGGAAGTCCAGACCCGCTTTGCGCCGTCTGTCGATCAATCCGGCAGGTCTGAGATTGAAGCCGTGCTGTCCGGATTGAGCGGGCGGTTTGTGCCTCCGGGAGCGTCCGGGGCACCGACCCGCGGCAGGCCGGAAGTGTTGCCAACAGGCAAGAATTTCTATTCCGTCGATGTGCGGTCTGTGCCGACCGAAAGTGCCTGGGCGCTTGGCAGACTGTCGGCGGAACGTCTGGCCGAACGGTATTTCCAGGATGAAGGGGATTGGCCAAGCTCCATCGCCCTGACGGCCTGGGGTACGTCCAATATGCGCACCGGCGGCGATGATATCGCTCAGGCGCTGGCTCTTATCGGTGCAAAGCCGGTCTGGGAGGCCGGATCGGGGCGCGTGACAGGGTTTGAGGTTATTCCTCTGTCCGAATTGAAACGGCCCCGTATTGATGTGACCTTGCGGATTTCCGGTTTCTTCCGGGATGCTTTCCCGCATCAGATTGACCTGTTTGACAGCGCAGTGCGGATGATTGCCGGTCTGGATGAGCCGGACGATGCCAACCCGATTGCAGCGCGTGTCAAAGAAGAGCGGGCACGCTTGAAGGCGGAAGGGATTGAAGAGACTGCAGCAGACAAGCGCGCCGCATTCCGTGTGTTCGGTTCTATGCCTGGTGCCTATGGTGCAGGGCTGCAGGCCCTGATTGATGAGAAGATCTGGTCTGACAAATCCGATTTTGCCGATGCTTTTCTCTCCTGGGGTGGTTTTGCCTATGGGGCGGGTGCTGAAGGGGATGAAGCCCGCGGTCTTCTGGAAGATCGTCTGAAGACAGTGGACGCGGTGGTTCAAAACCAGGATAACCGGGAGCATGACCTGCTCGATTCAGATGATTACTATCAGTTTGAGGGTGGTCTTGCAGCGACTGTCTCGCATCTGAAAGGCTCTGCGCCGAAGAGCTATCATAATGACCATTCTCGCCCTGAACGGCCGGTTATCCGCACTCTTGAGGAAGAGATTGCGCGGGTGGTGCGCGGCAGGGCGTCAAACCCGAAATGGATCGCCGGTGTGATGCGCCATGGCTACAAAGGTGCGTTCGAGATGGCGGCGACGGTTGATTATCTTTTTGCATTTTCGGCGACCACAGATGCGGTGAAAGATCATCATTACGATCAGCTCTTTGAGGCCTATCTGGATGATGAGGAGGTGCGGGACTTTATTGCCCGTGAGAATCCACCGGCATTGGTCGAAATGACTGATCGTTTTCTTGAAGCAATTGACAGGGACCTCTGGGCACCGAGACGGAATTCGGCCTATGGTCTTTTGATGGAACTGAAACAGGGAGGAATACCGAATGGCGCGTGAAATGACGGAAGAAGAGGCCAATGCCCGCCATGCGGAGAAGATGAAGAAGAAGAAAGAAGCCCGCGACAAGATCATGTCCACCAAGATCGATGAGAAAGGCCTTCTGGTCGTTCACACCGGTAAGGGCAAGGGCAAGTCGACGGCTGCTTTCGGAATGGTCTTCCGCTGTATTGCTCATGAGTTCCCGTCTGCCGTGGTGCAGTTTATCAAGGGCGGCATGGATACGGGCGAGAAGGCCCTGATCAAGGAGCATTTCTCCCATCTCTGCGAGTTCCACGCCATGGGCGAAGGGTTTACCTGGGAGACCCAGGACCGGGAACGGGATATTGAACTGGCTCAGGCCGCGTGGGAAAAGGCCAAGGAACTTATCCTCGATCCGGGCATCAAGATGGTGCTCCTGGATGAGCTGAATATTGCCCTGCGTTATGACTATGTGGATATCAACGAGGTGATTGATTTCATGCAGAATCAGAAGCCGGAAAACACCCACGTGGTGATCACGGGCCGTAACGCCAAGGATGAGCTGCTCGAGATCGCTGATCTGGCCACCGAAATGACCCTGGTCAAGCATCCGTTCCGTGCTGGTGTGAAAGCCCAGGCCGGGATTGAATTCTAGGTTTTGAAGGCTCAGAACTATGAAACAGGTTCCGGCGATCATGTTGCAGGGGACGGGCTCCAATGTGGGCAAGTCCATGCTGGTTGCCGGGCTTTGTCGGGCCTTGCTGAAGCGCGGCTACAACGTGCGTCCGTTCAAGCCGCAGAACATGTCGAACAATGCGGCTGCCACTGATGATGGTGGTGAGATCGGCCGGGCGCAGGCTCTTCAGGCTCGCGCCTGCAACATTCCCACCAATGTGCATATGAACCCGGTTCTGCTGAAACCTGAGAGTGACCAGGGTTCGCAGGTTATTGTTCAGGGCAAACGCTTCGGCACTATGAAGGCGCGGGATTATTTCCGCAACAAAGGACAGTTGCTGTCTTCTGTCCTCGAATCCTTTGAAACGCTGTCAGACGGGGCTGACATCGTCGTGGTTGAGGGTGCAGGCAGCGCTGCCGAGGTCAATCTCCGAGCCGGTGACATTGCCAATATGGGTTTTGCGGAAGCCGCCCGGGTGCCGGTTGTTCTGATCGGCGATATTGACCGGGGGGGCGTGATTGCCAGTCTTGTGGGCACCCATGGTATTGTCTCGGACAGTGACAGGGCGCTGATCAAGGGCTTTCTCATCAATAAATTTCGTGGTGACCCGACGTTGTTTGATGAGGGCGCGCTTTTTATCAGTGAGCGGACCGGGTGGGATAACCTTGGTGTTCTGCCCTGGTTTTCGGCTGCGGGAAAATTGCCTGCTGAGGATTCGGTGGATCTGGATACAAGTCGGGAAAAGGCGCATGCGACGTTCCGTATTGCCGTGCCGCGCTTGCCCCGTATTGCCAATTTCGATGATCTGGACCCGCTTCATCTGGAAGATAATGTGAGCGTGACACTGGTTGAGGCTGGTGACCCCATTCCTGCCGATACCGACCTGATCATTCTGCCAGGTTCGAAGTCGACAATTGCTGATTTCAACGCCGTGAAAGAAGCAGGATGGGATATTGATATCAAAGCCCATGCCCGCCGTGGTGGCGCAGTGCTGGGACTTTGTGGCGGTTATCAGATGCTTGGTCGCATGATCCACGATCCGAACGGGATTGAAGGCCCTGCTGGCAGCACTGAAGGACTGGGACTTCTGGATGTTGAGACCGAACTGACTGAGACAAAGCAGACCCGGCTGGTCTCAGGTGTTCATTGTCCGAGTGGTCTGGCCGTTCAGGGTTATGAAATCCACCTTGGTGAGACAACAGGGCCGGACTGCGCGCGCCCTGTTGCCGAGATTGCAGGGATATCCGACGGGGCCATATCTGCAGATGGACGGATTGTCGGTACCTATCTGCACGGCTTTTTCGGGGACGATGCTCTGCGGCGCCATGTGTTGAACGGATTGAAACCGGGTGTCGCCTCTGATCTCGCCTATGAGCAGACTGTTGATGACACACTGGACCGTCTGGCAGAGCATGTGGAAGCGCATCTGGATGTGGACGCGCTAATCCGGATTGCCTCAAGCCGTTAGCAACAGAAGACTTCCAACAAGACCAGTGATCAGGCAGGCAGTCTGGACGAGGATTTTGAGCGACCGCCGGATATCCAGGGCTGTGGCGTCGCGTTTTCCACCATCGTTCATATAGGGATCGTCGACCAGCTCGGAGCCATATTGGCGGGGGCCGGCCAACGCCAGACCGAGCAGGGCGGCCATGGAGGATTCCGGCCATCCGGCACTGGGGGATTTGTGCCGTGGCGCATCTCGCAGCATAACGGACAGAACCGTCAGCGGAGATTTTCCATGCAATGGCGCAAGCAGCGTAAACAGCAGGCCGGTCAGCCGGGATGGCACGTAATTCAGCAGATCATCAAACCGTGCGGACGCCCAGCCGAATTTGCGATACCTGTCTGAGCGATGACCGATCATGCTGTCGGCGGTGTTGACGGCCTTGTAGAGAATAAGGCCGGGCAATCCCAGAAGCGCGAACCAGAACAGCGGGGCGGTGACGCCATCAGAAAAATTCTCGGCGCAGGATTCAATCGCTGCACGAGAGACACCGGCCTTGTCCAGCTTATCCGGATTGCGACCGACGATCATGGAAACAGCGTGGCGTCCTTCGCTGAGGCCTCGATCGAGACCATCGGCAACGGCTTTTACATGGTCATAGAGACTTCTCTGGGCAATCAGTGTTGCACCAGCCATGCTGCCCAGAATGATGCCGATCAGCCCGTCGTCAAACAGGGCATGGAGCCCGCCGCCGATAACAAGAGAGATCGTAATCAGCGTCAATAGGGTCAGGATGCCATTCAGCTTGCGCCTTGTTTGAGAAAACCGCGCTGTGTTGAACCGTTTATCCAGTCTGTCGATCAGATTACCGATGATAACAACAGGATGGGATAGTCGCGACCAGAGCCAGGGTGGTTCGCCGAGCCAGGCATCCAGTGCGATGGCCCCCAGAACCATCCAGAGGATTGTCGGGTCAAGAAGCATGGGTGCTGCTCCATTCGCTCAAGGCTTGCTCAAACCGATCAAAGCCGTTTTGACGTTCATCCGGCAAACCAATCCGCATCCATGTGGGTGCATAGTCGAAAATGCGGGTCCAGATGCCGCGTCTGGCCAGATGGTCATGCAGTGTTTTTGCCCCGTCTGTCTCAATCAGTTGAAACAGGTCGGTTCCACCGATGGGAGAGAGGCCGTGCCGATCCAGAATGGTATCAAGGCGCTCTCTCAATATCCGCAGGCGGGTAGACTGTTCTGCCTGCCAACCATGATCGGACAGGGCTTGTTCGGCCAGAACAAGTGATGGCCCTGTTATGGGCCATGGGCCAATCCTGTCTTTCAGCTGCTCCACGATGGATTCGTCCGCAACAGCAAAGCCAACCCTCAGGCCTGCAAGGCCATAGAACTTGCCGATGGATTTCAACACAATCAGGTTTCGTCCAGCTACATGTGGCACGAGACTTTGGTCGGGGACCAGATCACCAAAGGCCTCATCAATGATCAGCCAGCGGCCTTTTTCGGTGAGCTTATCCGCCAGAGAGAGGAGGTCTGTCTGGTTGAACAGTCTGCCGGTGGGATTGTTCGGATTGACGATCAGAATCACATCGCTGTCGGGTTCCGGTTCCAGATCAGGCTCCGGTTTGACAGTCCACCCTGCTTTTCCCCAGGCTTTTGCATGCTCGTTATAGGTTGGGGAGAGGATGATGATGTTCTTGCCGGGCAGTATGGACGGAAGCGTCTGAATGACGCCCTGAGATCCGGATGCCAGGGCAAGCTGTGACGAGGTTTTGGCCTGATAAGTCCGGGCGGCGGTTTCTGCGAGCCGTTGATAAGGACCGGAATCCGGCAGCTCCCGGATAAGGGCCTCTGAAAGACAGTCGCTTGAAAAGGGATAGCTGTGTGGGCTGATCCCGGTCGAGAGGTCAAGCCAGCCCTGCTCCGGCGTACCATATGTCAAACTGGCCGCTGCCAAATCTCCACCGTGCTGCATCATTGCTCCCGGTTCCTGCAATAATTCTGCATGCTGTCTATCAACCCTTGTCGGGCTTTGGCAATCATGTTCCACTCTATGCCAAAAGGTCGGGGGTCATTAAATTTGTCCGACAGTCTAATATGTTGACGTGTTGATTGAAATTACGCGCTCGCAAGAAGCGCTCCATGAGTGTCGGGGAGACTTTGAGACATGGACATGAAGGGGGAATACAGAATTCCGGCAAGCCGTGAGGCGGTCTGGGATGCTCTGAATGATCCGGATGTTTTGCGCGCATCCATTCCGGGATGCGAGAGACTGGACAAGGTTTCTGATACCGAGCTTGAGGCGGATGTCACATCGAAAATCGGCCCGGTAAAAGCCAAGTTCAAAGGCTCGGTTACCCTGTCAGAGCTTAATCCGCCGGAAAGTTATGTTATCTCAGGTGAGGGAAAAGGCGGCGTAGCCGGATTTGCCAATGGTGGAGCAACGGTGCGTCTTGCGGAAGATGGCCATGAGACCATTCTGACCTATGAGGCGCATGCCAAGGTCGGGGGCAAGCTCGCCCAGCTCGGGTCACGTTTGATCGACTCAACAGCCAAGAAGATGGCGGATCAGTTTTTCAGCGAATTCAGCCGTATCGTTGCCAAGAAAGCGGCAGCCGGGGGCGGTGCGGATGAGAGCGACACGTCAGAAACGGCGCATGAAGAAGGCGTAGTGGAAACAGTCGTGCATGCGGCACAAGATCTTGAGGAGAAGGCCGAAGTGGCTGCTGCAAAAGGTTTTCTGGGCGGAAGCATGATGTGGGGCTGGATTGCAATTGCTGCTTTGGTCGTGCTTCTGGCCATCTTCATTTAGGAGTTTAATGATTGTGAGAGTGTGGCGCTTGTCCTGGAAGCCAGCGCCGCATTTAAGAGAGTGGAAATGGGAGGACAATGATGGCTCACGTGTCTATGACCGTGAACGGGAAAGAGGTGTCGGCGGACGTTGAGGACCGCACGCTTCTGTCTCAGTTTCTTCGTGAAAACCTTGGACTGACCGGAACCCATGTGGGATGTGATACATCCCAGTGCGGGGCCTGTGTGGTCCACATTGACGGGCAAGCGGTGAAGTCGTGTACAGCTCTGGCTGCTCAGGCTGATGGCACGTCTGTCACGACGATTGAAGGTCTGGCTGATGGTGATAACCTGCATCCGGTGCAGGCGGCTTTCCGCGAGCATCATGGCTTGCAGTGCGGTTTCTGCACACCGGGCATGATCATGGCGGCCACAGAGATGATTGCCAAACACGGATCATCGCTGACCGAGGAAACCATTCGCGACAATCTTGAAGGCAATATCTGCCGCTGTACCGGCTACCACAATATTGTCAAAGCCATTCAAGCCGCTGCTGCCGAAATGGCTCCTGCAGCTGCTGCTGAATAATCGCGAACCGAAGCCATTCATCGGGAGGATACCATGAGTGCTGAAGGCATCGGAGCGCGCGTGCTCCGAAAGGAAGACAAGAGATTCATTACAGGCCGTGGTCGGTATACGGATGATATCGAACTGAAAGATACGACCCATGCGGCCTTTGTCCGTTCACCCCATGCGCATGCGAAGATCAGGTCGATTGACGCCAGTGCCGCACTGGAGGCACCGGGCGTTATTGCTGTTCTGACCGGACGTGATCTGGCCAATGACCAGATTGGCGGACTGATCTGCGGGTGGATGATCCACTCAAAGGATGGCACCCCCATGCATGCGGGAGCGCATCCGGCGATTGCCGCTGATGTTGCCAAACATGTGGGTGATCAGGTTGCCATGGTGATTGCCGAAACCAGAGCGCAGGCACGGGATGCCGTAGAGCTGGTTGAGGTCGACTATGAAGAGCTGGATGCTGTGGTTGATCCGGCCCAGGCTCAGGCAGCTGGTGCACCGCAGATTCATCCAGAAGCTGTCAACAATCTGATCTATGACTGGGAAATCGGCAACAAGGCTGAAACAGATGCAGCGTTTGCGTCTGCTGCTAATATCGTTTCCATGGATATTCTGAACAACCGTCTTGTTCCGAATGCTCTGGAGCCACGGGCGGCCATCGGGTCTTATGACCCGGCTGAAGAGGCCTATTCGCTTTACAATACATCCCAGAACCCTCATGTGGCCCGTCTGGTGCTCTCTGCTTTTGTCGGCATTGCACCTGAACACAAGCTGCGCGTTGTGGCTCCGGATGTTGGCGGTGGTTTCGGCTCCAAGATCTTTATCTACCCCGAAGAGACAGCCTGTCTCTGGGCGTCCAAACGCATCGGCGGTCGTCCGGTCAAATGGACGGCAGACCGCACGGAAGCCTTCCTGGTTGATGCCCATGGCCGTGATCATGTCACAAAGGCAGAGATGGCCTTTGACGCCAATAATATCGTCACCGGTCTGCGGGTCAGCACGATAGCGAATATCGGCGCTTACATGTCGACATTCTCGTCATCCGTGCCGACCTATCTCTATGCGACGCTTCTGTCGGGACAGTACAATATCCCGAATATCCATGCAGAAGTGCAGGCGGTCTACACCAATACGGCACCGGTTGATGCTTATCGTGGTGCAGGACGTCCGGAAGCCACTTATGTGGTTGAACGGATGATGGAGACCTCGGCCCGTCAGCTTGGTGTTGATCCTGCGGACCTGCGACGGAAGAACTTCGTCCGATCCTTCCCGCATCAGACACCGGTGATCATGTGCTATGACGCTGGCGATTATGATGCTTCGCTCGATTCTGCACTTGCTGCTGCTGATTATGCCGGTTTCCCGGCCCGTCGGGCAGAAGCGGCAGGGCGTGGCAAACTGCGCGGTATCGGCCTTTCCTGTTATATCGAGGCCTGCGGTATTGCTCCGTCTCAGGCGGTCGGATCTCTGGGGGCTGGTGTCGGTCTCTGGGAATCGGCTGAGGTGCGGGTGAACCCGGTTGGCACGATTGAGGTTCTGACCGGTTCTCACAGCCACGGGCAGGGACACGAAACGACCTTCGCCCAGCTGGTGTCTCAGCGTCTTGGCGTACCGACAGGCAATGTACAGATCGTGCATGGGGATACGGACAAGGTTCAGTTCGGTATGGGAACTTATGGCTCCCGTTCCGGTGCCGTGGGTATGTCTGCCATCTCCAAGGCACTCGACAAGGTGGAAGCCAAGGCCAAGAAGATTGCCGCCCATCTGCTGGAAGCCTCAGAAGCCGATATCGTCATTGAAGGCGGTGAGGTAAAGGTTGCCGGAACGGATAAGGTTCTTGGTTTCCATGAGGTGGCTCTGGCTGCTTATACCGGCCACAATCTGCCGGAAGGCATGGAGCCAGGCCTCAAGGAAGGCGCGTTCTATGATCCGACTAACTTCACCTTCCCGGCAGGGTCGTATGTCTGTGAAGTGGAGGTGGACCCGGAGACCGGTAAAACCGAAATCATCCAGTTTGTGGCAGCCGATGACTTTGGCACGATCATCAATCCGATGATTGTGGAAGGTCAGGTTCATGGTGGTCTGGCACAGGGTATCGGCCAGGCGCTGCTGGAGGGCTGCTCCTATGATCCGGAAAGCGGTCAGCTCCTGACCGGCTCTTTCATGGATTACTGCATGCCGCGTGCAGATGATCTGCCATCCTTCCAGGTCTCCACCACGGAAACGGTCTGTCCGGGTAACCCGCTTGGGATGAAAGGCTGCGGTGAAGCGGGAGCCATCGGCTCGCCGCCTGCTGTGATCAATGCTATCACGGATGCCATCGGCATTAATGATCTGAACATGCCGGCTACGCCCATGCGGGTCTGGCAGGCTGTCGGTGCGGCCAAGGCCGCTGCGGAATAATCGGGAGGCTGACTTATGTATGAAACCACATATCACAAGGCTTCTTCGGTTGCGGATGCGGCCTCGAAGCTCACAAGCTCAGATGACGGCAAGCTGCTTGCAGGTGGCCAGACCCTGATCCCCACAATGAAACAGCGTCTGGCGGCTCCGTCAGACCTGGTTGATCTCGGCAGGATTGATGGCCTGGATAACATCTCGTCTGATGGGACGAGCGTGACCATCGGCGCCATGGCGACTCATGCGTCGGTCTCGTCCGATGATGGTGTTCAGTCCACCATTCCGTCTCTGGCGTGTCTGGCTGCGGGGATTGGTGACCCACATGTGCGCAATCGCGGTACGATTGGCGGATCTGTGGCCAATAACGATCCGGCTGCAGACTATCCAGCGGCTGTTCTCGGGCTGAATGCGTCTGTGAACACCAACAAGCGGACCATTGCTGCTGATGAGTTCTTCTCAGGTCTGTTCGAAACGGCTCTGGATGAGGATGAAATCATCGAATCCATCACCTTTGCCAAACCGCAAAGGGCCGGATACGCGAAGTTTCCAAACCCGGCCTCCCGTTACGCGATGACCGGCGTCTTCGTCGCACAGCTTGCAGATGGTTCGGTTCGCGTGGCTGTTACCGGTGCCGGCAATGACGGGGTGTTCCGCGTTGCTGAAATGGAAGCAGCACTTGCCGCCAACTGGTCAGCGGATGCGATTGCATCTTTCTCTGTTTCAGCAGATGACATGCTTGGGGATATCCATGGAACCCAGGAATATCGTGCCAATCTGGTCACTGTTATGGCTAAGAGGGCAGTGGATGCTGCTGTCTGACATCGGGCATTAAAGCAAGTTGAGCTCAATGGATTTCATCCAACATGCTTTAGCCGGATTGTTGAAATGAAGAAGCCGGGGTTCTCAGAACCCCGGCTTTTTGGTGGCCGTTTGACTGGTATATGAGATCTATTCTGCAGCGATGGGCAACTCTTCAGATGAGATTTCGGTCTGATAGAGACGGCCAAACCGGTTTTGCAGGAACAGATCGAGCGGAACATCTTCCTGTTTCAGATAGCCCTGGCCGGGCAGGATACCTGTGACGACCATATCCATAACCGCGCAGATGCCTGCCGCTGTTGTGATCTGAATAGCGCTCCAGACTTCGCCGTATAGCTCGTCGGCATAGACCTTGACTGTGAAGCTCTCCTGCTCGAAACGTCCGTCTCTGTGGCCTGAGGCGGTCACAAAGACCAGAACAACATCCTGACGGGTCATGGGGACCGCTGTTTCAAGAACATCCTTCAGGATATCACGCCGATCTTTCAGGCGCAGTTCATTGACCAGCAGGCGACATATCTCGAGATGTCCGGGATAGCGAACTGTCTTGTAATCAAGGGCTCGCACCTTGCTGTCTAGAGTTTCGCAGAGGGAACCAAGGCCGCCTGACGTGTTGAACGCTTCATATTCCACGCCGTCCAGAGAGAAATGCTCTTCGCCTTCAAGAGGGGCAACCGAGACCTGATGTCCGTCGACAATGGCTTCACACGGATTGCAGTACTCGTTGATGAGGCCGTCCGTGCTCCAGGTCAGGTTATATTTGAGAGCATTGGTCGGATAGAGAGGCAACGCGCCAACACGCAGGTGAAGTGAATCCAGTGTTTCAAACCGGTGAGCCAGATCAGCGGCGGCAATGGAAATGAAGCCCGGAGCCAATCCGCATTGCGGCATGAAGACCCGCTTGCTCTCGGCGGCATAGGCTTTGACCTGCCTGGTGCTGGCCACATCTTCTGTCAGGTCAAAATAATGTACGTCAGAGGCTGCGGCCGCTTTGGCGATTGTGGCCGTCAGATGGAAGGGGGTGGCATTCAGAACCACCTGATAATCGGCCATGAGCGCGGTAAGCGACTGATCGTCTGCTACATCACACTGGACTGTATTGCAGCCAATCCGTTTGAAACTATCGAGCGCGGCTTTGTTCGCATCAATGACAGTGACACTGTAATCGCCAGTGTTGACGAGCAGGCTGGCAATCATCTGGCCGATTTTGCCGGCTCCAATCAACAGAACATTGGTTTTGATCATATTCCCCTCTCCAAAACAGGTGCTTCTGTAAGGATAGGGTCGGAGGAACGCGGATTCTGTAACCTGATTGACGGTTTAAATAGGATAATTCGTAATAATAACGGATTAGCCGTTGTTTTGACGAGAAAACTTGGAAGCTAGGACGATCCACGAATGCGAGCGTTCTATCCCCGGGGTTGCTGAGATTCGATCCAGCACATCGTCCAGCCGCTCCAGGGTCTCGGCTTCAACAGAGAGAAAAAGATCGTAGCGCCCGCTGACCGCATGACACACGGTGATCTCGGGATAAGTCTTCAGTTCTGCAACGACCTGGCCGGATTGTTTCTGGTCGACACTGAGGCCAACATGGGCACGAACTGTTTCGTCGGTTCGGGGGGCTTCGCGGATTGTGAAGCCTTCAATGACGTTGCGGTCGATCAGCCGGTTGATCCGATCCTGAACCGTTGATCGGGCGATACCCAGTTTTCGACCGAGGGATGCCGTGGATTCACGCGCATTGAGCCGCAGCAGGGCGAGGAGTTTCCTGTCGGTTTCGTCTTGTAAAAAGATTGTCATCAATCTTCCCAACTCTTCGTTTATGTCTATGTGCGTGCTAACTAAATTCATCGGATAACAGGTTTGCTTTTCTCCATCGTTCATATTTGACGGAAGGTCTCAATGAAAAAGCATGTTTCACGCCTCGGAAAATTGTGTCTTGGTCTGACTTTCGGATTATCGCTTTTGAGCATTTTTCCGGGCACGGGTCACTCTGACGTGCTGCATGAAACATTTGAGGGCACAGGCTTTACTCCGGACGGTGTACTTTTCTACAAGGATAACGAAGAGCAGCGTGCCGGGCGATATGAATTCCAGAGCAAGGTTGTTCGATCTGGAAAGCAGTCGATCAGCCTGATGGTCGAACAACGATGCGCTGACCATGACAAGGGGTGCAGTGAACGGGCAGAACTATGGGAGCGCAATGACCTGCGTCTGCCTTATGGAACCGGCACCTGGTACGGCTTCAGCATCAATGTGGCAAAGCCTGTGCCGAAGGATAACATTCGTCATGTTCTTGCGCAGTGGAAGAGGGCGATTGACAGGCCATCAGGACGCAACAGCAGTCCCTTCTTTGCCATACGGATGCGTGAAGGTATTATCTACGCAACAGCAGAGACACATCTGCTGGAGCCTTTGAAAAATCCCGATGGGTCCATCAAACGTGTTTGCGACCCCGGAGAAGCGCGAATCTGGAATCGCCCGGAAGACGGACAGTCCAGGATTTTTGTTGCAGCTAATCCTGCCATGTATCTGATGCGCCTTGATGAATATTCTGCCTGCACCGATCAGGTTACGGTGAGCAGGAACGGTTTCGAGATTCCTGACGCAGAATCCGGTTGGGTTGATTACTCTGTCTACGTTGAACCGGATCCTGAGGGGAATGGACGCATTGAGTTTTTTACCAACGGCAAGCATATTGCCACCGTAACCGGGGCTATCGGACATCGTAATCTTGGACCAAACCAGTATTTCAAGGTTGGGCCATATCGGGAGGGTAATGAGATACCCTGGACCCTGCATGTAGATGATTTCCGACGCAGTTCCAGCTGCAAGGATGTCTTGCCTGCGGAGGCCTGTCCGTTCTAGTGTCCGATCTCGCAATCACAAGACGTGATTGTTTATGAGACTGGAAGCCGGACTTGCAAATGCCATCCAAATTTATCAGGTCATTTCTGAGTCTTGGTTGGCTTTTCCGGCCATCAATCAAGACAGTGCTTATCGGGAGTATCAGCGCGCTCGTAACCGTGGCTGTGGGGCTTGTTCTGGCTGTTTCGTTGTCTGCCAATGTCTCCAACACATTCTCTCTGCTCAACCAGACATCATTGTTGCTAATTGACAATGTGAACACTCGCTTGACCTCCCGGCTTATGCAGGCACAGCGAACCGTTGAATATCTGTCTGAGCTTTATGAGCGCGACACGTTTGGTATCAACCAAAAGAATGCAGCGCTTGATCACATCCTGCGTGGTGCAATCGGAGCTGACACGTCGACGGCTGTGCTGATGGTTTTTGATACGCAGTTCAGGCATCAGGGGCTTTATCTTGGCGAGGCAAACACGGTTGTCCCGTTGGCCCCTGATCTCGCTGTTCCGGAACGCGCCAAAGTGCTCTTGAAGACTTTGGCAGTTGCAGACAAGCCTATTCAATGGGGCGGCTTCTTGCAGGCCGGGCCTGCGACATTTGTCACGGTGGCAGCACGCCTGGAGCGCGACGGCCAGTTAGGCGGATTTGTTGTAGCAGCGATCCCCGTGTCAATTCTCGCTGAAGAGCTGAAGGCTGTGTCAGAGACCACTGAAGCAACCATGTTGCTGCTTCGGGATAATGGTGCGGTTATTGCCACATCTGGCGTCAATGAATTGCTCCAGGAGCCAGGGGAAACTTATTTTGGCCTGGTGGACCGACGGCTCTACAAGGATCCCGTGCTTCGTGACTTTGATCGTCAGGGAGACGTGGATGGCTTTGAATTCGCAGCCAAATTCGGCGTCAATGTTCGGCGGATCGAGCGGGAGAAAGATGGTTTTCTCATTGTCATCAGTACGGATATCCGGGGGTTTGATACCCAGCCCTGGACCGTGGCAGGCTATCTTAATCGGGGGCAGGCCGGAGAAGAGGTCCGACGGCTGATGCTGTCGTTCGTGGCCGGGTTGGCGGCCTTGTTGGCAGCCATCGTTGTCGCCTGGGTTCTCGGGAAGCGGATCTCACGACCAATCAGAACGCTGGCTGAGAATGCCCAGCAGGTATCCAGCCTTGAGCTTGAAAAGGTGGATATGCTGCCGCGCAGCCGTGTTCGGGAATTTGATGACCAGGCTATTGCATTTAACCGCATGGTCGATGGTCTCAGGGCTTTCTCGACCTATGTGCCACGCCGTCTCGTTCATCAGCTTGTCGGCCAGGGACGCCATGAAGGGGTACAGTTCCAGCAACGAGACCTGACAATCATGTTCACCGATATTGTCGGGTTTACAACCCTGTCAGAAAATCTGAGCGCGCTGGAAACAGCGGATATTCTCAATCAGCATTTCAGTGATCTCTGTCAGGCGATTGAACAGCATCAGGGCACGGTCGACAAGTTCATGGGTGATGGTCTGATGGCCTTTTGGGGAGCGCCTGACCGTGTGGATAATGATGCTGTGCAGGCTATCGCTGCCGCACGTCAGATCATTAAGTCTGTCAAAGAGCGAAACAAGCGTCGCGTCGCTGCAGGTTTGCCAGCCTTGAGGATGCGTATCGGACTTCACTCCGGTGCGGTAACGGTTGGCAATATCGGTGCGCCAGGCCGTGTGAACTACACGATCGTTGGCGATGCTGTGAATGTCTGCCAGCGTATCCAGGATGCGGGTCGCTCGCTTCTGGACGGGCAGGAAATAGCTGTCATGATCAGCGAAGACACGCTTGAAAAATCAGGCATTACAGCTTCTGATGTCCAGTGCCTCGGCACCCAGTCTTTACGAGGGCGATCGGCCCCGATCCGCCTCTATTCGCTTCAGGAAAACGGCCTGGAGACTGAATAGCTTATTTATGCTCTCGAAAACGTTCCCTGTGGTGTTGCCTCAGACACATTTTTTTTATCATATGTGTCGTCGGCAGTGTATCATTCACCTGCTACGCAGATAAGATAAGCCCTGATATTCGCATCGCTTCTGGAGGAAGGCTTGACACTTCTATCAGTCAGAGACCTGGCCATAGACTTTCTGTCTGATGAAGGGCGTGTCTGTGCTGTCAACGGAATATCGTTTGACGTCCATCGCAAGCGGACTGTGGCCCTGGTGGGGGAATCAGGGTCCGGCAAGACTGTGGTATCAAAGGCCATTATGGGGCTTTTGCCGGACAAGGCGCAGATTACCCGGGGACAGATGCTCTTTGCCGACCCGGCAACGCCGGGCGATGTGACTGATCTGACAAAATTACCCCAGGACAGTGATCATTATCGGGCGCTCAGGGGAAACCGCATCGGTATTATTTTTCAGGAACCGATGACGTCCCTTTCTCCGCTTCACACAATCGGCGATCAGGTTTCAGAAGCCGCCAGACTGCATCGTGGCATGGGGCGCAAGGAGGCCCTTGCACTGACGGCCGAGATTCTGCGCCTGGTGCGATTCCCGAATCCTGATCGTGCGCTGAGCATGTATCCGTTCGAATTGTCGGGCGGGCTGCGGCAGAGAGCCATGATAGCCATGGCCCTGATCTGTCGTCCGGCCCTGTTGATTGCAGATGAGCCGACAACCGCGCTGGATGTCACTATTCAGGCTGAAATTCTGAAGCTCATACGGGAACTTCAGGATGAGCTGGATATGTCTGTCCTGATGATCACCCATGATTTTGGCGTTGTCGCCAATGTGGCTGATGATGTGGTGGTGATCTATCACGGCGAGATCATGGAATCCGGTCCGGTTGATACTATTTTCCGTGATCCGCAGCATGATTATCTGAAGGCGCTTCTGAATGCTGTTCCCCGGTTTGACATGGGAGACAGCGAAAGACTTATTCCCATTCGCCCGGTTAAGCCGAATACAGACGGTAGCCTTTTTGTTGAGGCTGAGAAGAGGGTGCTCAGTGCAGCTGGCACACCGTTGCTGAAGCTCGAGAATGTCTGCAAGACTTTCCGGCAACGGAATTCGGGTTGGTTTGGCGGCGGTGAGGATAATGTCACCAAAGCGCTTGATATGATCAACCTGACTGTGCGCCGCGGGGAATGTCTGGGTGTTGTCGGGGAATCAGGTTCTGGCAAAACGACAGCCGCCAAGGCCATGCTGAGGGCTATTGAGCTTGATTCCGGGACCATCCACTATCACGGAGGAGAGACCGAGCGGAATATTCTGGATCTGGAGGGAGAGGCCCTTCTGGACTATCGAAAGCAGGTGCAGCTGATTTTTCAGGATCCGTTTTCATCGCTCAATCCACGCATGACAATCTATGAAATCCTGTCCGAGCCGTTTGTTGTGCATAATATCGGCACGGAAAAGGAGCGGAATGAGCGGATCAAGGAGCTGATGTCTCTGGTTGGTCTTGACCCGAGATTCCTCCGTCGCTACCCGCATTCTTTTTCCGGTGGTCAGAGGCAGCGGATCGGCATCGCGCGGGCCCTGGCGCTGCTGCCGGAACTGATCCTCTGTGACGAGCCTGTTTCGGCGCTTGATGTATCGGTTCAGGCACAGATCCTGAACCTGCTGAAGGATCTCCAGAGCAAGCTCGGCCTGACCTATGTTTTCGTCAGTCACAACCTTGCCGTGGTTGACTACATCGCAGACCGGATCGCTGTGATGTGCCGCGGTCGGCTGGTGGAAGTTGGGCCGTCTGCAGCAATCGTGAACAATCCGCAGCATCCTTACACAAAGGCTCTTCTGTCTGCGGTTCCTGAGGCGGATCTGGATAATCCGCTTGATTTTGATGCCTTGAAAGCCGGTGGTGGGTCTGAGCCCGATGAGTGGCCGGATCCTTACAGGCTTGATAACGATACGGTGCCCAATCTGGTTCAGGTTGGTGATGATCACTTTGTTTGCGCGCCGGGGGCGAGCGCTGACAGCTACAACGGAAAGGCCGCATGATGGTCCCTATACGTTCGCTTTTTGCTCTGCCCTCAAGACTTTTGGGGGCTGTTGGATTATTGGCGGGGCTTTCTGCTGCTGCCTATGCGGTGGAGCTGCAGGAAACACCCACATTATCCAGGACGCATGACACTGCGAAACTGCCCGGTGTTGAAGAACGGGTGCCGTCCGAGCCCATGGTGGTTGATCTGTCCCGACGTGGCCGGTCAGCCGGAAAGCATGGCGGTGATATCCGTACGCTGATCCCCAAATCGAAGGATGCACGCCTGATCAATGTCTGGGGTTATGCCAGACTGGTCGGTTATGACGAGGCACTCAATCTCAAGCCGGATATTCTCAAGGACGTCGAGGTGGAAGAGGGGCGTATCTTTACGCTTCATTTGCGCGAGGGCCATAAATGGTCTGATGGACATCCGTTCACGGCTGAGGATTTCCGGTATTATTGGGAAGACATCGTCAACAACAAAGAGTTGACGCCTCCGGGACCTGAATCCTTCCTGCGGGTTGATGGTGAAGTGGCAACGTTTGAAGTGCTGTCGCCGAAAAGTGTGCGGTATTCCTGGTCAAAGCCAAATCCGGTCTTCCTGCAGACTCTGGCGCAGGCACGCCCGCCATTTATCTACAGACCTGCGCACTATCTAAAGCAGTTCCATATCAACTATGGAGATCCGGACTATATTGCCAAGCTGGTGAAAGAGAAAAAATCCAGCAAGTGGACAGCTGTCCATCACAATCTGGACCGGATGTATCGCGCTATCAATCCTGACCTGCCGAGCCTGCAGCCCTGGATCACCACAAGCGGCAAGAAAAGCCGTCGGTTCGTGATGATCCGGAACCCCTATTATCACCGTGTTGATACCAAGGGTCGGCAGCTTCCCTATGTCGACAAAGTCATCATGACGGTTGCTGATGGTCGGTTGATTGCGACAAAGTCCCAGGCTGGTGAGGTGGACTTGCAGGCAAGGAGCCTGGCGTTTTCTGATGTCACTGTGCTCAAGTCCGGTGAGGCGCAGCACAAATACAAGACCCGACTGTGGCCGATCGCAAAGGGCGCTCATATTGCCCTCTATCCCAATCTGACCACGTCTAATCCTGTGTGGCGCGAGCTGGTACGTGACAAACGCTTCCGGCATGCATTGTCTCTGGGTATCGACCGGAGAATGATCAATCAGCTGCTTTTCTTCGGCCTTGCCACGGAATCAAACAATACGGTTCTGCCGCAGAGCCCGCTCTACAAGGATGACTATCGCGACCGCTGGGCCCGTTATGACAAAGAAACCGCCAACAGGCTTCTGGATGAAATGGGTCTGGACAAACGGCGCGGCGATGGAATCCGTCTTTTGCCAAATGGCGAACCGCTTGAAATCATTGTGGAGACAGCAGGCGAGAGCAAGGAGCAGATCGATATTCTGGCTCTGATCGGCGAGACCTGGCGGGATATCGGTGTCAAGCTTTTTGCCAAGCCATCCCAGAGAGATGTCATGCGGGACAGGGCGTTCTCTGGTCAGTTGGTGATGTCGGTCTGGTCCGGCTATGACAATGGTATTCCGACGCCGGCGTCTGATCCGGGCGAACTGGTTCCGATCTCCAGTGAAGCGCTCTACTGGCCGCGTTGGGGCGAGTATTTTGAAAGCCACGGAACACGTGGTGAAAAGCCGGATCTGGAAGAAGCTGTGAAGCTGGTCGAGCTCTATAAAGAGTGGAAACTGGCGACCGGTGATGAAATGCGCATGCGGATCTGGCATGACATTCTTGAAATACATGCCGAGAATACGTTTTCGATTGGTCTGGTCAGTCTTGTCAGACAGCCTGTCGTTGCGTCCAACCGGCTAAAGAACGTCCCTGTGGAAGGGATTTATGGTTGGGATCCGGGGGCACATTTCGGATTGCATCGAATGGATGAATTCTGGCTTGAAGGCGCACTTGAAGTGTTGGCCGACGACGTCCGGCAATAAGGTAACTCTATGTGGATCTATATCGGCCGTCGCATACTGACCATGGTCCCCACTTTGCTGGTGATCAGCTTTCTGACATTTCTGATTATCGAACTGCCGCCTGGTGATTATCTGAGCAACCAGATTGCGCAGCTCCGGGCTCAGGGTGAGGAAGCCAGTATTGCGAAGATCGAGTTTCTGAAAAAGGAATTTGCGCTCGATCGGCCGTTTTTTGAACGTTACCTGATCTGGATTGGAGCCTGGCCAGGACCCAACGGATTCTCCGGGCTCCTGCAGGGTAATTTCGGCTGGTCGTTTGAGTTTGACCAGCCGGTTCTCGATGTTGTCGGGTCCACATTGATCCTGACGGTGGTGCTTAATTTCGCGACCATCCTGTTTGTTTACATCATGTCCTTTCCAATCGGCATTTACTCCGCAACCCGCCAGTACAGCTGGGGGGATCACGGGTTCACGCTGATTGGCTATCTGGGGCTGGCGACACCGAACTTCCTGCTTGGACTGGTGTTGCTTTACATATCCAACCGATATTTTGGTCTGTCTGTCGGTGGCCTGATGGATCCGAAATATATCGACCAGCCCATGTCGTTCGACAAGTTCAAGTCCATTCTGCTGCATCTGATTATTCCAACGATCGTTATCGGCACATCAGGGACCGCAGGTATGATCCGTCGTCTGCGGGCGAACCTGCTGGATGAACTTCACAAGCAATATGTGGAAACAGGCAAGGCCAAGGGGTTGTCGAATGGCAAGCTTCTGTTCAAATATCCTTTGCGGATGGCGCTCAATCCATTTGTTGCTGATATCGGCAACCTGATCCCGTCCCTGGTGTCCGGTTCTGTGATTGTATCTGTGGTGCTGAACCTGCCCACGGTCGGGCCCATCCTGTTGACAGCCTTGCAATCTCAGGATCAGTTCCTTGCCGGGTTCATTCTCTTGTTTGTGGCTGTTCTGACCCTGATCGGGATGCTGATTTCCGATCTTCTGCTGGCTGTTCTTGATCCACGCATCCGTCTGGGTGCCGAGGCTGCGCGATAAGGTAATACGTATGACAGAAGACAATCGCGAACGTTCGGCACATTACGTCAATCCGGCTCCATTTGACGCGCATTCCATTGAAGCGCTGACAGAGGAGCAGGAGCGGTATTACAGCGCGTCGCAATGGCAGATTATGTGGTGGAAGCTCAAGCGCCACAAACTGGCTGTCTGGTCTGCTGTTGTCTTGTTCTTTCTCTACCTGACAGTTCCGTTTGCCGAGGTGATTGCACCTTATGAAGCCAATACGCGGGACAACGAAAACCTCTATGCGCCGCCACAGGCTATTCACCTGTTCCATGACGGGGATTTTGTCGGTCCCTTTGTCTATGGCACCCGCGGTACGGTGGACCTTGAGATTCTGAAATGGAACTATGTGGAAGACCGGACCAAGGTCTATCCGATCCGTTTTTTCTGCCAGGGGGATACCTATTCCTTCTGGGGATTGTTTGATGCCAGCTTCCACCTGATGTGCCCGGCGGAAGGGGGAACGCTCTATCTGCTCGGAACAGATCGCCTTGGACGGGATCTCCTGTCCGGCATCGTCTATGGTGCGCGTCTGTCTTTGACCATCGGCCTTGTCGGGGTGACCATTGGCCTGGTGCTGGGTCTGTTCTTTGGCGGGATTGCAGGTTACTTCGGTGGCCTGATTGATTCTGCCGTTCAGCGGATGATCGAAATTCTGAGATCCTTGCCCGAGCTGCCCTTGTGGATGGCTTTGTCTGCAGCGCTTCCTGTGACTTGGAGCCCGATCAAGATCTATTTCGGCATCACCGTTATTCTGGGGCTGCTCGACTGGCCGGGCCTTGCCCGGGCGGTCCGGTCAAAGCTGCTGGCCTTGCGGGAAGAGGAATATGCGAAAGCTGCGGTGCTGATGGGTGCCAAGCCCGGTCGCGTTATCCGCAAGCATTTGCTGCCTGGTTTTGCCAGCCATGTGATTGCCAGTGTGACGCTGTCCATTCCAAGCATGATCCTTGGGGAAACGGCCCTGTCTTTCCTTGATCTCGGCCTGCGGCGTCCGGCTGTGAGCTGGGGCGTTCTGTTGAATGAAGCCCAGAATCTGACGGTTGTGACCATCTATCCGTGGCTGATGGCACCGGTTATCCCGGTCATCATTGTGGTGCTTGCCTTCAACTTCCTCGGTGACGGATTGCGGGACGCAGCAGACCCATACAAGTAGGCTTCAGAGCTGGAAGAGTGTTGGGATATCGGGGAAGCTGACAGTACCGTGCCTCCGGGCGACAGAGAAAATTGCATCCAGCGCCTGCCAGCATCCGTCATCATGCACCAGATGGTGGGACAGGATGCCGATCGGCTCGTCAGAACCTGAAACCATCCGATCCTCAATCTCACGCGTCATGATATCTGCTAGTGCCTGCCAGCCGACAAAGCCACGGGATCCCCGCCAGTCAATGATGTCCACATGGGTGTTGCATTGATGGGGCTTGTGAGGGGGTGCCTTGTTGAACGTGGTGAGGCCTGGAAGACCGACAGTACTTTCTGCGGCTTGCACGACCTCTTCTGAAATTCTGTTCCATGGCGGTGTCAGGATAGGGGCGAACTGATCACCGAACATCCTGCTGAGCCGGCTCTTGCCCTCGTGCAGATCGCTGATGGCTGCGTCCAGCCCGCGGTGCAGGCCCAGTTCCCGTTTCTTCTCGGTAATGGGCGCGTGGTTCACATGCTGCCAGCCATGCTGGAGAACCGTGACCTGATTTCTGTCTCTTATACTGTCGACCAGTGATTGGGTCGCTGTCTTTGGAATAACTGCGAGACCCAGAGGAACCGCGTGCCGTTCCTGCAGGGCCAACATGGTTTGAAGAGTATCCGTATCTTCGATGGCATCATCATCCCGCCACCAAAGAATTATGGGATGATTTGCTCTGTTGAGCAGGTCTGACAATAATGATTCAAAGGCTTGGCGGCTGGTCACTTGGTCAGTCATTCGGTTGGTCAGCCTTTTGCTTGGATGCGCTGGTTTTCTCTGGCACGGATCAGGATCTCGGCACTCTTCTCAGAGCCATTGGTATCCAGATGGGCCTTTTTCACCGGTGCGGCAAGAGCCTTGTCGATGGCCGATGCCAGGGTGACCGGCGTCAGCGAGGTCTCAGGCAACAGATGGCTGAAGCCCCGGGCACAAAGCGCTTCCGCCCGCTGTGTCTGCTCGGTTTCATCACCTGTTGCAAACGGAATGAAAAGCGCGCGGCATCCCGCCGCCAGAATATCGAGGGCTGTGTTGTAACCGGTCTGGCTGACCGACAGGGCAACCCGGTGTAGCAAGGCGGGGAAGTCAGGGCGCGCGCGTTCAACGATCAGTCCTTCATGAGCATCGGTTCGCAGGGCCGCAAGATCAGCGTCCAGGATATCCTTGCCGACCAGCAGGCGCCATGTCTTGTCGCAGGCTGCCTTTGAATGCTGTCTGGCAACCAGTGCTGTCTTCAGGAGATTGAGACCGACGGCACCACCACCACAGGAAATGAGGATTTCATCCGAGCCGTCTTCGTTTCGGGCTGGTATGGAGGAAGCTCCGTGAATATAGCCTGTATAGGCGAGTTTGTCGGAGATCAGATCTGTTGCTGCAAAGCTGTCTTCGAGCCGTGTAAAGGCTGGATCGCTATGCACAAGCAGCAGATCATAGTGCTTGAGAAACAGCTCTGCCATACCGCGTTCTTTTTTGGGATCATCCTTGCGCACGAGGATATCGCGGATTGAGGCGGCGATCAGCGGAGGATTTGCTTGCGCATTGAGTTCTTCAAGCAGGGGGAGAAGCTCGAAACGGAAAGCCCTACGTCCGAATGGAAAAGTCTCAGTCAGGAGAATGTCAGGCTGAAAGGCAAGGACATCAGACCGGAGATTGTCCTTCCGTGCGGCTTTCCAATCCTCGGAAATCGGGTCATCATTTTCGTCCAGAATGGCCGAAAAATGGGCATCGGCGCTGCGGGCTTTAGGCAGTAGATAAACATCCAGACCAGTCAGATCCACTGTTGGCGGAATTGTATTTCCCGACGCAAGGCGGACTTGGCACCCTGCCTCCACAAGAGCGCGACCGAGAGCGGCAGCCCGGACCACATGGCCGGTGCCGAGCAGATGCTGAACATGGATATAGACGCGCATCAGACAGAGGCACTCCCTTTGATGCAGTCGGCGAGGGTGCGGCCGGTGGTCGCCAGACTGTGATTATCCTCGATATGATCTATGGCATTGTGTGACAGCCTGTTGCGGGTGTCAGGCTCACTGATCAGTTTTCGCAGATTGGCTGCAAGTGCATCTGCATCACCGACAGCGGATAGAAAACCGGTCTCTCCGTCTCGGACAATATCCGGCACGCCTCCCGTCCGGCCTGCAAGAACAGGGAGCCCTGCGGCCTGAGCTTCCAGAAAGACCATGCCAAATGCCTCATTGATTGCAGGCCAGATGAACAGATCTGCCTGACGCAAGAGATCGGGGATGTCTTCGGGCGAGCGGGCGCCCAGAAACTGGCAACGACCTTTCGGAAAAAGGGGCTCCAGATTGGCACGAGCCGGGCCGTCGCCGATAATGGTCAGAGACCAGTCCAGATCCTGGAGGGACGCAAGAGCTTCTGCCAGACAGCGATAGGAGGCCGCCTTGTCTCCCTCGCGCATCATGGCCACGGTGATGAGGTGAATTGATCGGGATGTCCCTGGTTTCCGCGTCCGCGGCCTATACAGTTCTGTATCGATGAACGGAGCAATTTTGTGCAGGCGAGATGCTGGCACAGCTGTTTTCAGGCCATTCAGATCCTTGTCGTGAAAACAGATTAGGGTATCTGCATGATGGATGCCGATATCAGCATCTTCGAACCATTGAGCCCAGCCATCGTTCTGACGTTTCAATGATCGGCTGGCTTCTATCGCAACATAGGGAATGCCGAGCGCCTTTGATACTGCTGGGCCAATCCAGTCCGGTGCCTTGTGATAGAGATGGTAGGTTACCCAGACATCCGGCGGTGAGGGTCGCCAGCGCTCTATAAGGCCTGATGCCTCCCGCGTGGCTTCATTTTTCAGGGGCCGATATTGTTCTGTGTCGGGGGAGCGCATCCAGCTTCGCAGGCGGGAGGCAATCTCCACATCAACACCGTTATCTGTCAGGGCTCTTTTGATTAGCCGTCCGATTTCCCTGTCGCCGGATGGCTGCGGGTGATCAAGCGGTTTGAGTGGAGCATAGAATGCGGCGCGCATGGCCTGTCTTCCGGGTTTGCGTCATGCTGGGGTCGGGCCGAACTCAGACCGAACTCAGGCCGATTTCAGCCTGCCATTTCGGACCTCCGCCAGACTTGCTTCGAACTTCTGTGTCAGACGATCCAGGTTGGGTGTTGAGGCAAAGGATTGTCTCAGGCGCGCGGACCCGGCTAGGCCAAGACGGATGCGGATCTTGGGGTCGGTCATCAGCTCTTCCATCGTCTCGGCCAGAGCTTTCGAATCCCGCTCCGGGCAGAGCCTGCCTGTCTCTCCATCAATGATGAGTTCCGGAATAGCCGACACAGATGTGGACAGACAGCAGAGCCCGACGGCCTGAGCTTCCATCAGAACATTGGGAAGGCCGTCCCTGTCGCCGTTTTTTATGATCCTGCTTGGCAGAACAAACAGGTCCGCCTGTCTGCAGGAATCGATAACGAAGTCTCTGTCTTTCGAGCCATGCCAGGTGATGTTCTGATCGATACCCAGTTTCTCAGCCTGCGCTTTAAGCTTGTCCTTCAGTGCACCACCGCCGATATGGTCGAAATGCCAGTTGAGGTTTCCCGGCAGCTTTGCAAGCGCCCGGAGCAGGTCGTCATATCCCTTTTTCTCCACGGCACGACCAACAGACAGGATGCGGAAGGGCTCATTCGTGTCTGCCGCGTTCTTCTGTGGGCGGATGTTAGGGTCGGGAAAGCGATCCAGTTCCAGCCCGTGATAGACAAGTTCCACCTTGTCCGGGCGATCAGCAAGGCTGTTGAGGTAGTCCGTATTGACCTGGGTGCAGGTTACGCCCCAGGCACAGTCCTGTATTTTTTCCCTGAGTTCCCATTCGGGGGATGTCCAGATATCCTTGGCATGAGCGGCGAAGGACCATTGCATACCGCGTAGCATGGCCGCATAACGCCCCACAGAACAGGGCGTATGAAGGAAATGGGTGTATATCCATTCGATATCTTCGGGCAATTCATGAGCAAGAACACAGGCCTGACCCAGCCGACGCCAGCGGTTGGCTGTCTTATCCCGTGACAGATCCTCTTGAAAAACCTTCTCGAGTGCCTTGTAGCCCGGCTGTGCCTCAGCCCATTTGCGTGCAGCGCGGACCCGCTTCGGATCATCTTTCAGATATTCAGGCAAATAGAGCACATCCGCCTTGATTTCCCGGTGAAGGTCATGGATTGCAGGGTCCGTGGGATGACGAAGCGAGACGATAAGCAGCTTGAAACCGCGTTGCTCAAGGCCCAGCAATTCCTGTGCGATAAAGGTTTCCGACAGGCGGGGGTAGCCTTTGACCACAACTGCGATACGTTTCATAGCGTCTTGCTTTCGATTGGAATTCTTCTGAGGCGGACCAGGTTGCCAAACGATGTTACTGGGCTGCACATTGCTGCCGGGTTTCCAGAATACGAGCTGTTTCCTGGTTGATGACATCCAGACCGTTCATCAGTCCATTCAGGCCTGATGAAAGCGGGGGGGCCTGTTGAGGAAGACCAACCAGAGCCTCGATCATGGGTTCCACATCCGGATAGGCATCGATAGGCAGGACATTGACAAGACCTGCTGCCTTGGCCCGTGCGGCCCTGATGGACTGCTCTCTGCGGGGGACAACACGGGGAACCAGTACAGTCGGTTTGTTGAAGGACAGGATTTCACAGAAAATGTTGTATCCACCCATGCCGACAATCGCCATGGCCTTCTGCATCAGCAGCTCAATGTTGGGCGTGAAGCGGATGACCTTCACATTGCGGAGCTCCTGGGCGCGACGTTCAAATTCTGACTGATGATCGGTATCCATGAATGGGCCGAGGACCAGAAGGGCAGGATAGAGCGGCGCTTCGCGGGCTTCATAGGCCCGCATGACCCAATCGCACAGCTCAACACCATCGCCGCCACCGCCTGGTGTAACAAGAATGAAGGGATCGCCACCAAACGGATCGGGTTCATCAGGAACGGAAGAGCGGATCAGCCCGCGTTTCAGATAACCTGTATAAAGAACCTTGTCATAGGTGCTCTGTGTGACTTCGGTCCCTTCGAGGGGGTTATGGATGGAAGACAGGCCGTAGACCCAGATATCGTCATAAAGATTGAGTGCCTCAAAGGCACCTTTCCGCGTCCATTCTTCCTGTAATTGTTCTGAATCATCCAGAACGTCACGCAGCCCGAGAATCAGACGGGTGTCTGTGGTCTTCAGATGCTCCAGCGTCGGCTTGATCTCTCCACGCAGCCCGGTGGGCTCTTTGTCAACGAGGAAGATATCCGGTTTGAAGATCTTGGCTGTATGTTCAATGATCGAGCTGCGGATCGCCAGTGTATGCTCAATATCAAGGGAGAGATTGAGAGATGTATAGTCGCCGTTGCGGAGCTTGATTACACCGGGAATGCGCACAAAATCCACACGTGAGCGGAACTCGAAACTGCCGATAATCGGAGAACCTGACAGGATCAGGACAGAAAGATCCGGATCATTCTCAACCATCGCATGGGCAATGGTGCGGCATCGTCTCAAATGGCCGAGCCCGAACGTGTCATGACTGTAGATCAGGATGCGCGGTTTGGTGGACATTAATATCCGTTCCTCAGGCAGCTCACCGTTATTCAGGCGTAAGGTAAACTGTCCTTTGCACAGGTTTATTATGGTTGGCCCTGCTTTGGACCAGAAGCGCTTCATCCAAAAGGCAGAGCATTAAATGACGCGACGTCTGGCTATTGGTAAGACGTTGGACACGAAATGTAAATGTTCCTCTAGAGAACCGGAACGCTTGTGAAAATCTGTTACTGGCAGGGCGGCCTGTCCGGCAAGCTCGACATTGCAGTTCTTGACCAGAGATGCCATGTTACCGATGGAGTGTGATCTGCGGAGCAGGGGATGTTTTACGGCATCCCGTACACTGATCGGGGTTTTATGGAAAAGAGTCTTTTCAGATTTGTCTGGCGCTACAGCAGGCGACAACAGCTCACGCTTTTTCTTATTACACTTCTGTCTTTCCCGATTCTCTATGTGACGCTTGAGCTGCCTAAGCTTATTGTCAACGACGCGATCTCCGGTGAGAATTTCCCGCGTGATTTCTTTGGTCTTGAGCTGGGGCAGATAGACTATCTGCTTGCGCTCTGTTTCTCCTTTCTGGGGCTCGTTGTCCTCAACAATGCTGTCAAATATGTCCTGAATGTCTATCGGGGGCTGGTGGGCGAGCGTATGCTCCGCCGTTTGCGGTTTGAACTTTATCGGCGTGTTCTGCTGTTTCGTCTGCCGCGCTTCCGCAAGCTGAGTTCTGGTGAAATCATTCCGATGATCACGGCAGAGGTGGAACCTCTCGGCGGTTTTATCGGTGATGCGGTTGCTCTGCCGGCCTTTCAGGGCGGGCAGCTTCTGGTCTATCTGACCTTCATATTTGTCCAGGATCCGTTCCTGGGCGCTGCAGCCATCACTTTCTATCCGATCCAGGGCTATATTATTCCGAAGCTGCAGAAGCGCGTCAACATGCTCAACAAGGAGCGTGTCAAAAATGTGCGCCGGATTGCAGATCGAGTGGGCGAAAGTGTTCAGGGAATCACCGAGATCCATGCCAATGACACGACCCAGTGGCACCTGGCAGAACTGGCTGATCGCCTGCACGCCAACTTCAAGATCCGGTTCGCGGTATTCCGCCGGAAATATCTGATCAAGTTCATCAATAATTTCATCAACCAGCTGACACCGTTTTTCTTCTATTCCATCGGTGGTTATCTGGTGATCAAGGGCGATGTGAGTTTTGGTGCGCTTGTTGCCGTTCTGGCAGCCTACAAGGATCTGGCAGGCCCCTGGAAAGAGCTTCTGACCTATTATCAGCAGCAGGCCGATGTCCGGGTTAAATACCAGGCTGTGATCGAGAACTTTGATGTTCCTGACCTCTATGATCTGAAGCGGATTACTGATCTGCCGACGGACGAGATGCGCGATGCGGTCAAGGGCGAGATCAAGGCCGAGAGTATTTCTTACACGGGTGATGCGGCCGGACAGGAGCTGAACGGGCTCTCGTTTGCGATTGAACCTGGCAGCACGGTTTCGTTTTCCGGTGAGGATGGCACAGGCCGGACAGAACTGATGGCCATGCTGTCCGGGCTTCTGTCACCGGATTCGGGCAAAGTAACACTTGGCGGGCTGGCGCTGGATGATATGCCGGAAAGTCTTATCGGGCAGCGGCTGGCCTATATTGGTGTTGCGCCACAGATTTTCTCCGGCACCATCCGCTCCAATCTGAGATATGGCCTGCGTCACAGGCCGGTTGCTGACCCAAATGATCTGGATGATCTTGCGGAACGGCTCAGGGAAGCATCGCTTACCGGGAACACCCAGTATGTGGTGGAGGCGCTTTGGGAAGATTATCCCGCAGCTGGTGTCGAAACATCAGGTGAGCTCGACCTTCGTGCCGTCGAGCTTCTGGATCAGGTGGGGCTGGGCGATGACATCTACCAGATGGGCCTGCGCTCACGGTTCCCGGAAGATCTGGATGATGACATTCGGGCAAAGATCGTATCCGCCCGGCAGCGACTCTATGATCATGTCAGTGCTGACAAGGTTCTTGCTTCGAAGATTGCGTTCTGGGTTCCGGATGCCTTCAATCCCATGGCAACGTTGGCGGAAAACCTGTTTTTTGCCACATCGTCCGATCGCAGCATGAGCATCGGCATGCTGTCTGAAAACACCCGGATCCGTGAGTTTCTGAATGCCAGTGGCACGCGGCCTTTCCTGGTGGAAATCGGGATGGCGGTGGCCGAAGCTCTAACAGAACTGTTTGCGGAACTGGATGCGGAGAGCTCCCTGCTTGATTCGCTGAATCTGGTTACGGCGGAAGAACTGCAGGAATACAAGCAGCTGCTGACACGCGCTGAAACCGATGGTGTTGAGAAGATGCCGCGGGATGACAGTCGTCGGTTTGTTTCACTCGCTTTCCGCCTTATCCCGGCACGTCATCGTCTCGGTGTGATGAATGAAGAGCGCGCGGAACGGATTGTCGCCCTGAGGCAGGCTTTCCGAGACAGCCTGTCGGATGAAGAGAAGACGGATTTTGCCTTCTTCGATCGTGACGGGGTGCACCCATCGTTTTCAATTGCCGAAAATCTCATTTTCGGGATGCCGCGTGCAGACCGCCGAGGCAGTCAGGAAACGGTCAACAAGCTTGTGGCGGAAGCCATTGAGCGTGATGACCTGAAGCCGTATGTCATGCAGGCTGGTCTTGATTTTGATGTTGGTGTGATGGGTGGAGCATTGTCGGTTGGACAGAAACGCAAGATTGCGCTTGTCCGCGCGTTGCTGAAGGCGCCTGATATCATTGTCGCGGACGAAGTTCTGCAGGGCGGTCGGGATGATGAAGCCGTTCTCAACACCGTTTCAGGTGCGATGAAGGGCAAGACGATTATCTTCGGGGTGAACCGTCCGGAGTTGACTCAGGGCGTCGATACCATATTTGTAATGGAGGGCGGTCGCATCAAGGCGTCTGGTGTGCCCGCTGATGTCCTGTCTTCATAATGTAACAAAAACAGGGATATCACGCCAAGGCTTTGGAGGGTCTAGACATGACGTTGAATAGTGAGGTGGAAACCCTCAAGCGTGTGCCGTTGTTCAATGGCATCGACGCGGCAAAGCTGAAGCTTTTGGCCTTCATAAGTGATCGTCTTTATTTCAGCGAGGGCGAGCATCTGTGTGATCAGGGCGAGGATGGTGATTCCGCCTATATCATTATGGATGGTGCTGCGGACGTCGTCGTGGAGACACCGAACGGACCCGCTAAGGTGGCCGAAGCCTCGGTCAATGATGTGGTTGGTGAGATTGCCATCCTGTGTGATGTGCCGAGGACTGCCACTGTGGTGGCTGCGTCCGATATGGAAACATTGGCAATTTCTAAAGACAATTTCCTTAAATTGCTCCGTGAGTTCCCGGATATGTCGCTGGAAGTCATGCGGGTTCTCGGACAGCGGCTTGACCGTATGAACCGTGAACTGGTGGCCTTGCGATCACAACGGGCAGAGTAAGGTGGGTTTAAGGCCCCAGAGGAACGGCACCCGTTCCATGGAGGATGTGGTTTGAGTGATCAGGTAAAGGTCCGCTTCTGGGGGGTGCGAGGATCGATTCCGTGCTGTACTGAAAAAACCAGCAGGTTTGGTGGTGATACGGCCTGTATTGAAGTGAGTTGCGGTGATGATGTAATCATCATCGATTGCGGTTCGGGAATGATGCATCTCGGTCATGACCTCGAACGACGGGGTCTCAAGACAATGGACCTTTTCGTCACTCACTATCATTTTGACCATCTCTGCGGTCTGCCTTTTTTCTGCATCGGTTTCAATCCGGAAACAACGGTCAATGCCTACGGGCCGGTTCTGGATAATGGCGTCACCATGAAAGACGCTGTCAGCAAGCTGATGGAACCGCCTCTGTTCCCGATTACATCAGCGCTGCTCAAGGGTGTGCATTTCAACGACTTTGAGGCGGGTGCGTCCACGACATTGAGTAATAGTGCCGTTGTGCATTCTATTCCACTTAATCACCCGGGTGGTGGATGTGGATATCGCATTGACTGGCATGGGCGTTCTGTTGCGATCATTACGGATTTTGAACATGCCTCTACCGGCCTTGATCAGGGCTTGAAGGATTTCGTCCGGGGCGCGGATGTGATGGTCTATGACGCCATGTATACGTCTGCGGATTATCCGAGCCATGTGGGATGGGGGCATTCGACAGATGACTTCTGTCTGTCCCTCGCAGAGGAAAGCGGCGTGGGCATTCCTGTCCTGTTCCACCATGCGCCGTATCGTTCTGATGCGTCACTGGAAAAGCTTGAAACTGAAGTCTCGGCACGATTCCCCGGGGCCATGGTTGGTTATGATGGTCTTGAAGTGGTGTTGTCGATCACCGAGGCGTGAGGTCTGTTGATTGGCAGGCATCGAACCAGCAGCCACATTGTATGACATGAATATATTGGGTGCCGCATGACAGTTGATGTAGTGCGCAGCGAGGCATGGGCGTAATCTGATTTATGGCATTTCTTGAGCGACTTAGAACGCTGACCGGATTTGATGTGGGGCAATCGAGGCTGGATGTTCCGCAGCGCGTCGTCAACGAAATCAGGAACCAGCAGGATTCTGCCGAGATTCTTATCGGCTGGATTCAACTCCTTATCATTTCCCTTTTCGGAACACTTTATCTGTTCGCCCCGCGCGCGGAAGGCGGTGACTTTGGGGCCAACTTTGTTCCAATCGCACTTGGAAGCTATTTCCTGTTCACCGTGGTTCGAGTGGTTCTGGCGCATCAGCGGCTGATGCCGAATTGGCTGGTTATTCTGTCGATTTTTATCGATGTCTCGCTGCTCCTCGGGATTATCTTCAGCTTTCATATCCAGTATGGCCAGCATCCGGCCTTCTATCTGAAAGCGCCTACATTCCTCTATTTGTTCCTGTTCATCGCATTGCGGTCTTTGCGCTTTGACGCGCGTTATGTGTTGTTCACCGGACTGGTTGCGGTGATTGGCTGGGTTGGCATGCTTGGCTTTGCGGTCCTGTCGGATATGGACCGGATGCGGGTGACCCGGAATTATGTGGATTATATCACCAGCGATGCCATTCTGATCGGGGCGGAGATCGACAAGCTTACCGTGATTGTGGCTGTCACGATCATTCTTGCTCTGATGCTGAAACGCGGTAAGGCGCTTCTGTTCAATTCTGTCAGTAGTCAGACAGCGGCCCGGGATCTGCAGCGGTTTTTCTCAGCTGATGTGGCCCGATCAATCACCACGTCAGAAAACGGCTTGAGTGCTGGTGAAGGTGAAACGCGTGACGTGTCGGTCCTTCTGGTCGATGTGCGAGGGTTTACTGGCATTTCAGCAGATTTGCCCCCAGAGACAGCCATTCGCATTCTGGCCCGTTATCAGGGACTGGTCGTGCCCATCATTGAGGAAGCGGGCGGGAGCGTTGACAAGTTTCTTGGTGACGGGATTCTGGCGACATTTGGCGCTGTCGGAGAGCTGGAGCACTGCGCTTCTGCCGCGCTCACCTGCGCAGAGCGTATTATCCAGGTCATGGAGCAGGAGGAATGCTCGTTCATGGAGCTGGGCTGGCCGGGAGCCTTTTCGATCGGCCTGGCCGTTGATCATGGACAGGTGATGGTCGGCATCGTTGGTGTTGCGGAAAGGTTGGAATTCACGGTGATTGGTGATCCGGTCAACAGAACGGCAAAGCTTGAAGATGCCAATAAAACCCTCGGGTCACGGTTTGTGACCAGCCAGGCCTGTTTTCTGAAAGCTCAGCGTACGGGGTATGTGTCCACACTTCCGCACCAGGTGAGGGAGCGGGCCAGTGTTGCAGGATTGCCTGAGCCGCTCGATTTGGTGGTCTGGCCGATCCCTGAGGATCGGCAGCACGTATCCTGTTCCATGCCCGTTGGGGGAATGGCTGAGTCTTGACTCTAGGACCCCGAGGATTCCACGTCTTCCACATGTTCGGAGAGATACTGGTAGAAATCCCAGATCGTTCCTTCAAGGTCTGCCGGGGCGAGGGGCCCTGAATGGGCTGTGCTTGAGGCAAGACCACTCTGCATGGCTTCCAGTTTCTCGCGGTCTTCCCGGTTTACCTCGGTCCAAAGAGCAATATGCCGGTCGACAGAGCCGTTGGCAATGTCGTTCGGGTGCATGGACATTGTCCAACGAACCCGAACCTTGTCAACGGCTTCAGGTTTCAGGGACAAGGAAACGAGTAAGCCTGCTGAATGACTGGCCAGGTGGGTCGGGAAAACACAGAACAGCCTTGACTGGTGCTTGTCTTCTTCACTGAGGCCATCTGCGCCTTTAAAGCGTCGTTCTGCAGTTTCTGGATAGTGGGCGATATAGCTCGTAAAGGCTCGGGCCCGTCCGGCCTTTCGGCTCAGCTCGGTTGGGGTATAGGGAAGCAGTGTGGCCTTGTGCACCACAGAGAGGTGATAGGCCTCCATGAAGTTCTCAATCAGGCATTTCCAGTTACAGTTCCAGACCTCTTCCGCCATATGGATCAGCTGCATGCGCTCTGGTTCGAAATGACCAATGAACTTGTCGAGATCGCCGAGCTGTGCACTGAGGGATTCAGCGTCCGGGTCGAGAGTTACATAGATAAAGCCCTGCCAGATTTCCGAGCGGAATTCCGGGAGGCCACATTTCTCCGGATTGAGGCGTTCTTTGGGAATGCGCGGGGCAGCGAACAGTGACCCGTCGCGCTTGTAGCTCCAGGCATGATAGCGACAGGTAAAGCGTTTGCGATTGCCGGCCCCTTCGGCAACAGGCATGAACCGGTGGCGGCAGACATTTGACAGCACCCTGATCCTGCCATCGTCACCGCGGACGATAAGCAGTGGCTCATCAAGAACCTGAGTGGTGAAGTAATCGCCAGCTTCCGGAAGTTCATCAACGCGCCCAAGCACATGCCAGGATTTTCGCAGCACGGTCTGTCGTTCGTACTCGAAATAGGCCGAGTTGGAATAATGATGGCCACTGAGGGAGAGCGCTTCGTCTTCCGGCACAGATGCGATGACTTTGAGTTCTCGACACAAATCGGCTGACATGTTCATCCATAACCCTCCCGGCTTCCAGTGTGCCTGATCCTGTTCTCAAGGATCTGATCTCGCGCTCTTTTCTGTCACGGGTCAATTCGTATTTTGCGATCCCGGGTTTTGGGTTTTTTGACGCCAGAGTTTCTGGCGGTTCTTTCAATCGAAAAAGCCTTTCCAATCGATAGAATTTGCTGAAATTAGCTTGGTTGATTTGTAAGTTTTTGTTTTTTTTAAGCTTTCTCCTATCGCTAGATTCCTGGCTTGAATTGAATTTCCCTAGACATTTTATAGTTATGTGAAATTATACGAGAAATTTTCACTAAAGGCGCAGTCGATCATCATATGGGACACGCACAGCAGATATCGGAAGCAGGACGTCGATCACTGGGAGATGATCTCAGGGCGCTTCGGAAGTCGAGGGGGTTGACGTTGAGCGAGCTGGCTCTGCGTCTTGGCCGCTCTGTTGGGTGGCTCAGCCAGGTGGAGCGTGGGAAGTCTGACATTTCCATGAGTGACCTTGGACGTCTCGCAGAAGTCTTTGAGGTCCCGCGTGGCTTCTTCTTTGTGCATGATGGTGCTCCGGATGATGAGCGCGGCTATGTTGTTCGGGCTGAAAGTCGCCGGGTTCTAGGGGAGAACTCGCAAGGGCTGACCGAAGAGCTTCTGTCGCCTGACCTTGGCGGAGAATTCGAGATTTTCCGCTCCGTTTTCTCGGCGGGTGCGGAACTTGAAGAGTTTAATCAGAGAGAGACAGAGGAAGCCGGGTATGTGGTGTCCGGCAATCTGGATCTTTGGGTCGGAGACCGGTTTTTTCAGGTTGGTCCCGGCGACAGTTTCCGTTTTCGCAATGAACCGCACAGATGGCGTAACTCCGGGGATGAAGCCGCCGTTGTCATCTGGGTCATTGCGCCACCAGTTTACTAGGTCCTGACCCTAGGGTCAGGACCCTAATAACCCTCGGGAGGGGTGATATGGCAGATCTTCCATCTCATGCGCAGGTTGTCATCATTGGCGGCGGTGCCGTCGGCTGTTCAACTCTGTATCATCTGGGCAAAATGGGATGCACGGATGCGGTTCTCATTGAAAAGAATGAGCTGACATCAGGCTCAAGCTGGCATGCGGCGGGGAACTGCCCTAACTTTGTCGGTTCATGGTCGATGATGAAGCTGCAGAGTTATTCGAACAAGCTCTACAGAACGCTTGGCGAGGAAGTCGACTATCCGATGAACTATCACGTCACGGGTGCGATCCGACTGGCGCATACCAAAGAACGTATGGATGAGTTCAAGCATGTCTGTTCCATGGCCCGTAGCATGGGACTTGAGTTCGACATGATGACCAATGCGGAGATGAAAGAGGTCTATCCGTTCCTCGAGACCCATGATCTGGAAGGTGGGTGCTGGGATCCGCTTGATGGTGATATCGATCCGGCGCAGTTGACCCAGGCCTATGCGAAAGGTGCCCGTGATCTTGGCTGTAAGATCGTTCGCTTCTGCCCTGTCACCAATGTCTATCGTGAGAATGATGAATGGGTGGTGAAAACCGAAAAGGGCACGATCCGTTGTGAGAAGATCGTCAATGCAGCCGGATATCGAGCCCATGAGATTGGCCGTTTCTTTGGCCGCAATGTGCCGTGCGTCTCGCTCGCGCACCAATATCTGATCACCGAAGAACTGCCTGAGCTGGAAGAGTATGGCAAACTCCTGCCGCTTCTGCGCGACCCGGACAGTTCCTATTATCTCCGTCAGGAGAAGAACGGCCTTCTGCTTGGGCCATATGAGCCAAATTGTAAGGCGCACTGGGTATCAAAAGATGATCCGATGCCGGCTGACTTCTCCTTCCAGCTCTGGCCGGATGATCTGGAGCGCATCGAATGGCATATTGAGGATGCCTGCGCCCGCGTGCCACTGCTCGGTACTGGCGGTATCACCCGCGTGGTCAACGGACCCATTCCTTACGCGCCTGATGGCAATCCGCTAATCGGTCCGATGCCGGGCGTTCCCAATGCTTATGAAGCCTGTGTCTTTACCTTCGGGATTGTTCAGTCAGGTGGTGCTGGCAAGACGGTTGCCGAATGGATTGTGGAAGGTGAAACTGAATTTGACAGCTGGGCAGTCGACCCGCGGCGTTTCACGGATCACGTGACCCAGGAATATGCGGTCAAGACAGCCATTCAGGTCTACAGCCATGAATACGCCATGCATTTTCCGCAGATGACATGGCCCGCTGGTCGTCCAGCCAAAACGTCTCCGACTTATCCTCTCCTGGAAGCAAAAGGGGCAGAGTTTGGCCCATATGGCGGCTGGGAGCGGCCGAACTGGTTCCCGATGGACGGCGACACCAGAGGCACGGCGACCTCTTATGATCGCCAGCACTGGTTTGATCGGGTTGGTGATGAATGTCGCCATGTGGCTGAGAATGTCGGTGTTCTGGAACTGCCGGGTTTCAGCCGCTTTGAAGTTACCGGTGAAGGAGCTGCGGACTGGCTGCGCAAGATGGTGACTGGCGGTCTGGTCAAGTCGGGCCGTATTGGTCTTGTCTATTTCGCCACGCCGAAGGGCAAGGTTCTGACCGAGATGTCTCTGACACGGTTCTCTGACAACCATTTCTGGCTGCTGACAGGCGCAGGTGCCCATTGGCATGACAGGGACTGGCTGATGCAGAACCTGCCGGACGACGGGTCTGTGAAGGTTGAAGACATCACCAGCCGCTGGACAGCTTTTGTGGTGACCGGTGCCAGGGCCCGTGGTGTCATGGACAATCTGGCCTATTACAGCCATCAGGACTTCTCGAACGAGGCTTTCCCCTGGTTGACCCACCAGCCGATGGAAATCGGTATGGCTCGGGGGCATGCCATCCGGGTGTCTTATGTTGGGGAACTGGGATGGGAAATCCATGTCCCGATGGAAAATGCCATCCAGACCTACCAGCGCATTCTTGAAGCCGGCAAAGAGCACAACATTCGCGACTTCGGTATGTTTGCTCTTGATTCCATGCGGCTTGAGAAAGGCTATCGGTCCTGGAAAGGCGATCTGACCTCTGATTACCTGATGACTGAATCCGGTCTGGATCGCTGGATCAAGTTTGATAAGCCTGACTTTATCGGTAAGGAAGCGCTTGAGGCCTCGCGGGACAATGGGGCAAGGACAGGCTTTGCGACCATGGTTGTTGAGGATGGGCCTGCGGACTCTGTCTATCTCTCTACCATCTTCAAGGGTGACGAGCGTGTCGGCCTGGTGCTGGCTGGTGGTTATGGACACAGAACCGGGCAGTCCATTGCACTCTGTGCCCTTGAGGCTGATCTTGCCGTACCGGGTACAGAACTCGAAATCGAGATTCTCGGGGTTCGTCGCAAAGCAACGGTTTCCGCCAATGATCTTTACGATCCGAACAATGAGCGTTTGAGAGCCTGATGCAGCAAGGCAGGGGCTCTGCTCCTGCCTTCACGCGTTTGATTAATCGAATGCCATGAACTGGATTGCGGGGAAAAACAATGTCTGAGAAAACTCTGCCGAAACAGGCGAAAGCGGTGATTATTGGCGGTGGTGTTGCCGGATCATCAGTGGCTTATCATCTTGCCAAGCTTGGCTGGACCGATATCGTTCTGCTTGAGCGGAAGCAGCTGACATCGGGGACCACCTGGCATGCTGCGGGCCTTATTGGTCAGTCCCGCCCAAGCCCGAGCATCCAGAAGATCACGCAATACTCGGCACATCTCTATGAGACGATTGAAGCCGAGACGGATATTTCCACTGGCTTCAAACGTAACGGTTCCATTCTGCCGGCCTTGTCCGAACACCGGGCCGAGGAGGCAAAGCGCCTGGCTGCCGCGGCATCCTTTTATGGTCTCGAATGTGAAATCGTCTCACCGGCAGAAACCAAGGCAAGATACCCTCTGTTGAATGCGGATGATGTCCATTGCGGTCTCTGGATTGGTGCGGATGGTCAGGCCGACCCGGCGAACGTGACCCTTGCCATGGCCAAGGGAGCCCGCCAGATGGGAGCCCAGGTCTTTGAGAATATCAAGGTAACAGCGATCCATCAGAAAGATGGCCGGGTGACCGGTGTTTCCACCGATCAGGGTGACATCGAAGCTGAATACGTGGTGAACTGCGCGGGAATGTGGGGCCATCATGTGGGCAAGATGGCCGGGGTGAAAGTGCCGCTCCACGCCTGTGAGCACTTCTATATTGTGACTGAACCCATCCCTGATCTGCCGTCCAATCTGCCGGTTCTGCGTGTGCCGGACGAATGCGCATACTACAAGGAAGATGCTGGAAAGATCCTGCTCGGTGCGTTTGAACCGGTGGCCAAGCCGTGGGGTATGGACGGGATTTCCGAAGATTTCTGTTTTGACCAGCTTCCCGAGGATTTTGATCATTTCGAACCGATCCTGTCAGCTGCGGTCAACCGTCTGCCAATCCTTGAAACTGCCGGTATTCACACCTTCTTCAATGGGCCGGAAAGCTTTACACCGGACGATCAATGGATCATGGGTGAAGCTCCGGAGCTGAAGAATTTCTACAATATGTGCGGGTTTAACTCGGTCGGTATCGTGTCATCCGGTGGTGCAGGGCGCGCCCTTGCTGAATGGATGGATGCCGGAGAGGCGCCGTTTGATCTGTCTGCCGTTGATATCCGCCGGTTCCACAACATTCAGAACAACAAGACCTATCTCTACAATCGGGCGACGGAAGTTCTCGGGCTTTTGTATGCGGATCACTTCCCGTATCGCCAGTTTGCCACAGCCCGCGGGGTGCGTCGGTCGCCTATTCACGATCGCCTTGTGGAGCGCGGGGCTTGCATGGGTGAAGTTGCCGGTTGGGAACGTGCCAACTGGTTCCTGCCGCCGGAGGAGAAGGCCGAGGGCAAGACAGCGGAATACGAGTATTCCTGGAGGCGTCAGAACTGGTTTGACTATTCTGCTGCTGAGCACAAGGCCGTCCGTGAGCATGTGGGCTTCTTCGATATGACGTCCTTTGGCAAGCTGCGGGTCGAAGGGGCTGATGCTCTCGAGGTGCTGCAGTATATCTCCTCAAACGACATCGATATCCCGGTTGGCCGTCTGATCTATACGACCTGGCTGAACCAGAAAGGCGGCATTGAAATTGACGTCACCGTCAGCCGTTTGAGCGAGACAGCGTTCCTTGTGATTACTCCGGCGGCGACCTTGCCGCGTAACAAGAGCTGGCTTGAGCGGAATATGCCGGAAGGCGCGCATTGTGTTGTCACGGATGTGACGGCGCTTGAATCCGTCTTCTGTATTATGGGACCGAAGGCGCGTGACTTCCTCCAGCCACTGACGCCGCAATCATTGGCGAATGATGATTTCCCGTTCGGATCGGTTCAGGAGATTGAAATCGGCATGGGCGTTGTTCGCGCCCATCGTGTCTCTTATGTGGGCGAGCTTGGCTGGGAGCTTTATGTTTCTGCTGACCAGGCCTGCCATGTGTTCGACACGCTTATGGAGCGTGGCGATGAGTTCGGCCTCAGGTTATGCGGTCTGCACGTTCTCGATTCCTGTCGTATCGAAAAGGCTTTCCGCCACTTCGGTCACGATATTACTGATGAAGATCACGTGCTTGAGGCCGGGCTCGGATTTGCGGTGAAGACGGATAAGGCTGAGACACGCTTCGGCCCGTTTATCGGTCGGGGTGGTGTTCTGAAGAAGAAGGAGGAGGGGCTTTCGCTTCGCCTTCTGCAGTTCAAGCTCCAGGATCCGGAACCGCTTTTGTTCCACCATGAGATCATCTATCGGGATGGTGAAGCTGTTGGCTATATTGCTTCCGGCAATTACGGACACTGGCTGGGAGGCGCAGTCGGGCTTGGTTACGTGCCTGTCCGTGACGGAGAAAACGCCACTGACATGCTGGCATCCCGCTATGAAATCGATGTGGCTGGCACCCGTTATCCGGCGGATGTATCGATAAAACCGATTTATGACCCCGCTGGCAGTGCGATGAAAAGCTGATCTAGACTGGATAGTGGCCGGGGCGTGTGCACCGGCTTCAATGTCAATGGGTTCGAGGAGGTAGGGAGCCCATGTCGGAAGTGGCAGAAGAAAAGAAATCACGTCGTGGAGGCCGCAATGCGCGGCGGGCCGAGCGGGCTGCTCCTCTACCTGAGGAGCTTCGTCCGGTCAGGGCCGGGCTTGAAGGTGGGACATTCAAACCCTTGTCTGAAATGGATGTGGTCCGTATCAACGAAGCGGTGATGGATGTGCTGGAAACAATCGGAATGGCCGATGCTATTCCGAGCTGCGTTGAGGCCTGCACGGCAATTGGTGCCATTTATGGTGATGATGGCAGGCTGAGATTCCCCCGGAGTCTGGTCGAGGAGATCATCGCCAGTGCCAACCGTGATTTCACCCTTCATGGTTTTGATCCCAAGCATGACATGTCTCCGAAAGGCCATCAGGTCTATTACGGGACGGCTGGGGCCGCTGTTCATACTGTTGATGTGGAGAACCGCACCTATCGCGACAGTACCGTTCAGGACCTCTATGATGCCGCGCGGATTGTGGAGGGGCTGGATAATGTCCATTTCTTCCAGCGACCGCTGACGACGCGCGACACAGTTGACCCGCTGGATATGGATATCAACACGCTTTACGCCTCGTTGCGTGGCACAACAAAGCATGTTGGAACCAGTATTACGACGCCTGAGAACGCCGAGCAGGTTCTCAAGATGCTCCATGTCATCGCCGGTGGTGAAGACAAATGGCGTGCGCGTCCATTCGTCAGTAACTCCAACTGTTTTGTCGTGCCTCCGATGAAATTTGCCGAAGATGCCAGTGCGGTGCTGGAGGTCTGTGTGCGTGGGGACATGCCCGTTCTGCTGCTGTCTGCGGGGCAGGCCGGAGCGACAGCGCCTGCGTCTATTGCCGGAGCGGTGGTGCAGGCCGTGGCTGAGGTGCTGGCTGGCCTTATCTATGTAAATGCCATCAAGAAGGGTGCGCCTGCGATCTTTGGCACCTGGCCGTTCGTATCTGATCTGCGGACGGGTGCCATGTCTGGCGGGTCCGGTGAGCAGGCACTTCTGTCTTCTGCCTGTGCCCAGATGGCGCGCTATTACGATCTGATTGGCGGTGCGGCAACCGGCATGTGCGATGCCAAGCTTCCTGACATGCAGGCTGGCTATGAGCGAGGGATCAGCAATGTGATGACCGGTCTGGCCGGGTTGAACTTCAACTATGAATCGGTCGGTATGTATGCGTCATTGCTGGGCTTCAGTCTCGAAAGCCTCATCATCGACAACGACCTGCTCGGGCAGGCTTTGCGCTGCGTGCGCGGGATTGAGGTGACAGAGGACAGTCTCTCTATCGAAGCAATCAGGCAGGTGACCACGGAAGGGCCCGGGCATTATCTGGGACATGACCAGACTATTTCACTGATGCAGACGGAGTATGTCTACCCGGTTCTGGGTGACCGGAGCAGTCCGAAGGAGTGGGTGGAAAAAGGCAGGCCGGATCTGATTGAGGAAGCGGTAAAGATGAAGAACGAGATTCTGTCGACACGTTTCCCGAGCCATATATCCAACGATATTGATGATGCTCTCAGGGATCAATTCAATATTGTGCTGCCAAAGGAAGCTGTCGGTCGATAGCTCCCGGGTTGATGCAGTCTTTATGAGTATAAAGCCGTGGGTTCGATCCCGCGGCTTTTTCATACAGTCCTGCGCACGTGGTCATGTCACATGCGTTTCATCAACATCTTTACTTGTAAGGGGAAATGGAGGCCTCGCCCGGAATCGAACCGGGGTTGACGGATTTGCAATCCGCTGCGTCACCACTCCGCCACGAGGCCATTTCACGGGGCAGATGATTAGCATGACTTTCAGAGGATGCAAGCCCTTAATCCACAGACATGATCAGAAAATGCGACTTCCAGGTTATGCGCCTTATTATACCACATTCACCACTGTGAGCCCTTGCCTCAGGCGTGAAGCGAGGGTAAACCAAGGCGGGTAGATTGCTCATACTCGGCAGGAATGGCAATGATGACTGATTTTGCAGCGGCGCGGACCAAGATGGTTGATAACCAGCTCCGCACCACAGATGTCACGGATGCACGTGTTCTGTCAGTTATGGGGCAGGTCCCGCGCGAAGTCTTCGTTCCGTCCAATCTTCATCCTCTGGCCTATATTGATGAGGATATCCGTTTATCTGCTGGAGATGATCCAGTCGGTGACCGATATCTTATGGAGCCGTCTCCTTTTGCCAAACTGGTTCAGCTGGCTGATATTGGCAATGAAGATGTGGTGCTCGATATCGGTTGTGGTTCCGGTTATTCATCTGCTGTGCTTGCCAGTCTGGCGGATTCTGTTGTTGCTCTGGAAGAAACCGAGGATCTGGTGTCTTCTGTGGAGCAGCATCTTTCGGAAGCTGATGTTGATAATGTTGCTGTGGTGCAGGGGGATCTTAAGGCTGGCTATCCTTCTGAAGGCCCGTATGATGTTATCTTCATCAATGGCGCCGTCTCTGAGGTGCCGGAAGATTTGAAGGCGCAGCTCAAGGATGGTGGTCGACTGGTCGCCGTTGTGGGATATGGCCGGGCATCCCAGGCGATGCTTTATATTCGCTCTGGTGACCAGATAAGCGGCCGAATCGCTTTCAATACGGCTATTCCGCCATTGACTGGATTTGAGCCGGAAGATCGGTTCGAATTTTGAAGAAACTGACGTGTTATCGGAAATAAGGGAGTAGGTGCCAATTTATCCGTTGAGAAGGGGCAGGTTTCAATGGTCAATTTAGAATTGGTTAACCATGTTCAGTAAGGGTGACTGTGGACCTGATATCGTTCGCGGTCCTTAGGATTTGAGGCTCAAAGTGTATATTCGGATCGTGACAGCGGCTCTTCTGTCCAGCCTTGCATGGCCTGGGACAGTATCTGCGGAAACCCTGCCATCTGCTCTGGCTGCTGCTTACAGCAAGAACCCGACATTGAATGCGGCGCGTGCCGGTGTCCGGGCAACCGATGAGGGTGTGCCACAGGCATTGTCAGGTTATCGTCCTACTGTGACGCTCAATGGTGATGTGACCGCGACGGATACGAATGCTCCGGGTGGTGTCGGGCGCAGTCAGGATGCTGGCGTTTCTCTGAATATTATCCAGCCTATTTTCCGTGGATTTCGGACTGTAAACGCAACAAAGGCTGCTGAATCTTCCGTTCTTGCTGCACGTGAAGGCCTGCGCAATACGGAACAGACCGTGTTCCTGAATGTTGCAACCGCCTTTATGGATGTGGTGCAGGCGACAACAGTCGTTGGATTGCGTGATCAGAACATTGCCTTTCTGAAAGAACAGCTGCGAGCTGCGCGCGAGCGTCTGAATGTCGGTGAAGGCACCCGGACTGATGTTGCCCAGGCCCAGGCCCGTCTGAGCGCTGCTGAATCACAATATAACCTGGCAAAGTCAGATCTGATTACAGCCCGCGCCAGCTACAGACAGTTCGTTGGTCACCAGCCGCGGTCTCTGCGACCTGGTTTGTCGATCAGCCGTTTCCTGCCTCGGTCTCTTAATCAGGCGATGGATCAGGCCTTGGGTGGTCATCCTGCTATTCTGTCCGCTCTGCACAATCGTGACGTTGCGGCTTTCAACGTGGATACAATCCAGGGCGAGCTTTATCCCACAGTCACGCTGGAAGGCTCTGTTTCCCAGAGATATGGCCTCGATTCCGATACCAATCCGGATGACATCCGCTCTGCTAGCATTGTAGGGCGTCTGAATGTCCCGATTTATCAGGGTGGTTCTGTTTACTCCCGGGTTCGTCAGGCCAAGCAGCAACTCGGCCAGAGCGAGCTTGAAGTGGATGTGGCTCGTGATCAGATCAGGGCTGCGGTTCTGTCTTCCTGGGGAGCTTTCGATGCGGCCCGTGCCAGTGTCATTGCGGCGCGTTCTCAGGTTCGTGCAGCTCAGCTTGCTCTTGAAGGTGTGATTGAAGAGCGGAAAGTCGGACAGCGCACCACGCTTGACGTGCTGGATGCACAGAGCGAGCTCATTGATGCGAAAATTGCGTTGAGCCAGGCCCAGCGGGACCGTGTGGTCGCCGCGTTTTCCCTGCTTTCATCTGTGGGAACGCTTGATGCCGGGTCCCTCAATCTGCGGGTTGCTGTTTATGAGCCTGAAGTGCATTACGGCAAGGTTCGTGACAAGTGGTTTGGTCTGAGGGTGCCGGAATAGGCATGGTCCGCGTCTGGAACACTCTCTGGGCGACGCATTAGCAGTTACAAGATCTAGTGGTTCTTTATGCGGGTTGGTGCGACTTCTAGCAGCGATCGCAGAAAGATATCCACGGGTTCTTTCTGCTGACCGTTTCATCTTTCTTAACCAGCCCGTATAGTTGAGGGGGGCGAATCAACGCAGATTCGCGTAACTGATAGAGCGGCCAAGCCTCTTCGGGGGGATCATGAGTAAAGCGGATGCGGTCCAGGAACCGTCGATGGAAGAGATTCTGGCTTCCATTCGGCGTATTATATCCGATGAGGAAACTGGAGCTGGCGAAACTGCGGCAGTAGAGACTGAACCGGAGGCTGATATGGCTGAAGGTCTGGAATCTGCAGCTGATGAAGATATTTCCGAAGACGACCTCGAAAAGCTGTTTGCTTCTGATGGTGGTGATACACCTGAATCTGAAGGTCTGACGTCTGCGGCTGATGAAGATATCTCCGAAGATGATCTGGAGAAACTGTTTGCCGCTGATGGCGGGTTCGATGCGCCTGAACCGGAGCCTGCACCTGCCGTTGAGGAGGAGCCGGAAGACGAGCCGCTTGACCTCTCCCTTGAAGCTGAAATCGATGAGGAACCTCTCGAGCTTGTAGAGGAAATGTCGCCTGAAGAAGACGATGTTGTTTTCTCTTTTGATGAAGCAGAGCCGGAGCCCGAGCCGGAAGTCGTCGACGAAGCGCCGGATATGACGGATATTGCACTTGCTGCTGCAGCGAGCCTGTCTGACGAGAAGCTCGAGGCCGCTGCGACCGAAGCACTTCTGTCACCGCAGGCCAATGCGGCTGTGTCTACCGCTTTTGACAATCTGGCGCATACAATCATTTCCAGCAATGCACGGACGATTGAAGACCTCATTCAGGAGATGCTTCGTCCGATGCTGAAAGGCTGGCTGGATGATAATCTGCCTGGTATCGTAGAGCGGCTTGTGCGGGCTGAGATCGAACGTGTTTCCAGAGGGGCGCGGCGCTGATCGTGCTTTGATAAGGCCTTTGCTTTATCCGTTCCCCGGAGACTTTTCTCAAAAAGACGGTCTTCTGTGCGTTATCCCTATGGATGCGTGTTGACAGCGTTCGATCGCTGTTATTTACAACAGCACTTGGACCTTACAGATCTGGTACATGATGATGTTGGATAAGACTTTTGATGCGGCCTCCGTTGAGCCGCGCATTTATGACGCGTGGGAACAGGCTGGAGCCTTCAAGGCTGGTGCTGGCAAGAAAGACGGGCAGGACAGTTTCTGCATCGTGATTCCGCCGCCCAACGTGACCGGATCTCTGCATATGGGTCATGCACTGAACAATACGCTTCAGGATGTTATGTGCCGCTTTGAGCGTATGCGTGGCAAGGATGTCTTGTGGCAGCCTGGTACGGACCATGCCGGCATTGCAACGCAGATGGTTGTTGAGCGCCAGCTGGCCCAGCAGAACCTGCCTGGTCGACGTGATATGGGTCGGGATGCATTCATTGATCGTGTCTGGCAATGGAAGGCTGAATCGGGCGGAACCATCATCAACCAGCTGCGTCGTCTCGGAGCGTCATGCGATTGGTCACGTGAACGGTTCACCATGGATGAGGGGCTGTCGCAGGCCGTTCTGAAGGTCTTTGTCGAGCTGTACAAGGATGACCTGATCTACCGGGACAAGCGTCTCGTCAACTGGGATCCTGTCTTCCAGACTGCTATTTCAGATCTTGAAGTGGAGCAGAAGGAAGTCGACGGCCATATGTGGCACTTTGCCTATCCTCTGGTCGATGGGCCGGTTGATGGCATTGAGGAAATTGTTATTGCGACCACGCGCCCTGAAACCATGCTGGGTGATGGCGCGGTTGCTGTTCATCCTTCGGACGAGCGCTACAAGAATCTGATTGGCAAGATGGTCCGCCTGCCGATTGCCGAGCGCCACATCCCGATCATTGCCGATGAGTATCCGGACCCTGAATTCGGCTCCGGTGCGGTGAAGATTACTGGTGCGCATGATTTCAACGACTTCGAGGTGGCCCGACGTCATGACATTCCGCTGATTGTTCTGATGGACAAGGAAGCGCGGATGATCTCGACGCCGGAAAACCATGTTCCTGAGCGTTATGACGGGGTTGATCGCTTCGAAGCCCGGAAGATGGTGCTGCAGGAAATCGAGGAGCTGGGTTTCTTCCGCGGTGTTGAAGACAAGGTCATTGCTCAGCCGTTCGGTGACCGGTCCGGCGTTGTGATTGAGCCGATGCTGACAGACCAGTGGTATGTCAATGCCGGTGAGCTTGCCAAGCCTGCCATTGCGTCGGTCAGAGAAGGGCGGACAGAGTTCGTTCCGAAAAACTGGGAAAAGACCTACTACGACTGGATGGAGAATATCCAGCCCTGGTGTATTTCCCGTCAGCTCTGGTGGGGGCATCAGATCCCGGCCTGGTATGGCCCGGATGGCAAGGTGTTTGTCGAGCTGAATGAGGCTGAGGCGCAGGCCGCTGCTGATGCCCATTACGGTGAGACAGTGGAACTTGTTCGGGATGAGGATGTTCTGGATACGTGGTTCTCGTCCGCGCTGTGGCCATTCTCAACACTTGGCTGGCCGGAAAAGACCCCGGAGCTTGACCGCTACTATCAGACCGATGTTCTGGTAACGGGCTTTGACATCATCTTCTTCTGGGTTGCCCGGATGATGATGATGAGCCTTCATTTTATGAAGGAAGAACCGTTCCATACGGTCTATGTGCATGCTCTTGTCCGTGACGAGAAGGGTGCCAAGATGTCCAAGTCGAAGGGGAATGTGATCGACCCTCTGGAACTTGTTGATGAATATGGTGCCGATGCCGTGCGGTTCACTCTTGCCGCCATGGCGGCCCAGGGCCGCGACATCAAGCTGGCAACAGGACGTGTGGCCGGATATCGGAATTTTGGTACGAAGCTCTGGAATGCGGCCCGTTTTGCCGAGATGAACCAGTGTGTTCGTCAGGCGGATTTTGACCCGTCTTCAGTTCAGCTGACGGTGAACCGCTGGGTTGTCACGGAAGCCGCGCAGATGATCGCGTCTGTTTCTGAGGGCATCGAGACCTATCGCTTCAATGATGCAGCCAATGGTCTCTACCGGTTTATCTGGAATATCTATTGCGACTGGTATGTGGAACTGATCAAGCCGATTCTGAATGGCGATGACGAAGTTGCAAAGGCGGAAACGCGAGCAACATCGGCTTGGGTTCTCGACCAGATTCTTGTCGCACTTCACCCGTTCATGCCCTTCATGACGGAAGAATTGTGGGCACGGACAGGCAATAGCGATCTGGTCTGCTTCCAGTCATGGCCAGACGTCGAGGCCACAGATGACGGCTCAGCCGAAGAAATCAACTGGCTGATTGATGTGATCACGTCGGTTCGTTCTGTGCGGTCGGAAATGAACGTCCCGGCTTCTGCCAAGGTGCCGCTGGTTTTTGTTGGCGCAGACGAGCTGACCAAAACCCGCCTCGGGCTGCATGAGAATGCACTGGCCCGGCTGGCGCGTACCGAGAGCGTGTCCCTGTCTTCGGAAGCACCTGAGGGGTCCGCGCAGATTGTTGTCGGAACCACAACGGTCTGTCTGAGCCTTGCCGGGGTCATCGATCTGGACGCAGAGAAGGCCCGGCTTGAGAAAGAGATTGGCAAGATCGAGAAAGAGATCGTCAAGCTTGACGGCAAACTGGCCAATGAGAAGTTCCTGTCCAAAGCACCGGCTGAGGTTATTCAGGACCAGCGGGACAGACGGGATGAGTCTGCTCAGCTTCTTGCTAAGGTCAAAGAGGCGCTCGGGCGTCTCGGCAGTGCTGCCTGATATCACGATCCGGATACAGAAACAAAAAGGGCGACGCTTGTGTGAGCGTCGCCTTTTTTCTTGACTGGAAGGATACGTAGCACTTTTGCGCAACACGCTCTAATCCGCTGTGCCCGGGTGTAGTGATTTGCCCAGAATATGCTCGTTCTGACCGATTACATGGGCACTGTGCCCAACGATCAGTGGGTCAGGATCGTGTACGATTTTATTGTTCTTGTTCGGGTAGGGCAGGTTTGACAGGAAGTGCTGCATGCAGTTGAGACGCGCGCGTTTCTTGTCGTTCGACTTGATGATAGTCCAAGGCGCATCCGCTGTATCCGTATAGAAGAACATGGCTTCCTTGGCCTCGGTGTAGTCATCCCACTTGTTCAGCGATGCCTTGTCGATCGGAGACAGTTTCCACTGTTTGAGCGGGTCGGTCTCGCGGGATTCGAAACGGTTAAGCTGTTCGTCCTGGGTGACCGAGAACCAGTATTTGAACAGGCGAATTCCTGAGCGGACCAGCATGCGCTCCAGATCCGGCGTCTGGCGCATGAATTCCAGATACTCATTCGGAGAGCAGAAACCCATCACCCGCTCCACGCCAGCGCGATTATACCAGGACCGGTCAAACAGCACAATCTCACCGGCAGAGGGAAGGTGCTCGATATAGCGCTGATAATACCATTGTGTCTTTTCCCGCTCCGTTGGTTTGGTCAGAGCGACAACGCGGGCAGCACGCGGGTTCATATGCTCCATAAAGCGTTTGATTGTGCCACCCTTACCGGCGGCATCCCGGCCTTCGAACAGGATAACCACCCGTTCGCCTGTTTCTTCCACCCAGCGCTGGACCTTGAGCAGCTCAACCTGAAGCGCGGCCTTGCGGCGCTCGTAAAGCGACCGCTTCATCTTGGTCTTGTAGGGATAGACACCCTGCTCAAAAACCTGAGCCGATGCGGGCACTGACAGATCCTGTGGCACTGTCTCTGAATTCTCATCAGAGATCTCTGCCACGACCTCTTTGGCTTCTTCCAGCGCAGGCATGGCGGCTTCGGTTGGGGCCTCTGTTTCAGTCTCTACAACAGACGTTTCTTCTGTCTGAGGCTGACGGGTGTCTTCGATCCTGTCGTCCATAGTGAATCCCTCCTGATCACAACAGTCTATGTCAGGATAGTTGCGTTTCCTTGAATGTGTGGACCATGACTTGAATCAACCCCATCGAAAGTTCCCGTTTGAACCGGTGTTTGTTACATTTTTGCAACGCTTCGAATTTAATGCGCACGATGCCTCATTCCCTCTCCATAAGCGCCGACATTCGGACACAAAGTGGGGTAAGTGTAGGTCAACGACAGATCGAAGCCTGATCGGTACATGAGTGAGATGTTTCGTACGATTTGGCTTTGTTTAACCGACAGCCTCTAGAATGGTTCGGAGTGGGCAGCTCCAGCTGCCTGATGCCGAAGGACTTGATTTGAATGGCACTGCGTAGATCCCGATTGATGCTTGCAGCCGGTCTGGCCGGGCTGATGTTCTGCGCGCCTGCGTCTGCGTTTGATGGCTCCGTTGACCAGAGCGATGGAACCGAATCAACGCGGGACGCTTTCATGTCAGGAACGCGTGCCTATTATTCAGGCCGCAAGGACGAAGCTTTCAAGGCCCTGCAATATGCAGCAGAGCAGGGGCATGCCATCGCTCAGTGGAAAATCGGCAAAATGTATGCCGAAGGCGATGGTGTTGATGAGGATGATGGCAAGGCCTTTGAGTACTTCTCAAGGATTGCCAATGCTTATGCGGAAGACCCGCCAGCATCTCCCAGATCCCGCTTTGTGGCCAATGCCTTTGTGCAGCTTGGCTCCTACTATATGACGGGCATTCAGGACAGTGCTATCGAGCCCAATGTACGCCGTGCTCAGAAGTTCTATTCCTATGCGGCGTCCTATTTCGGCGATGCGGATGCGCAATATCGCCTGGCGCGAATCTATCTGTCTGATTCTGACAATGGCCGTCCGAAAGACCTTCGTATGGCCGCCCGCTGGTTGAAGCTTGCAGCCAAGAAAGGGCATCTGCGGGCCCAGGCTGAGCTAGGTGATCTGCTGTTTCATGGTGTGGACGGGCGTCGCAATCCGATCCGTGGCCTCAAATGGCTGACGATCGCCCGCAAGAGTGCCAAAGGATCCCGTCATCAGGACTGGATCAGGGAACGTCATGAAGAAGCCTTTTCCCTGTCTGAAGAAGTGATCCGCAGACGTGCTGTGGAGCTTGCTGATGACTGGTTGATTGCTCACCGGCCGGATGAATCCGATGGGCCGTTCTCAATTACATTCAGCGTATCTGAGTAAATCTGTTCAGACGTCCAGCTTAATCCAGACTGGTACATGATCGGATGGTTTTTCCCATCCGCGGGTGTGTTTGTCGATCTGGCATGTCTGCAGGCGATCTGCAGCTTCCGGTGACAGCAGGAGATGGTCGATGCGAATGCCGTTGTTTTTCGGCCATGCGCCAGCCTGATAATCCCAGAAGGTATACTGACCCGGCTTGTCATTGACCGCGTAGAGAGCATCCGTGAGGCCAAGTGACAACAGCTTTCGATAGGCTGCATGGCTTTCCGGGCGGAACAGGGCATCGCCTCTCCAGGCATCGGGGGCATGAACATCCGCGTCAGCGGGAATAATGTTGTAGTCACCGGCCAGCAGGAATGGCTCCTCCAACTCAAGACGCCCCTTGGCAAACTGGTACAGACGTTCCATCCAGGCCAGCTTATAGGGATACTTCTCCGTATCGACCGGATTGCCGTTTGGCAGATACAGCCCGCCAATCCGGAGTGGCGTCGATGGTGTTGAGACGAGGACCTCGATAAAGCGGGCCTGTTCGTCGGATGGATCGCCGGGGAGGCCGATCTGCTGCTCTTCAATCGGAAGCTTGGAGAGGATGGCAACACCGTTGAAGCTCTTCTGGCCATGAACAACGACGTTGTATCCCATGTCTTCGAATGTAGAGGAGGGGAACCCTTCGCTCACAGACTTGATCTCCTGAAGGCAGGCGATGTCCGGCTGTGCCTCTTCCAGCCAGCTTTTCAGGTTCTGGATCCGAGCCTTGATGCCGTTGATATTCCAGGTGGCTATTTTCATCGATCGGGATCCTGAGCAGGTAAGAGGCATGATGAGTCGTCACCACAGATTTGTATCGGTGTCGACGGTCAGCCTCAAGAGAGGGACTTACTTTAAGGCAATAAACCGGATGTGATGAGACCGCGCTATCGCGCTTTGCAATTCATCAGTACGGTGAATTTACTGATTCGACTTGGCTGGTCTGCTCTTTCTTGTATTGTTTATCAAGCTACCACAAACGGGTTGCGGTTTAGTGGCACTCTGCCGGCTGTTTTGAGGGATGGATTCGCGTGTTTTGGGGAAATCAGGCAGAACGCATGATCAGACATAGCAAGATGTTCACTGCTTTTGTGGGTGCTGTTGCCCTCGCACTGGTCGCCGGATGGGCGAGCGTTGCATCGGCTGCAAGCCTGAAGCCCTATAAGGACGATTTGTTCGCTTATCCGCATGTGGTTGAAAGCTACTACAATGGCGATTACGTCCGTGTCGGATATGACAAGCGCCGGGACATTCACAAGCGGGATGAGGTCCCCGAGCGCCGGGTACAATCCTATTATGTTTCGAAAAAGCCGAACTGGTCCCAGAGTGTTCAGACTGTCAAGGTCAACGGGCGCCCGGTGAAACATTACACGGTTGGTGAGACCGATCGTGCCCGGATGATTGTCTTTTACATTCATGGTCAGGGCGGCAATCGCCATCAGGGTGTCAATGACTGGACATTCGGCGGTAACTTCAATCGGATCAAGAATCTCATGGTCCGTAATGGCGGGCTGTATATTTCGCCGGATGTGCGTGATTTCTCCTCAGGGGGCGTTCAGGATATTCGTGGCCTGCTGCGCCACTATGGTGCACGCAGTTCTGGCGCTCCGATCTTCATTGCGTGTGGTTCGGCCGGTGGCGCTTTGTGCTGGGAGCTTGCCAAGGATGATATTGCGCGCTCGTTTATGAGCGGCATCCTGCTGATGGGCAGTAGACATGACGCGAGCATTCTACGCTCCAGCGTCTTTGCAAGCCGGAGAAACTGGCTGCCGATTTATATCGGCCACGGAACGAATGATAGTGTATTTGACTGGAAAGAACGGGAAAAGTTCTTCCTGAAAGTGCGGTCGTCTTATCCGGGGTATCCGATCCGGTTTACGCTTTTTGAAACGGGATCGCACGGGACACCGATACGCATGACCGACTGGAGATTGACGCTGAACTGGATGCTGGCCTACCGGCGGTGAATGCCTTTTCAACGTAACGTTTTATCCCGAGAACTTGAAGTGTGAACGAGGGGTGAAACGGTTTATATGGATAATGAACAGACAGCCTGCTGGGGTTTCAGAGTTGTTTAGGATGGGTTTCAAATTGGGTGCTGAGCGAATTTGCCGCTATGGTGTTCGCATCGGCTTGAGTCTGGCTTGTGCAGTTGCTTTTACCGTCTGGGAGCCTGGTGCACTGTCAGTCAGCGCTGCAGAGCAGAAGAAGAGCAAGACATCTGAGACCCGCAAGACTGGGCGGCGTCTGTCCAAGGTGCCGCCGGGCAACAGAAACAAGATTCAGCCCAGGATCCCGTTTATCTCGTCCAACCGGACACGGTCTCATAACAAGACCTTTGAGCAGAAGTTTGACCGTATTGTCAGAACATTGACCCGCGAGCATCGGCTCGTCCGGAAGATCAAGTCGGTTTCCAAGACCTATGGCATTGAGCCGATCCACATGGTCGGTGCGATTGTCGGAGAACACACCTATAATTACGACAATCTTGATACGCTGCAGGGGTATTACATCAAGGCTGCGTCCTATTTGAAACTGCCCATCGAATTCAAACACGCTGGCCACAATGTGGAGGATTTTGTTCAGCAGCCGCCTTTCCACCGGTGCAACAAGCTGAAACGCAGTTCATCAGTCTGGGCCTGTCGGGAACGGGTCTGGGACAAAGTCTATCGGGGTAGGCGCGTTGATGGGGTGAAATATAGCAGTCAGAAGTTTGGTGAGGCATTTTTCCAGCCCCTGTTTGCCGGACAGAGTTTCGGTCTGGGGCAGTTGCATCCGCTGACGGTTCTGAAAATGTCCGACCAGGTCAGCCGTATCAGCAAGTTCAAGAAGCTGAAAGAAACAAATGAGCGGGAGGTTTACCGGGCCGCCATGGACCCGGATCGATCCCTGCATTACATGGCCGCGATCATCAAGGATGCAATTACCGCCTACAGGACGGTGGGCAAAGTTGACATCTCGGGAAATCCGGGTGTGGTGGCCACACTCTATAATCTCGGAGACCCCTGGGCGCGGGCGCGCTCATTCCGGGATCGTGGTCGGGCTTATCCGGAAGAGAATTATTATGGCTGGCTGGTCAACGACCGGCTGAAGGAACTCTCGAAACTGGTCAAATAAGGCGTGTCTTGACCCTAAATTGAGAAGCTGGTTCCGCAGCCGCAGGATGCAACAGCATTCGGGTTCTTGATCTGGAAAGACTGCCCGATGAGATCGTCCACAAAATCTATCTCAGAGCCATCCATGTAGACAGCAGATACCGGGTCGATAAGAACCACGGCGCCGTCACGCTCCAGCACCGTATCGTCATCATTTCGCTCCGTTACCAGGTCGTAGTTGTACTGGAAACCGGAACATCCACCGCCAGATACGCTGATCCGCAGAACGGTTGCATCTTTCTCTCCAGACAGAATCGCTGCAATTCTGCGCGCGGCACGGTCGCTGAGCTGAACATTGTGCTCTGACATCGGATCATCTTCCCCAATGCAGCCTTTTGGCATTCTTTGACGCCTAATAAGGCTGGCATAAAAAATCTATGTCTCTTAATTAAGATCAGAATTATGGAAGTCAATCAACCTGGGGCGCATCTCATCGTGAAACCGCTCGGATATGGTGCGCAGCCGCGCGCAGATTATGCCTCTCTCCCGGATGAAAGCCGGGGGCGGCTTTTCCCTGAGTCAGAGAGCAGGACGCGCACACCGTTTCAGAGAGATCGGGACCGGATTATTCACTCAACGGCTTTCCGGCGCCTCAAGCACAAGACGCAGGTTTTTGTCTATCATGAGGGCGATCACTTCCGCACCCGACTGACCCACACTATTGAGGTGGCGCAGATTGCACGCTCTGTGGCGCGCGCCCTGCGACTTGATGAGGATCTGGCAGAGGCCCTGGCGCTTGCCCATGATCTTGGTCACACACCATTCGGTCATACCGGTGAAGATGCGCTTGATGAATGCATGGAACCCTATGAGGGCTTTGATCACAACGCCCAGAGCCTGCGGGTGGTGACCAGGCTGGAGCGACGCTATGCCGAATTTGACGGTCTTAATCTGAGCTGGGAGACGCTGGAAGGTCTGGTGAAGCACAACGGGCCACTGGTTGATGCTTCAGGCAAACCGCTTGGCAAGCGCGCCGGACCGCAACTGGCCTTCGGGTTTCGGGACTATCCGGATCTGGATGCGCTGGAGCTTACGACTTTTGCCAGCGCCGAGGCCCAGGCTGCCGCCATTGCAGATGATATCGCTTATAATGCCCATGATATCGATGATGGTCTGAGAGCCGGGCTGTTTACCCTGAACGATCTGAAGGAGGTCGATCTTCTCAGGGATATGATTGGAGATATTGACCGTGCCTATCCAGGGCTCGATTCTCATCGCTTCATTCATGAACTGGTTCGGCGGATTATCACTGCGCTTGTGGAAGATGTGATCGGCACTGCGATCAGGCGGATTGGGAGCCTGCAGCCAGCGACCTCCAATGATATCCGTCAGTGCGGTTTTATGCTTGTCGGGTTTTCGGACGCCATGGCGGCTCATGACAAGGCTATCAAGGGGTTCCTGTTCCCCCGCATGTATCGGCATGAGGATGTGATGGTGGTGCGCAGGCAGGTGGACCAGGTGGTTCGAGACCTGTTTGACCTCTATATGAAACATCCGGACCGTATGCCTGAAGAATGGTTCAGCGGTGCGTCAGGGATGGATGAGACTCTGCTGGCACGACGGGTTTGCGATTTCATTGCGGGTATGACGGACCGTTACGCTCTTCAACTTCATCGCCAATGGTTTGACGCTTCGCCTGATTTGGGTTAGGCCAACGCAAGCTTTCTATCGGCAGATGACAAACAGTCTGCTTCTTTCGACGAAATGTTGGGTTCCATGAACGTATTTGCGCTTTTTCAGGAAAAAGTCTGCGCAGCGGTTGGCGCTGCCGGTCTCAAGGCACAGGATGGATCGGCTTTGCCGTTCGACAGACTGGTTGTTGAGCCGCCGCGAGATGCCGCCCATGGTGACATGGCGACCAATGCGGCCATGGTGCTTGCCAAGCTTTGTGGCGCGAAGCCGCGTGACCTGGCAGAACAGCTTGTTGCTGAGCTTGAAAAAGACGCCGACATTGCTTCGGCTTCTGTAGCGGGACCGGGCTTTATCAACCTGACGCTTGACGAAGGTTTCTGGCGGGTGCATCTGCAGGCCATTCTGCAGTCAGGCGTTGATTATGGTCGGGCCGAGCTGGGGCAGGGGCGGAAGGTCAATGTGGAATATGTTTCCGCTAATCCGACCGGTCCCATGCATGTGGGGCATACGCGTGGTGCCGTGGTCGGCGACACGATTGCCAACCTTCTGGATTTTGCCGGATATAAGGTCACCAGAGAATATTACACCAATGATGCGGGCGCACAGGTGGATGTTCTGGCGCGGTCTGCCTATCTGCGTTACCGGGAGGCCAATGGCGAGGATATCGGCGGTATTCCTGAAGGGCTCTATCCGGGCGATTATCTTGTTTCCGTTGGTGAAGCGCTGAAAACCGAGTTTGGCGACAAGCTGATGAACCATACGGAAGTGGAATGGCTGCCGCTTGTGCGTCCACGGGCCATTGATGCAATGATGGCGATGATCAAGGATGACCTGGCCGCCCTGAACGTCAAGCATGATGTGTTCTTTTCCGAACGGTCTCTGGTGACTGGCAGTCGCGACCGTGTAGCGGATGCCATGGCTTACCTGAAGGGCCGGGATCTGGTTTATGAGGGAACCCTGCCACCGCCAAAAGGCCAGTTGCCGGATGATTGGGAAGATCGGGAACAGACCCTGTTCCGGTCAACAGAGTTTGGTGATGACATTGACCGGCCTCTGGTCAAGTCTGACGGCAGCTACACCTATTTCGGCAGCGATGTGGCGTATCACTTTGACAAGTTCGAACGTGGCTTTGACTATCAGATTGATATCTGGGGCGCGGATCATGGCGGTTATGTCAAGCGGATGAAAGCTGCTGTTGCCGCTATGAGTGAAGAGAAGGCATCACTGGATGTGAAGCTCTGCCAGCTGGTGAAGCTTTTTCGGGATGGCGAGCCGCTGAAAATGTCGAAGCGGGCCGGAACCTTTGTAACCCTGCGGGATGTGGTCGAGGAAGTTGGTGTCGATGCCGTACGGTTCATGATGATGTACCGCAAGCCGGATGCGCCGCTTGATTTCGATTTCAAGAAAGTAACGGAACAGACCCGCGATAATCCGGTCTTCTATGTACAGTATGCCCATGCGCGGACAGCCTCGATCTTCCGTCAGGCCCTCGATGAGATTCCGGATCTGGATGTCTCCCAGGAAGCTCTTTCCGGAGCTGATCTGTCTGGTTTGACTGATGAGGGAGAGCTGGGCTTGATCCGCAAGCTTGCAGAATATCCGCGGCTAATTGAGTCGGCAGCCCTTGCACAGGAGCCCTATAGGGTGTCATTTTACCTTTATGAGCTGGCTAGTGCGCTTCATGGGCAATGGAATCGTGGCAAAGAGTTGCCGCAATTACGGTTCATTAACCCTAAAGACAGAGAGTTAACACAAGCACGCCTCGTTCTCGTTCGGGCTGTGGCTTTGGTTATTTCATCTGGCCTCGCTATAATAGGGGTCAGCGCTCCGGACGAGATGCGTTGAGCGCCTAAACATCCCGCGGCCTGTTGAACGTTCAATAGGCCGCTTGGAGCAGACAGGCACTGACGAATGATAGATCGTAAATATCAAGATAGCTCCGCTCAGGCGGTTGAACCCGCTGAAGACCCTCTTGCTGAGCTGGCAAGAATTGTAAGCGAGAGCGATCCGTATGCTCAGCAGGCAGCCGAGCCGCTGCAGCAGGCCTCCGTATCCAATGCCCCAGTATCCACTACCTCGGTGACGGACCAGATCACGTCTGACCTTGAGGCTGAGCTGTTTGAAGAGGTTCGGGCTGCATATGATTCACGGGCGACCGGGCAGGCGGCCCCTCAGGCAGCCGCTCAGACCCCCCAGAGTTATGCGGATTATTCCCACGAGGATGCCGGACCGGGCGGGTATGACCAGGCGGGATATGACCAGGGTTACGCTGTCGATGATGGCGGCTACCAGCAGTCTGGTCATGGCGATGCTGCGCAGTCATCCTATTACCAGGCAGATAATGCGGCCGACGCTTATTCAGGGCAGGAGCAGGGGTATTACTCTGATCAGCCTGGCGCGTATGAAGCACCAATTATGCCGCAAGCCAGCACATACGGATATTTTGATCAGCAGGCTGGTGGCTCAACGCCCCAGGATGACGGCAACTTTGGTTCTTATGCTCCGGTTGATCTTGATTCTGCCTCAGGCGCTTATTCGGACGATCAGGATTACGACGCTTACGAAGAGCGCTCCGGTGTGCTGCCACCGCATTCAGATGATGTTCTGAGGTCTGCCCCGGTGTCGGAAAATGGTGGTCGTAAGGCGCTCTTTGCTGCTGGTGCTGTTCTGGCCGTTCTGGTTATCGGTGTTGGTGGCGTCTTTGCGTATCGCAGCTCCAGTGTTGATGCGACGACACCTCCGCCAATAATCAAAGCTGATACGAGCCCTGTCAAAGCTGTTCCGGACGATCCGGGTGGCAAGGAAATCCCGCATCAGAACAAAGCTATCTATGATCGCGTTGGCGGAGATAATCCGAATGCGGAACGTCTTGTCTCCAGCGAGGAAAAGCCCATTGATCTGAATACATCTGGTGGTGAGCGGTCAGTGACGCGTGTCATCAGCCTTGGTGGTGATCAGAACACTGGCACTGGCGAAGCCCTGCCGGGTGTCGCTTCAACGAGTGATGCCGGTATTCGAACAGGCTCGTCCTCTGAACGTATCGGCCCCAAAAAGGTTCGTACAGTTATCGTCAAGCCGGATGGCACGATTGTCGGCAATGAGCCTTCCGCGCCAAAACCGATCTCAACGACGACTGTGGCTGCCGTTACTCCGACAACTCCGGAAACAACATTGCCGTCGCCTGTCAGCCAGACGTCCCAGGTGGATGGCACGACAGCTGCTGCCAACGAGTTGCTTGGTCGTTTGAACGATGATGGTGTCGTCGAACAGGCTGAAGGTACTCCGGCCAATGTGCCGATCCCGCTCGCACGTCCGACACCGCCGCAGCCAGTTGTAACGGCAAGTGTTGCTGATACCACGCCTGTTGTGCAGACGCAGCCGGTGGCAGAAACGCAGTCTACTGTGACGACGCCCGCGGCTCCAACGGCTCCAGTGGCTGAGACGACAACACCGGAACTGACACGACCAGCCACGGGAACAGGCCTCAGGTCCGGTTATGTGGTTCAGGTCTCTTCCCAGCGTAGCGAAGATCAGGCTCGGAATGCCTACAGCAGTCTGCAACGCCGTTATCCTGGCCTGCTGGCCGTGCAGCCTGTTCATATCCAGCCGGCTGATCTTGGTGACCGCGGTGTGTACTATCGTGCAGGTGTCGGTCCTATGTCGACAAGAGCAGAAGCAATCAAGTTCTGCGAAAATCTGAAAGCTGCAGGCGCTGACTGCCTTGTTCGCCGCGTGCAATAACAAGCAGGGCGGATCGGCATGAAGGCTTTTATTTCCGGGTGTCAGGGGTATTCTCTGACGCCCGATGAACTGCAGTTCTTTGCGGATGAATGCCCCTGGGGACTGATTCTCTTTCAGCGAAATTGTGAGAGCAAGGCGCAGATCTCTGATTTGGTGCAGGCGTTCCGGTCTGCTGTTGGCAGGTCGGATGCGCCGGTTCTGATCGATCAGGAAGGCGGGCGCGTTCAGCGTCTGAAACCGCCTGTCTGGCGATTGTATCCCTCCGGTTCAGTCTATGCATCGCTTTATGAGCGTGATTTTGAGGCGGGTCTTCGCTGTGCCTGGCTCGGGACACGGCTGATTGCGGATGATCTGTATGAACTCGGGATCAATGTTGACTGCCTGCCTGTCCTGGATGTTCCGGTTTCAGGTGCTGATCCGATTATCGGGGATCGGGCTTATGGTCTTGAGCCAGAGCAGATTATCCGGCTGGCTGGTGCTGCTATAGATGGATTGCGGGCCGGTGGTGTCAGCCCGGTCATCAAGCATATTCCGGGGCATGGGCGGGCGAATGTGGACAGCCATCTTGCTCTGCCGCGCGTTTCCACAGATCGCGCGACGCTGGATGAGAGGGATTTCGCACCCTTCAGGGCTTTTGCTGATGAAGCGCTTGCCATGACCGCGCATGTGGTGTTTGAAGCCATTGACCCTGATGCTCCGGCCACCACATCGTCCCGGCTGGTTCAGGACGTGATGCGCCAGGATATCGGGTTTTCCGGCGCGATTATGAGCGATGACCTCTCCATGAAAGCCCTTAGCGGGACCATGGTTGAGCGGACTGAAGCTGTTTTTCAGGCCGGATGTGATCTTGCTCTTCACTGCAACGGCGATTTTCGTGATATGAAGGATGTTGCGAAAGCTTCCCCCCATCTGGATGGGGTGGCGCTTGAGCGGTGCAGTTCGGCTACCGCGCGCCTTGTCAGGCCTGAACCTCTGGATCGGGCTGCGGCTGAAGCGGAATTTGATGAACTGCTCGGTCGTGTAGTCTGATGAGAAGTGAGCGGGCGTTTGACGGAAGACAGCAAGGAACCGGGGTTGCCAGAGCAATCTGAGTTCGGTTACCAGCCGACAGCCGACAAGGCTGCGTCAGAACCCTCTCTTGTTGTCGATGTTGACGGATTTGAAGGCCCGCTCGACCTGCTGCTCAGCCTGGCACGATCCCAGAAAGTGGATCTCAGCAAAATTTCCATTCTGGAACTCGCAGAGCAATATCTCGGATTTATTGCTGAACTGCGACAGATGAGAATTGAGCTGGCGGCTGACTATCTGGTTATGGCTGCATGGCTTGCTTATCTGAAATCCCGCCTGCTTCTGCCCGAACCTGAAGAAGATGACGAGCCGAGCGGTGAGGAGCTTGCCGCTATTCTGGCCTTCAAACTGCAACGGCTGGAAGCTATGCGGGATGCGGCGCGGCGATTGGTCAACCGGGATCGCCTGGGGCGTGACGTGCACGGACGAGGGATGCCGGAGCAGGTTATTGTTGAAAGTCGCAGCGTTTTTTCCGCTACTCTCTATGACCTTCTGATTGCGTACGCATCCCAGCGTCAGCGTCAGTCCGTTTCCACGGTGCATGTGAGGCAGAGGAAAGTCTGGTCGCTTCAGGATGCGCGGGATATTCTGACCCGCCTGATGGGCGGGTTGAAGGACTGGACCCCCATTGACCGCTTCCTTGTGGATTATCTGGTAACGCCGGAACAGCGGGCTACTGTTCTCGCCAGCTCTTTTTCCGCCTCACTGGAACTGGTCAGGGAAGGGCAGTTGGAATTACGACAGTCGGAGCCTTTTGCTTCGCTCTATGTGAAGAAGCGAACGGATAGTGAAGATAAACAGTAAGGCCCGAAGGATATGAGCAACGTAACCCATTTTGCACCTGAGGAAGAGCGCCAGCATTTGAGGATGCTGGAAGCGCTGCTGTTTGCCTCGAAAGAGCCGCTGGGTGAAATTCTTCTGATCAACCGTCTGCCGGAAGGGGCAAATGTGCCGAAGTTATTGCAGGAACTGCAGACGGCGTATTCAGGGCGTGGGGTAAACCTCATTCGTGTGGCGGACAAGTGGGCGTTCCGAACGGCGTCTGACCTCTCCTATATGATGAAGATCGAGGCGGTTGAGCCGCGCAAACTCTCACGAGCTGCGTTGGAAACCCTGGCTATTATCGCTTATCACCAACCGGTCACAAGAGCCGAGCTGGAGGATATTCGCGGCGTTTCCATTTCCAAGGGCACACTGGACGTGTTGCTTGAGACGGGATGGATTCGCATGCGGGGGCGCAGGCGGACGCCGGGCCGTCCGATCACGTACGGGACCACAGAAGCGTTTCTTGATCACTTTGTTCTTGAATCAATCCGTGACCTTCCAGGGCTTGATGAATTGAAGGGAGCCGGGCTGCTGGAGACCGGAATACCGTCGAGTTTTTCCATCCCCAACCCGTCTGATGATTCCGAACTGACAGAAGATGAAGACCCTCTTGATGAGGAAGATTTGATCGATCTCCTTGACCTTTCCGATGAAAAGGACGACATGTCGGCCAAGGATGGGTCAGACTCGCCGCAGTCATGATCTGAACAACAGCATAAATGGATCATGGCGATACACGAGCATAGCTGGGGCGAGAAGGGGACGGCTGGTGTCAGCTTTGCCTCCGGACTGACATTTGAGGGTGTCGAGCATGCCTACGAGGGTGAACCATCCTTGAAGGGCATTGATCTGGATATTGCGCCTGGAGAGATTGTTTCCCTGCTTGGTCATTCCGGTTGCGGCAAGACTACTCTGCTGCGCATTGCCGCCGGGATTGAACGGCCTTCCTCTGGCCGGGTCCTTGTGGATGGTGTTGAGATCGCAGGAGGCAAGACCTTTGTTCCGCCTGAAAACCGGGGCATTGGCCTGATGTTTCAGGATTTTGCGCTGTTTCCCCATTTGACCGTCCTGCAGAATGTGACCTTCGGACTGAAAGGCCTGTCGAGGCATGACGCGCAGATGCGCGGCGAGCTGGCACTGGAGCGGGTTGGTCTCACCGTTCACAAGGATGACTATCCGCATGCGCTCTCGGGTGGTGAGCAGCAGCGGGTTGCTCTGGCACGCGCCGTGGCTCCGAGACCCAGTATTCTGCTCATGGATGAGCCATTCTCTGGCCTTGATCAGAGATTAAGGGATTCTGTGCGGGATGAGACTCTGGCTGTCCTGCGGGAGATGCGCGCGACCTGTATTCTGGTGACCCATGATCCGGAAGAGGCGCTCCTGGCCAGTGACAGGATTGTTTTGATGCGATCCGGTCAGATCGTTCAGTCCTCAACGCCCGAGGATATGTATAAAAATCCGAAGAGCCTGTTTGCCGCGCGGTTCTTCAGCCCGATGAACGAGATTGAGGGCTGGGTTTCGAATGGTGTCGTGAGAACGGCAGTTGGATATTTTCCGGCAAATGATCTCGATGAAGGGGCTGTGGTGACGGTTGGAATCCGGCCACAGGCCGTGAAAATTTCGGCGGCTGCCAATGGCCCTTACGGACGGGTCATCAGCCGTCGGTTTGCCGGTGAAATTGATCATGTGAATATTGCCGTCAGTGGTTTGGACAAATCACTGGTGGCTCATATGAGGGCCGGGCATTCGGTGGAGCCCGGAACGGATGTAAGACTGGAATTTGACAGCCGTGACGTCGTGGTCTTCCCGGCGATGGAAAAATAAACGGGATCGTCAAATGTGATATGTTGCGGTGCGTTGCTGTTTTTGCAATAGTGCGGCGCGCCTCGAATAGAACAAGGCAAAGGAGTTAGGTGTATGTCGCTCGGATTCTGGCAAATTGTGATCATTGCCGTGATCGTCGTATTGTTGTTTGGTCGCGGTAAAATCTCCGAGCTGATGGGAGATGTTGCCAAGGGTATCAACAGCTTCAAAAAGGGGCTGGCTGAGGATGATACCGGCAAAGATCCGAAAACCATCGATCATGATGCCGCTGAGAATGCGTCTACGAGCAAATCCGAAGATAACACGAAAGCTGGCTGATCAGATCACCTGATCGCAGCTTTCAGCCTGTGCTGGATTTGTTGCAATGTTTGATATCGGATGGACTGAGCTTCTCGTTGTAGCGGCTGTTGCGATCCTTGTGGTTGGACCCAAGGATCTGCCTGGCATGTTGCGCACTTTCGGTCGGACATTCGGCAATTTCAAGCGTATGGCAAGTGACTTTCAGAGGCAGTTCAACAGTGCGCTTGAAGAGGCGGAACTGGATCAGCTTCAGAAGGAGCTTAAGGAAGCTCAGTCGATTGATCCTCTGGCACATCTGAAAAAGGACCTGATGGACCCGATTGAAGAGACCAAATCGGACATCAACAAGAATCTCAATTCAGATGTATCTGCGGACAACAAGACAGAAACTGCTGCAGAGACCGCGGCGCCTGCTGTGTCCAACCCGGGACCTGCCGGTGACCAGCAGGCTTCTGATGACTGGTCAAAGCGTCTGGATGAAGCTGTCTCAAGCCCGTCTGCGGCAGCTGCTCCAGAGCCTGCTTCTGTCAAGAATGAACCGGACGAGCCACAAAACGTGGCTGGCAAGGACGGCAAAGAATGAGCCAAGAGGATATTGATGACAGCCGTGCGCCGCTGATCACGCATTTGATAGAGCTGCGGCAACGGCTGTTCTATTCCGTGATTGCGCTTGTGGTGATGTTTGTCGTCTGCTTCTATTTCGCGGACCAGATCTTCAATATCCTGATCCTGCCTTATGAGAAGGCTGCCGGGGTGGAGCGTGAAATCCGCTTCATTTATACCGCGCCGCAGGAATACTTCTTCACACAGATGAAGCTGGCATTCTTCGGGGCTCTGTTCCTGGCTTTTCCGGTGATCGCCAGCCAGATCTACATGTTCGTTGCCCCAGGGCTATATCGCAATGAGCGGGGCGCATTTCTGCCCTATCTGATTGCGACACCGATCCTCTTTACCATCGGTGCGGCTCTGGTCTTCTTTGTGGTCATGCCACTTGCCATGCAGTTCTTCCTGTCTCTTGAGCAGCATGGAGCCGAGCAGGCTACCATCGAACATCTGCCTCGGGTCAGTGATTATCTCGGTCTGATCATGACGCTGATCTTTGCGTTTGGTCTGGTGTTTCAGTTGCCGGTGGTTCTGACGCTCGGTGCGCGTGCCGGTCTTCTCGGATCGCAAGGTCTGAAAGAGAAACGCAAATATGCAGTGGTGGTTACCTTTATCGTTGCAGCTGTCCTGACACCGCCTGATCCAATCAGCCAGTTGGGCCTTGCGATTCCCACATTGCTGCTCTACGAAATATCCATCATCGCTGTACGCATGGTTGAAAAGAAGCGGGCCGAGGCGGAAGCTGAAGCAGCCTGACATCGGCTTTGCAAGCAGCTCGGTTCCTCACTGTCTTTGATCGAAATCGGCTATGCTTGATATCAAATGGATTCGCGATAATCCCGACCTTCTCGATGCTGCTCTCGCCAAACGGAGTGCTGCGCCCGCGTCTGCTCACCTGCTTGAGCTTGATGAACGGCGCCGTGCCCATGTTCAGGCGCTTCAGGATGCCCAGGAGCGCCGGAATGCTGCATCAAAGGAAATTGGCAAGGCCAAAGGCAGTGGCGATGAGGAAAAAGCCAAGGCGCTGATTGATGAAGTGGCGCAGATCAAGAGTTTCCTGCATACGGCTGAAGAGACCGAGCGCGCACTGACAGCAGACCTGGAAGAAGCGCTGGCCAGCCTGCCCAATATTCCTCTCGATGATGTGCCGGTCGGTGCGGATGAAGACGATAATGTCGAGCTGCACAAATGGGGTCAGAAGCCGGATCTGGGTTTCCAGCCGAAAGAGCACTTTGACCTTGGTGAGCCGCTGGGCATGATGGATTTCGAGCTTGCTGCGAAATTGTCTGGCGCGCGCTTTGTTATTCTCCGCAGTCAGTTGGCGCGTCTTGAGCGGGCTCTTGGGCAGTTCATGATTGACCTGCATACCAAAGAGCATGGCTATCTTGAGGTTTCGACACCGGTTCTCGTGCGTGATGACGTGCTTTTCGGCACCGGTCAGCTTCCAAAGTTCGCCGAAGATCTGTTTCGTACGGAAGAGGGGCGCTATCTGATCCCGACCGCTGAGGTTACCCTTACCAATCTGGCCCGGGAACAGATCCTGAGCGAGCAGGAACTTCCGCTCAGATTTACAGCTCTGACCTATTGTTTCCGTTCGGAGGCGGGGTCAGCGGGTCGTGATACCCGTGGCATGTTGCGTCAGCATCAGTTCAACAAGGTCGAGATGGTGTCCATTACCCGGGAAGAGGATTCTCTGGATGAGCTGGAGCGGATGCGCGGATGTGCCGAGACGGTGTTGCAGAAGCTCGATCTCCATTATCGTACGGTAACGCTCTGCTCTGGTGATATGGGCTTCGGTGCCCGCAAGACCTATGACATCGAAGTGTGGCTGCCTGGGCAGGATATGTATCGCGAGATCTCAAGCTGTTCTGTCTGTGGTGATTTTCAGGCGCGCCGGATGAACTCCCGCTATCGGGTTGAGGGTGAGAAAGCCCTGCGCTTTACGCACACACTCAATGGTTCCGGCCTGGCTGTCGGGCGTACACTCATTGCGGTTCTTGAAAATTACCAGAATGAAGATGGTTCTATCACGGTGCCGGAAGTTCTGCGTCCCTATATGGATGGGTTGGAGCGGATCGGCTGACCGGATCGCTTTCAGGGTCAGATAGTTTTTAGGGCCAGATAGTTTCTGGGCCAGATAGTTTCTGGGGAGGAGCGGTGAATGCGTATTCTACTGACGAATGATGATGGCATTCACGCGCCCGGTCTGGAGGTGCTCGAATCGATTGCCCGGGACCTGTCAGATGATGTCTGGGTCGTTGCTCCGGAGACAGATCAGAGTGGTGCCTCTCATTCCCTGACGCTGAGCGACCCGTTGCGCAGTCGGGAGATTGGCCCAAAGCGGTTTGCCGTTTCGGGGACGCCGACTGACTGTGTGATTATGGGTCTTCGGCATCTCCTGGATACTCCGCCCGACCTGGTTCTGTCCGGGGTTAATCGTGGCCAGAACATTGCTGATGACACCACCTATTCAGGCACCATTGCCGGAGCCATGGAAGGTGTTGCGCTGGGCGTAAAGTCATTCGCGCTCAGTCAGGCATACGGCTGGGATGCCGCGTCTCAGGTGAACTGGGACTGCGCTCGAACGCATGGAGCGCGGGTGATCCGCAAGCTTCTGGCTGTTGAAACGCCAGGAGATACCCTGTTCAACATCAATTTCCCGGATTGTGCGCCGGATGACATTAAGGGGCTGCAGGTTACGCGACAGGGCAAGCGCGACCAGAACCTTCTGATGGTGGACGCACGTGAAGACGGGCGAGGGCGGCCTTATTACTGGCTGGCTTTCAGGCGTCATCTGTCCAACCCGGCAGAGGGTACGGACCTCTATGCCATCTACAACAATTATATCGCGGTTACCCCGGTCAAGCTTGATCTGACGGATCATGATATGCTGGCTTCAGTTGCAGGTGCGTTGGCCGAGTGAGTGCATCGCGTCTGGTTGGAAGGCCACAATGCCGGATTAGGCGGTTAAGCCATGAATGACATCTCCGATGATCGGATCAAACAGGCCCGGTTTATCCTGTCATTGAGGAGTGCCGGGGTGAACGACCGTCGGGTGCTGGCTGCGCTTGAGCGTGTGCCAAGACGTCTGTTTCTGTCTGCCCAGAATCAATCACATGCGGAGCAGGATGTTCCTTTGCCGATTGAATGCGGTCAGACAACATTCGCGCCGTCCCTTGTGGCCTATCTCACAGAAAAGCTGATGATCCCGGCCAATGCAAAGGTGCTGGAGATTGGTACCGGGTCCGGTTATCACACGGCCATTCTCGCCCAGATCGCGCGGCAGGTCTTCAGTCTTGACCGCTATCGAACCCTGGTGGATGAGGCCGAACGGCGCATGGCGACGCTTCGGATCGAGAACGTGGAATTGCGGGTGAGGGATGGTCAAAGAGGCCTGCAGCAGAAAGGGCCTTTTGATGCCATTCTCTGCAGTGTGGCGTTTTCTGAGAAACCTGACGGGCTTCTTGCTCAGCTCAAGGATGGCGGCACGCTGATTGCAGCTATCGGCCGTCCGGGAGAGGAGCAGCAGCTTATACGCTATCGGAAACGTGATGGCTCAATTCAGGAGGAACCATTGCGTTCCATCCGTTTTCGGCTTGCAGAAGATGGTGAAGCGCACAGCCTTTAATGCTTTAGAAAGGTTACTGCTTTTTAATCACGCTATATCAGTTTCGAGTATTGCGTGGGTTTCATTATGTGCAAGCGCGTTGATGTTGCCGGAAGAAACAGCCTGTTGCGCCTTCTTTCGATCGGATTGCTTGCTGGTGTTAGTGCTGGCTGTAGTGCCGATATAGATCGATTTAGTGATCCAATTCTGACCGGATCTACCGCAAATCAGCGGGCTATTGTAGGTGAGCGGACATCTGCTCCTGCCAAGCTGCCGCCGCGGTCAGCCTCCGTGCCGGTCACCTATGAACCTCAGCCACAGCGACAGGTGAGAGCGTCTGCTCCCCGTCAGAACTGGACCAATCCGGATCGCGTGGATCGTGTGACGACCGCAGGTATTCGGCGTCCGGATCAGACGCAGATCGTCAGTGCTCCGCTGCCAGCGCCGTCGCGACCAGCGCTGATCACGGGTAATGTCAATCGTCCTCTGGCTCCTCAGACGACGACTGCAAGCTATGATCCGCCACGCCCTCGCAATACGCCTCTGCCTCCGGTGGAGCCTGTACAGGTTACACGTCCTGCTGTTGATCCGGCCCATCAGGCCGCCGGTCAGGGTGGCTGGACCCGTGCCGGCGGGACTTACGTTCCGCTGCAGCGCGGTGAGACCATCTACAACGTTTCTCGTCGTTATGGGGTCCCGGTCTCTGCAATCCTGAAGGCCAACGGTATGGTCGATGCGTCTCAGGCTCAGGCTGGTCAACAGATCCTGATTCCGACTTATGTGCATTCGGCTTCTGCTCCGGTTTCTTCGCCGGACAGTGAACTGGCAACGATTGCGCGGAATACCAGTCGTAACACTGGCAATCACCGTGACTGGCAGAATGTGCCGGCTCCGGCGGCCAATCCGCAACGCCATCAGGGCGGTGTCCGTCTGCCGGTTGTCGAGCCATCCTATCCGCAAGTGGTTGCAGAGCGGCCGCAAGCCCCAAGGCCAGTGGTTCAGAACCCGGTACGGGTAGCCTCTGTATCAGAGCCACAAACGCAGACACAGCCTCAGCCACAGGTGCGCGCATTTCCGCGGACCGTACTCGCGCCGAAACGTGCGCCGCGTCGGGCAAGTCAGGTTGCGTCTGTCTCTGGCACCAAGCTGATCACCGGATCGGTTGCGAAAGACCCGTATAACAGGACAGCTGCACTGGTCCCGGCGCCAACCCGTCGTCCTGCCTATGTTGCGCAGGTGCGTAAGGCTGTACAGAACGGCACCGTTCAGAAGCAGGCAACTCTTCCGAGCCTTGAGCAACCGAAATCCAAACCGGCTGAGTTGACCCGGACGGCTTCGTTGTCGCCGACAACGGCTCCGACTTCCGTACAGCAGCGTATCGCGTCTGATGCGACATCCGTTCAGACCCCGAGGCAGGCCGCAACACGTGGTTTCCGCTGGCCGGTCAATGGTCGTATCATTTCGAATTATGGTGCGAAGACCGGCGGCCAGCGCAATGACGGCATCAACCTGTCTGTACCGATGAATACGCCTGTGAAGGCCGCTGAGGCTGGCAAGGTGATTTATGCAGGCAGTGAGCTGAAAGGTTATGGCAATCTGGTTCTGGTCCGTCATGCAGATGGCTGGGTTTCAGCCTATGCCCACAATTCTGAACTGACGGTCAGCCGTGGTCAGGATGTGCGGCGTGGCCAGATTATTGCCAAGTCAGGTCAGAGTGGCTCGGTTTCATCACCGCAATTGCATTTCGAACTGCGCAAAGGCTCCAAGCCTGTTGATCCGCTGCCTCACCTGAGCGGCGCGTGACCTTCCATCAACCACCCCGATATTTGAGAAACGCCCTCCATGCCGGAGGGCGTTTTTCGTTGTCTATGCCAATCTACTGCCCAGTCTACCGGCAAGGTCCTGAATATACTGCCAGGCCACACGTCCGGAACGGGATCCGCGTGTTGTGGACCACTCGAGTGCATCAGGCCGCCAGGTTTCTTCTTCCACAGAAAGATTGAAATGGGCGATATAGGCACGAATCATCGCCAGATAATCGTCCTGGGTACATTTGTGGAAGCCAAGCCAGAGACCGAAGCGGTCCGAAAGGGAGACTTTCTCTTCAACGGCTTCTGATGGATTGATTGCTGTTGACCGCTCATTTTCCATCATGTCCCGAGGCATCAGGTGACGACGGTTCGATGTGGCGTAGAAAATAACATTGTCCGGGCGGCCTTCAATGCCGCCATCCAGGGCAGCCTTCAGTGATTTGTAGGACGTGTCATCATTGTCAAACGACAGATCATCACAGAACAGGATGAACCGATGAGCAGCATTGCGCAGCCTGTCGAGAAGGTCTGGCAGGCTATCGATATCCTCCCGGTGGATTTCAACGAGCTTGAGTGCCTGACTTCCGCTCTGCCTGTCTGCATTGACGCTCGCGTGAGCGGCTTTCACCAGAGAGCTTTTGCCCATGCCGCGTGCGCCCCACAACAGCGCATTGTTGGCAGGCAGCCCTTGCGCGAACCGTCTTGTGTTGTCGAGCAGGGTGTTTCTGGCCCGGTCGATACCATGAAGAAGAATCATATCAACCCGATTGACCCGCTCTACGGGGATGAATCGGAATGGTCGTGTGGCCCAGGTGAATGCGTCTGCTGCATCAAAGTCCGGTTCCGGGGCCACTTCAGGACCAAGGCGCTCAACGGCGGATGACAATCTGTCAAGTTTTTCGAGAATTAACGCAAGCTCGGTCTTTTCCATCTGCGAAACCGTTCCTATTTGTTGGCTTGATCTTGCGGTTAGCTAAAACCCGGCGGAATGTCAAAAAAACAGACAAGAAAGCGGGTCGGCTGCGTTGTGGTTTTCATGCGGCTGCTATAAGGCTATAGTCCGCGCGCCTTGGGGGGAACTGCTCCGGGGCTTTACCAGTTTCGGGGAGTTTTGAATGTTCATCAGTCCAGCATATGCCCAGGCCGCCGGTGGCGCCGGGGGTGGAGATTTCCTTGTATCGCTGCTGCCGTTTATCCTGATCTTTGTGATCATGTGGTTCCTCATCATCCGGCCACAGCGCCAGCAGATGAAACGCCACAAGGAAATGATCGAGAATGTCCGTCGTGGCGATACCGTTGTCATGAATGGTGGATTGATCGGCAAGGTGACCAAGGTGGTTGATGAGGCCGAGCTGCAGGTCGAACTGGCCGAAGGCGTTCGCGTCCGCTGTGTCCGTTCAATGATTGCAGAAGTTCGCTCCAAGGGCGAGCCGGCAAAAGACGACTGAATAGAGTGATATCTCAGCTGGCCCGCTTGCGGGCTGCCTGAACGACTGACAGGGTGGCTATGCTACACTTTGCTCGTTGGAAAAGCTTTCTGATTCTGCTGACGGTGATCAGTGGCGTCGTGCTGACCATTCCCAATTTCTTTGATGAAGACAGCGTCAAGTCCTGGCCGGACTGGGTTCCATCCAAACAGATGGTTCTCGGTCTTGACCTTCAGGGCGGTTCTCACCTGCTTCTGCAGGTGGAGCGTGACGGACTGGTCAAGGAGCGCCTTGAAACCCTGCGCGGTGATGTGCGGAACCTTCTTCGTGAAGATCGGTTGCGCTACACCAATCTGGCGATTGCCAAGCAGGCGGTTCAGGTCCGCATTACCGACCCGACCAAAGTGGAGCAGGCCCGCGAGAAATTGCAATCTCTCGCGACACCGGTTTCGCTCGGCTTTGTGACCGGGCAGAGCTCTGTCAACGAGGTCGAGATCACGGTTTCTGACGGTAACCAGCTTCGACTGGCTCTGACTGAAGAAGGCATCCTCCAGCGGATCCGGTCAGCGGTCACTCAGTCGATTGAGGTGATTACCAAGCGCGTCAACGAACTTGGTACCACTGAGCCGACCATTCAGCGGGAAGGGGCCGACCGTATTCTGGTGCAGGTGCCTGGTCTTGATGATCCGGAGAGCCTGAAAGCCATTCTCGGTTCAACGGCAAAGCTGACCTTCCAGATGGTCGATGCAACGTCATCTGTTCAGGATGTGCTGAATGGTGGTCGCCCGCCGATCGGGACAGACCTTCTTTATGATACAGAAGATCCGCCTCAGCCTTATCTGGTGGAGCGTCGGGTTCTGGTTTCGGGTGAAGAGCTGTCAGATGCCCAGCCGGCTTTTGACCAGCGTACCAATGAGCCGATCATCACCTTCCGCTTCAATACATCGGGTGCGCGGAAATTCGGCCGTGCCACACAGGAAAATGTCGGACGTCCTTTTGCGATTGTTCTTGATGGTTCTGTGATTTCGGCACCAGTGATCCGGGAACCTATCCTGGGTGGCTCCGGTCAGATCTCTGGTAGCTTCACTGCTGAGACCGCCAATAATCTGGCTATCCTGCTGCGTGCCGGTGCACTGCCCGCAGAGTTGACCATCATTGAAGAGCGGACCGTTGGGCCAGGCCTTGGTGCCGATTCCATTGAAGCCGGTAAAGTGGCCGGTATCATTGGTGCCGTGGCTGTTGTGGTCTTCATGATCCTCTCCTATGGCCTGTTTGGTGTTCTCGCCAATACGGCGCTGGCGGCCAATATCCTGCTGATTGTTGGCACATTGTCCGTTCTTGGAGCGACGCTGACACTGCCTGGTATTGCCGGTATCGTTCTGACCATCGGTATGGCGGTGGATGCCAACGTGCTGATTTATGAGCGTATCCGCGAAGAAGCGAGAATTGGCCGATCAGCCATTGCCTCAATCGATGCGGGCTTCAGCCGGGCACTGGGAACCATTCTTGACGCCAATATCACCACATTGATTGCGGCGGTCATTCTGTTCTCGCTCGGGTCAGGCCCCATTCGCGGATTTGCGGTGACACTTGCCATTGGTATCGTCACCACGGTGTTCTGCGCTTTCACCTTCAATCGTTTTCTGATTGCCCAGTGGGTGCGGATGAAGCGCCCGACTGCTGTGCCGATCTGACCGTCTGGAGACCAAGATTATGATACGTTTGATTCCGGACGATACCGCATACAAGTTTATGCACCATCGGCGCTGGAGCTTCCCGCTTTCAGCTCTCCTGCTGGTCGGCTCTCTGGTCATGTTTGGTATCAATGGACTGAATCTCGGAATTGACTTCCGGGGCGGGACATTGATTGAAATTCAGACCACTGACGGACCGGCCGACATTGGCAATATCAGGCAGGCGGTTGGCAGCCTCAACTTCGGTGATGTTGAGGTTCAGGAATTTGGTTCCCCCACTGAAGTTCTGATCCGCGTTGAGCAGCAGGATGGTGGCGAGACCGCGCAGCAGAATGTAATTGCCAAGGTCCGCCAGGTTCTTGGTGAAGACAACATCAATTACCGCCGGGTTGAGGTGGTCGGACCCCGCGTGAGTGGTGAGCTGACCCGAACCGGTATTATTGCTGTCCTTTCGGCGCTGTTTGCGGTTCTGGTCTATATCTGGTTCCGGTTTGAGTGGCAGTTCGCCGTGGGCGCCGTCCTGGCCACCATGCACGATGTCATTCTGACCATTGGTATGTTTGCGGTCCTGCAGCTGGACTTTAACCTTGCCAGTATCGCCGCAATCCTGACCATTGTGGGGTATTCGCTGAACGATACCGTTGTGGTCTATGACCGGATCAGAGAGACGTTGCGCAAGTACAAAAAGCGTCCGTTGGCGGAGCTGCTTGATGTTGCCATCAACCAGACACTGTCCAGAACGGTCCTGACCTCTGTCACGACCTTGCTGGCTCTGGGCTCGCTGTTCTTCTTTGGTGGCGAGGTTATTCGCTCGTTCACCTTTGCCATGATCTGGGGTGTGTTTGTTGGCACTTATTCCTCCGTGTTTATGGCAGCGCCACTGTTGATCTTCCTGAAGCTGCGGCCACAGCAGCTGCATGATGAAGAAGATGGTGACACCGTTGGGGCAGGCTCGGTCTAGCCGGAGAAACACAGATGAAACGCGGTCAGGGGATTGAGATACGGGATGCCCATTTCCCTGACCGGGCACCGATAGACGCCTACGGTAATGGCGGCTTTCGCTTTGCCGATATGTCCCACAAGGGATCACTGCTCTGCATACCGTCGGGCATTTATGGCTGGCCATTGATATCGGCAGAACAATTCGATGAGACGGCCTTTTCCCGGATCCTTGAAGAAGCTGACCAGATTGAAGTCCTGTTGATCGGGTGCGGGTCGGAACTGACGCTGCTTGACCCGGAGCTGAGGCAGAGATTTCGTGATCTGGGCATCATGGCAGACCCCATGTCGACCGGGGCCGCTATCCGCACCTACAATGTGCTCCTTTCGGAAAAACGGGCCGTCGCTGCTGCACTGCTGGCTGTGGAGAGTCCATAGTGGGTACAGCTGCCTCGGAAATTGACGCCTGTGTGGCATTGGTCCGTCGCGATGACCGGCCGCGCTATCTTGCGACCTTGCTTGCGCCTGCTGCCTGTCGCGATGATCTGATGGCTCTCTATGCCTTTAACTGTGAACTGAGCCGTATTCCCCTTGTGGTGAATGAGCCCATGGCCGGAGAAATCAGGGTCCAGTGGTGGCGGGATGCGCTGGCTGGTGAGGGACATGGAGATGTGCGATCCAACCCGGTGGCCGCAAGCCTGCTGGACACGATTGAGCGTCACCGCTTGTCTTTCACCGATTTTGACGCCGTTCTGAATGGCTGCAGTGTGGAACTTGATGGCGGCTTTCTGGCCGATATGAACGCACTTGAAGGCTATCTGGGCGAGCGTGTTTCCATGCTTTTCAAGCTTGCTGGTTTGATATCCGGTCTTGCGCCAACAACGCCCGGCCTGGCAGATGCGAGTGGTCACAGCGGGGTGGCTTATGGGCTGACATCGGTTCTGGCCAGTTTTGCAATGGACAGGAAAAGCGGGCGTTGTTTCATCCCGGAGCAGGTCTGTCATGCTCATGGGCTTACCTTTGAGACGATTGCCGCAGGCGATGAACAGGCGAAGCTGACGGATGCGCTGACAGAGCTTCACGATGCTGCCTGGAGACATCTCCGATTGGCTGAAGAGTACATTATGCTCCTGCCGGATGGACACAGACGGAGCTTTCTGCCGATTGCTCTGCTGCCGGCACGTTTGAAGCAGTTGAAGGCAATCCTGTCTGATCCGGGACGACCTGTGGCTGATCGGTCTCAGCTTGGGTTGCAATGGACCCTGCTCAGGAATTTGCGCCGATTCAGCTAGAACGGATGTACTCTGGCACGGGATCTGCTGCCTGTCGTCATTTCGCCTTAAAGCTCGGCTCTGACTCCAATATAGAACTTTGAATATTTGGGTCAGGACTCACTTTATGACCAAACCTGGTTTTGTTTCCCGGTTACGCCGGTTTATTTTGCCGGACCTTGAACGGGCCGTTATCCGTTTTCCCCTTTCGTTTTTGTGCGCCTGGGGGCTGACATTTGATGTTGTTGCCATTCTGCTTTTGGATTTTGATCGAAGGATTCTGGAATCCGATGGTCACCTGCTGCTGACTGCCGGGTTTTTCTGGTTTCTCACCATTGATCTGATCCGTGAAGACAGAGCCTGGTCCCGAGCAAGCGCGACTGCTGTGGCGCTGGCGGGCTTCCTCCCGCTTGCTGCGCTGACCTTCTTTGGAACGGGTGACTGGTCCATCGGCTGGCCAGGTCTACTCGTCGGTCTCGTGCTCTTGTCCAGCGTTGCCGGATATATGTCTCCGGGACAGAGCCTGATGGATTATTGGCGGTTTAACCGCTCCTATGTGCTGGGTGCAGCTCTGTCCCTGGCAGGAGCCAGCTTTTCCATTGGTGGCCTGTTTGTCATCAATGAGAGCCTTGATGCCCTGTTTGGCGTATCGTTTTCTGAACAGATTTCGGAAATCCTCGCGCCGATTTTCCTGATTGGCTTGATGGCGACATACTGGCTGGCGTTCCTGCCGACCCGTACGGAGGTGGCGGTATCTACCGCTGCTGAAGGACTCGATAAGGCTGTTCTGCTCCTGGGACGGATGGTCCTTTTGCCGTTGCTCCTGCTCTATGCTGTTCTCCTGTTGGCCTATGCGGGAAAGATAGGGCTCGACCTGAGCCTGCCGAAGGGCGTGCTGGGAACAATCGTTCCGGCTTTCGGGGTAACCGGTGCGGCCGCTGTTCTGCTTCTTTATCCTGATCGGGATGATGTCCGGTTTGTCCGCTGGTTCTCTGACTGGTGGTTTGCGGTCACGCTGATCCCGACGGTCCTGTTGGGCATTGCCCTGTGGCAGCGCTATGCGAGTTATGGCCTGACGGATGCGCGCTATGCCCTTGCGCTTGTCTTTATCTGGATGGCCGTTCTCGGCGTGGTCTTTACGATCAAGCGCCAGAACCGGGATCTGCGATGGATTGTCGGCGGCCTGGCTGGCCTGTTTCTTCTCACATCTGTGGGGCCATGGGGGCTGGAGGCGCTTCCAGTGCGTGAGCAGAGCAGGGCAGTTGCTGGTATTCTTGAGCAACAGGGAAAACTCGACGCAGGTCGGGCACACTCGTTGACGTCAGAACAGCCACTGGTTCTGTCCGGGCAGGATTATGGTCGGCTGTCAGGCGCTGTGCAGTATCTCAGGCATAAGGGGCAGCTGTCCCGACTGGAGCCGTTGTTTGCAGAATCTGGCGAGGATGGAAGTCCGTTTCCTGGGAATGACGAAACGATACAGCAGCGGATCCTCGCCCTTTTCAAGGTAAAGCCAGGAGAGGAGGTCGAAGACGGCCTGTTGCCGAATGGAATGGTCTGGACCTCAGCTTTCCTCAAAGGCGGCGAGCAGTCTCTGGCTGATTATTCGACTGTTCTCGGTGTGGTCTCAATTGACTACGATCTCAAATCGGCATTGCCTGACGGTTGGAAAGCCTCAAAGGAGAAGGGTGATCTGATCATTCAGCGGAAAGGATCAGACCAACCTGCTGCGGGTTTCCGCTTCCCGGTTGGTGCTTTGACGAAGGAGGCCGGGAAAGGTTTCACTCTTGGGCTAATCAAGCCTGAGGGCGCGCAGGCTGCAGGTCTCGCTCTGCTGCCAACGCGTGTGGAAGTGCGTGAATATGACAATACGCTGGAGATTATTCGGGGCGAGTTTGTTGTGTTGCAACGGTCTGCCATTGCTCCAGATCAATAAGCGCTCGCCGGGTCATTGTGCTCTTCTTCAGCTTGCCTTTTTCCGGCCCGCGCAGTCGCTTGACCCCTTCCGGTTTTTTGATTTCAACGGGAGGGAAAAGGCCGAAATTGACGTTCATGGGCTGGAAGGAGCGTTTTCCTTTCGGCTCATCGTCGCTTGACAGATGGCCGCCGGTGATATGCCCGAGCAGGGCACCGAAGGCCGTTGTTTCCGGTGGCGGGGTCAGAGTATGACCAAGATGTTCTGCCGCAGTGAACAGACCTGCCAACAGGCCGATCGCTGTTGATTCCACATAGCCCTCACAACCGGTAATCTGGCCTGCAAACCGAAGGCGCGGAGCGGCCTTGAGGCGGAGTGAAGCGTCCAGAACCTTTGGCGAATTGAGGAACGTGTTGCGATGCAGGCCGCCAAGGCGGGCAAACTCCGCGTTCTCAAGACCCGGGATCATGCGGAAGATATCGGCTTGTGCGCCATATTTCAGTTTGGTCTGAAAACCCACCATATTATAGAGCGTTCCCAGAGCGTTATCCTGCCTGAGCTGGATGATGGCGTGGGGTTTGATGTCCGGATTGTGCGGGTTGGTCAGGCCGACCGGCTTCATCGGGCCATAGCGCAGGGTTTCACGCCCGCGTTCAGCCATCACTTCAATCGGCAGGCAGCCGTCAAAGTATGGGGTGTTGCTTTCCCATTCCTTGAAATCTGTTTTCTCGCCATCAATCAGGGCATCGATAAAGCGGTTATACTGCTCCTCATCCATGGGGCAGTTGAGGTAGTCCTTACCGGTGCCGCCAGGGCCGGGTTTGTCGTATCGCGACTGGAACCAGGCCTTGCTCATGTCCACACTGTCTGTATGGATGATTGGCGCAATCGCATCAAAAAAGGCGAGCTGGTCTTCACCGCTCAGGGCCAGTACAGCCTCCGCCAGTGCGGGGGACGTGAGCGGGCCTGTTGCGATGATGCAGTTGCCCCAGTCCTCTGGTGGCAGGCCAGCGACTTCGCCTCGTTCCACGGTAATCAGCGGATGGTTCGACAAAGCTTCTGTGACTGCTGCAGAAAAGCCGTCTCTGTCGACAGCAAGCGCGCCACCTGCAGGAACCTGATTGGCATCAGCAGACCGGAGGATCAGCGATCCCATCCGTCTCAGCTCTTCATGCAGGAGGCCCACCGCATTGAATTCGGCATCATCAGATCGGAAGGAGTTTGAACAGACCAGTTCAGCGAGCCCGTCCGTCTGGTGGGCATCAGTTCCGCGTACTGGGCGCATCTCGTGCAGAACCACATTCAGGCCGCGTTCAGCGAGTTGCCAGGCTGCTTCTGATCCGGCGAGACCGCCGCCAATAACATGAACAGGTTTCAAGTCCGAACCTCGATGATGCCGCAATGAGAGAGGAGTGCGTTCTAGCCGATCCAGTACGCAGGAACAAGCGAAACCCTTTTGAGTGTCTTGTGTCGCGGATCAATCCCATCTAAAAAATGGCTTGGATCTGGATGGGGCATATGAGAACAGCAGCAGCGATAGCAATGGCACTTGTATTGGCGGGATGTGCCGGGCAACTTAATGGCGCTCACGGGAACTGGTATTCCAAATATGGCTTGAGCGCGCCGAAGCAGGGCAGGGTTATTATATGTCATGGTTTCGGCTGTCATCTTCGCGGTGTTGTCAATTTCTCTCGTTCTGACCGTGCAGAACTGGCTAGTATTCTCGAAAGAGGAAAAGAAAGCCCTGTGGCGGAGCGTCAAGCGTTGTCGAAAGCCGTTCAATGGTATGAAACGGTCGTCGGGCGTCGTGTGGGCTCAAGTGGTGATGTCGGCGGGCTCGATATGGCCAATGCTGGTGTGGCCGGTCAGATGGATTGTATCGATGAATCAACAAACACCACCAGTCTCCTGCTTTTGGCGGAACAGGATGGTTTATTGAGATATCATCGAACTGCTCATCCGATTGCTCGTGGATTTCTGCTTGATGGGCGATACCCGCATGCCTCGGCAACCATTGTCGAGAACGAGACTGGACAGGCTTTTGTGGTGGATAGCTGGATCAGAGCGAATGCAGAACGACCGGACATTATGACCGTCGAGAAATGGTTCGCGACCCGTCCATCAATTTAACGTTGTTTCTGTACTGTTTTATGAAACAGCCCCAGAATAGAAAAAGCCCGCTGGTGGGAGGAACCAGCGGGCCTTTTATGTGCCGAAAGCGGGAGGAGGATACTTCCGGCTTATCTGCAGAGCGTTGGGAGGAGGAGAGCGCTCTGCAAAATCGGTGTCTTACATGGCAGTCCGACGTGCGATCACATCAATGTCGCTGCGGCTGATGCCCAGATCGTCCAACTCGTGACGTGTCAGGCGAGAAAGCTCGGAATAGGTGTCCCGGTACTTGCGCCATTTTTTGAATGAGCCGTAGAGAGATGTAAACATGGTCATCACCTCGGTCTGAGTTACAACATCGTGTCTGTTGCATTCTATATAGGGTGATTGAGTCAAAATGTGCAGTGCAACATTGATGTGGCTGCTATGCAAAATTGGAATGGATCAAAAGAGGCTGATTTCCGCAGATTTTTGAATTTTGCACTGCGTCATAATAGATTGACTCTACTCCGAACATAAAAAAAACCTGCTGGTGGGAGGAGATACCAGCAGGCCTTTTAGTCAACCGGAAATTGGGAGGAAGTTCCGGCTAAGCCCTGGGATATGGGAGGAGGATTATCCCGGGCTATCTCTTCATTGGTCTTAGCGGAAATCGCCGCGAACAAGACCAAGATCATCCAGTGCACGAGCTGGCAGTTTTGCCAGTGAGCGTGCAGATTTACGCTGAGTGTTCCAGCTCTTCAAAGTACCAAAAAGCGTATTCAGCATTGGACTGCTCCATGTCCATTTGAAAGTTATGATAACTTCCAGTTGTTTCTAAATGCTTACTTCATTTTCCGGTGTGCGATCTTGGAAATATCGCCCGGAATAATACCCAGATCATCAAGCTGGCGACCGGACAGCTGTGACAGCTGAGATACCGTTGACCGATACTGACGCCACTGCTTGTAAGAACCGTAAAGCGACGTGAACATGGCAAAACCCTCTTGCTCGATGTTATGTTGTTGAGCGTTACATAGTCCTGATTATTGGAAATTTGGAGTGCCGGTTTTGCAAATCTGTCATGCATTTTTTGCAGAGGCGTTTTGCGTCAAGTAAAAGTCGGATTTAGACTGTCGCCAGTATGTATGATTTTGGCTAGAAAATGCACTAAGTGTCTGTTTTAAAATTTTATTTTATAAAAATAGTATTTTGAATATGTTTCGTCAGCACTTTTGGGAAATACAGAGAAACGGCATCCATGGCATTGACGCTCTGCGTGTTATGCAATGGATGCCTGCGTGTTTATTCGGCCGCGCTTGCTGATGTTGGCTCTGGCCGTCGCTCGAACAGCTCTTTCAGGAACCGCCCGGTATAGGAACCCTCGCATAAGGCCACATCTTCCGGTGTACCTTCGGCCACGATCGTACCTCCGCCGTCTCCGCCTTCAGGGCCCAGATCGACAATCCAGTCAGCTGTTTTGATGACTTCAAGATTATGTTCGATAACCGCTACCGTGTTGCCCTGGCCCACCAGCTCATGCAGGACTTCGAGCAGTTTTGCCACATCGTGGAAATGGAGACCGGTTGTTGGTTCGTCGAGAATGTAGAGGGTCCGGCCGGTTGCCCGTTTTGACAATTCCTTGGCAAGCTTCACCCTTTGAGCCTCGCCTCCTGACAGAGTGGTGGCCTGCTGGCCGACCTTGATATACCCAAGACCAACCCGCTGAAGGGTCAGCAATTTGTCACGGACAGCGGGGACCGCCGCGAAAAACTCAACACCTTCATCCACTGTCATTTCAAGGATGTCGGCAATGGACTTGCCCTTGAAAGCAACTTCCAGAGTTTCCCGGTTATAGCGTTTGCCTTTGCAGACATCGCAGGTCACATAGACGTCGGGCAGGAAGTGCATTTCGATCTTGATGACCCCGTCACCCTGACAGGCTTCACAGCGGCCACCCTTGACGTTGAAAGAGAACCGTCCCGGCTGATAGCCGCGTGCCTTGGATTCCGGCAGCCCGGAGAACCATTCCCGGATTGGTGTAAACGCACCTGTATAGGTGGCCGGGTTGGAGCGTGGTGTTCTGCCAATAGGGGATTGGTCGATATCGATCACCTTGTCCAGATGTTCGAGACCATTGAGGGAATCGTGCGGAGACGGATTATCCCGCGCACCATTCAGCCTGCGTGCCACGGCCTTGTAGATTGTATCCAGCAGAAGGGTGGACTTGCCGCCTCCTGAAACGCCGGTCACACAGGTAAAGGTTCCCAGAGGAATGGACGTTGACACATTGCGCAGATTGTTCCCGCGCGCACCCTTCAGCTTGAGGGCGCGGCTTTTCTTGATCTTGCGGCGCTTATCCGGCTGGGGAATGCGAATGGCACCTGACAGATATTGCCCGGTAAGAGATTTCGGATTGGCCATGATATCCTGAGGCGTACCGGCTGCAATCACCTCGCCACCATGCACACCAGCACCGGGGCCAATATCAGCAACGAAATCAGCGGCCAGAATGGCGTCTTCATCATGTTCAACCACGATAACCGTATTGCCGAGATCACGCAGATGCTTCAACGTCTCAAGCAGACGTTCATTATCGCGCTGATGAAGGCCGATGGATGGCTCATCAAGAACATAGAGAACACCGGTCAGCCCAGAACCGATCTGGGACGCGAGCCGGATGCGCTGGGATTCTCCACCTGACAGGGTGCCGGATCCACGCGACAAGGTGAGATAATCCAGCCCCACATCATTGAGAAATTTCAACCGCTCCCGGATTTCCTTCAGAATGCGCCCGGCAATTTCCTGTTTCTTGTCTGAAAGGTCATCTGAAATAGTATCGAACCACTGACCGGCAGCTTTGATGGACAGGTCGGAAATTTCTCCCACATGCCTGTCACCAATCTTGACCGCGAGTGCTTCTGATTTCAGGCGATAACCAAGACAGGTGGAGCATGGTGTGGTGGTCATGTATTTTTCGATCTCTTCGCGAGACCAGTTGGATTCCGTTTCCCGCCAGCGCCGTTCCAGGTTGGGGATAACACCTTCGAAGGTTTTTTTGGTCTGGTATGACCGGACGCCATCATCATAGTGGAAGGCGACTTCTTCCTTGCCAGTGCCATAGAGGATAGCCTGCCGGGCTTTCTCGCCAATGTCTGACCATCGGTCGCTTACGGCAAACGCGAAATGCCGTCCCAGCGCTTCAAGGGTCTGGGCGTAATAGGGGCTTGAGGACTTCGACCATGGCGCAATGGCGCCACCACGCAGCGTTTCTGAATGATCAGGAACCACAAGGTCTTCTGAAACAGATCGCTCGGTCCCGAGGCCGTCGCAGCTCGGGCAGGCGCCAAACGGGTTGTTGAAGGAAAACAGACGGGGTTCAATTTCAGGAATGGTGAAACCAGAGACAGGGCAGGCGAACTTCTCGGAAAAGGTCATCCGTTTGGGGTTGCCTTTTTCATCCTTCTCGTCTGCGAATTCCGCAATGGCGATGCCTTCTGCCAGCTGAAGTGCAGTCTCGATGGAATCTGCCAGACGCGTTGCCATGTCAGGGCGAACGACGAGCCGGTCCACGACCACATCGATGTTGTGCTTGAATTTCTTGTCCAGAGCCGGGGCATCGGCGATCTCGTAAAATTCGCTGTCAATCTTCACGCGCTGAAACCCGCGCTTCATCAGCTCGGCCAATTCCTTGCGGTATTCACCCTTACGGCCACGAACGATTGGAGCCAGGAGATACAGGCGGGTCTTCTCCGGCAGGCTAAGCACGCGATCGACCATCTGGCTGACAGTCTGGCTTTCGATCGGCAATCCGGTCACCGGAGAATAAGGCGTGCCAACGCGCGCAAACAGAAGGCGCATATAGTCATAGATCTCGGTGACTGTGCCGACTGTTGATCGCGGGTTCCGTGAGGTGGTCTTCTGCTCAATCGAAATGGCAGGGGAAAGGCCATCAATCTGATCCACGTCCGGTTTCTGCATCATCTCAAGGAACTGCCGGGCATAGGCTGAGAGCGATTCCACGTAACGGCGCTGACCTTCTGCATAAATCGTGTCGAAGGCGAGAGACGATTTACCCGAGCCGGAAAGGCCGGTCATCACCACCAGCTTGTCCCGTGGCAGGTCCAGATCGACATTCTTCAGATTATGTTCGCGCGCACCTCGCACGGATATTTTGGTCAACACGTGCCGATCCCCAGATTACGTCTTTTATAACTCTTGACCCGGCGATGCGGATCATCAGGCATAGATAGAGCTCAATCGCTGAAAAGCAAAGCCTCGACAGAATCAATTTTACAATGGAACATAACATGAACAATGGGCTTGTGCATGCTGGTTATTTGTGGAAAGAATAGAGACAAGGGGCTTGCCGCTGCAAATCATCTATGGATTGTGGCGGTGATGGTATAGGTTGGCGACAAAAGCGTTGCGAGCAGGAGCAGGAATATGGCGGGTAGTGTCAACAAGGTCATTCTGGTTGGAAATCTGGGAGCTGATCCCGAGATCCGCAGAACGCAGGATGGGCGCGCCATTGCCAATTTGCGGATTGCCACCTCTGAAAGCTGGCGTGACAAGATGAGCGGTGAGCGTCGCGAGCGGACCGAATGGCATCGTGTGGTCATCTTCAATGATGGCCTGTGCCGTGTGGCTGAGCAGTATCTGCGTAAAGGATCCAAGGTCTATATCGAAGGTCAGCTTCAGACGCGGAAATGGCAGGACCAGTCCGGCCAGGATCGTTATTCCACTGAGATCGTCCTCCAGGGCTTCAACTCGACACTCCAGATGCTGGATGGCCGTGATGGTGCTGGCGGTGGCGGCGGTGCCCCGGCCAATTATGGCGGTGGCGGCAATGATGGCGGTTATGGTGGTCCACAGCAGGGTGGTGGTTTCTCCAGCGATATGGATGATGAAATTCCATTCTGAGGTTCTGATTTCAGATCTTTGCGATCAACCGCGCTGACATATTTGTTAGCGCGGTTTTTTGTTTTCCGGGCTGTGGCGTGTTGCCTTTCCTGATGTCCGGGTGGAAACTGATCCTTTCTACCTGGGAGGAAGATATGTGCGATGCCTGCGTGATGAATGCCGTCAAGGACCGGATGTTGTCCCGGCGTGATCTGTTCAAGGTTGGTGCGTCAGGAGCTGCTGCTGTTGCCACAGCTGCGGCCTTGACTGCTACTCCGGCCTCTGCGTCCGGATTTGACCGGGTGGAAGACCTTACTCATGAACTTCATGAAGGTTTCCCCACTTATTTCGGCAAGCCCGGTATTTCGCTTGAGCAGAAGTTCAACTGGGCTGAGCACAAGTTCAATCTTCTCGAGATGAAGCTGAACGAACATACCGGTACCCATATTGATGCGCCGCTGCATTTCTCTGAGGATGGCCAGTCGGTGGCTGAAATCCCGGTGTCCAGCCTTATTGCACCGCTATGCGTGGTGGATATTGCCGCGCGTGCGGCGGACGATGCGGATACGCTGGTGACACCGGATGACCTGAAAGCCTGGATCAGCAAGAATGGTGATATTCCGGCCAATGCCTGTGTGGCCATGTACTCAGGCTGGGGCAGCAAAACCGGAAGTGATGGTTTCCGCAATGCGGATGCGGAAGGCAAGCAGCATTATCCGGGGTTCCATGTGGAAGCCGCCCAGATGCTGATGGAAGAGACAGGTGCCATGTCGCTGGCCTCTGACACCCTGTCTATTGACCACGGGATCTCGTCGAATTTCGCCACCCATTATGCATGGCTTCCAACAGGTCGTTTTGCCATCGAGAATATTGCAAATCTCGACAAGGTTCCGGCGAAGGGGGCGACACTGGTTATCGGAGCGCCGAAACACAGGGGTGGTACGGGTGGTCCGGCCCGTATCTTCGCCATGGTCTGAACGGACGTTTCGTCTGTTCTCTTTCAAAGAGCCAGGCCGTTCCATTAAGGCACCAGGCTTCTAACTTGTAGCGGCCTTGGTGCTTTAATGCGCTGTTTTTCGTGCACTCTTGCTTGAAAAGCCTGAAAGACTTTCAGGAAGACGTGGAGTGGAACGGCTTGCCTTTGCTGTCTGTTGTGTTTATCACACGGCAGTTCGCCCGCATTCTGCGGGCCCGGTCGCAGCCTACCCGGTAAAAACAAGGATGAATATGAAAACGCTTGTAGTCTGTTCCGGCGGCATGGATTCTGTGACGCTGGCTTATCATGTGGCGAAAGAGCATGAGCTCGCTCGTCTGCTGTCATTTAACTATGGACAACGACACAGCCGTGAGCTGGATTGCGCGCGCGCTGCAGCTGATGCTCTGTCTGTGCCGATTGATGTCCTGGATATCTCCGCCGTCGGTGCCTTTCTGTCCGGGTCAGCCCTGACTGATGATGTGGCTGTTCCGGATGGTCATTATGCCGAGGAAACCATGAAGGCGACGGTTGTTCCAAACCGTAATGCCATCATGATGACCATAGCCTTTGGCATCGCGTCGGCCCGGAAACTGGATGCGGTCGCGGTTGCGGTTCACGGTGGCGACCACTTTATCTATCCGGATTGCCGTCCCGGCTTTATCGCCGCTTTTCAGGCCATGCAGAATGAAGCTCTTGAGGGGATGGGCGAGATCACGCTCTATACGCCTTATGTGACCCGCTCAAAGGGGGATATTGCAGCTGATGGTGTGCGGCTGGGTGTGCCGTTTGCTGAGACCTGGTCCTGCTATAAGGGTGGCGATCATCACTGCGGCCGCTGCGGCACCTGCGTCGAGCGCCGCGAAGCCTTTGATCTGGCTGGCGCTGAAGACCCGACTGTCTATGAAGACCCGGATTTCTGGCGGGCGGCCATTGCGTCTGCCGAGGTGCGCTGACCATGTACACGATCTCGAAGCAGTTTCACTTTTCGGCGTCCCATCAGTTGATCGGTCTGCCGGAAGACCATCCCTGTGCACGGCTTCATGGGCATAATTATATCGCGGAAGTCGAACTCCGGTCCGAGGTGTTGAACAGCGTCGGATTTGTCAGGGACTATCGCGAGCTTGCAGCCCTGAAAGACTATATCGACGGCCAGCTTGATCACCGTCACCTGAACGATGTGCTGGGTGATGATCTGGTTACAGCTGAACGCCTGGCGAAGCACCTTTTTGACTGGGCGTCTGCGCGATGGCCGGAGGTCTCAGCGGTACGGGTCAGTGAAACGCCCAAGACCTGGGCGGAGTACCGTCCGTGACTGCGGAACGGATTCGCATCAGTGAAATCTTTGGCCCGACCATCCAGGGCGAGGGTGCTCTGATCGGCAGGCCTACGGTTTTTGTACGGACTGGTGGCTGTGATTTCCGCTGTTCCTGGTGCGATACGATCTATGCAGTGGATTCTGCTTTCCGTCATGACTGGAAGCCCATGTCAGCAGAAGCCATTCTGGACGATGTGGAGCGCCTGAGTGGCGGGGAGCCTATCCTGATTACCCTGTCGGGGGGAAATCCGGCTATCCAGCCGTTGGGCGGTCTGTTGCGCGCTGGCCATGAGCGCGGGCACAGTTTTGCCATGGAAACCCAGGGTTCTCTGGCAAAGGACTGGTTTGCGCAGCTGGACTATCTGACACTCAGCCCCAAGCCGCCATCCTCAGCGCATACTCTCAGCGACCACGATATAGAAGCCTGTCTTGATGCTGCGGGTGATCATCCTGAGAGTGCTCTCAAGTTTGTTGTCTTTGATGAGACTGATTATCAGTTTGCGAAACAGATAGCGGCTCAGTATCCATCATTGTCGGTCTATCTGCAGCCGGGAAACCGGGACGTGGATGGGCTGGAGCAGCCGGGGGAGCCTGATCAGGATGGCCTCATGAGCAAGCTTGAATGGCTGGTGGAACGGGTCGCCGAAGATCGCTGGTTCAAAGCAAGCGTGCTGCCCCAGCTGCATGTGGTGATCTGGGGCGGCAAACGCGGCGTCTGAAATGTTGGATCTTATTGAGGTGCTTCTAAACGCTCTGCATCATGAGTGATAACCTGCTCGTGCTGCTCTTTGGATTGCGCTTCAATAAATATCCGGCTGACATGAGGGTGCTGTTTTTTGATGGAAAGCTCCAGCGCTGTGATGGTCTGTTCCACAGTGCCTGGTGTCAGGTCGTCCTGGAAATCAAGTGACAGGGCCAGCAGTACCTCATTGGCACCCAGATGCATGCTCCGCATCTCGTTGACCTGCTCCACATGTGGGACGTCATCCACCAGCTTGCGAATGTCTGAGATCACCTCGGGGTCGGCGCTTTCACCAATCAGAAGACCCTTTGTTTCATAGGCGAGCAGAGCGGCAGTCGCTGCCAGGATGAGGCCGATCAGGATAGAGGCTGCACCGTCCAGCCAGGGCAGGGCAAAGAACTGGGCACCGGCAATACCAAGTCCTGCAACAATCAGACCCAGCATGGCGGCTGTATCCTCGAACAGGACTGTGAAAACAGCGGGGTCCTTGGACCGTCGCACAGCCTGCATGATGGTGAGGTCGCCGCGACGGCGGTTGAATTCCTTGTATGCAATCCACCAGGCAACAGATTCAAAGACAATTGCAAGGGCCAGAACGCCATAGGCGATAGTCGGATCGGAAATCGGATGCGGGTGCAGGACCTTCTGCACACCTTCATAGATGGAAACACCGGAGCCAACGGCGAAGATGAGAATAGCGACCACGAAGGCCCAGAAATAAAGCTCTGAGCCATAGCCGAACGGGTGTGTTTCATCGGCAGGTTTGCTGGATCGCTTGAGGCCATAGAGCAGTAGACCCTGATTGCCTGTATCCACCAGTGAGTGAATACCTTCTGACAACATGGCAGAGGAGCCGGTGATGCTTGCGGCGATGAACTTGGTAATGGCAATCAGACCATTGCCGGCCAATGCTGCAATGATGACTTTTTTTGAGCCTGCTGCCATTATTCCTCTACCTTCTGTTCGACTTGAGCCTGATGAGTGGTCACCAGGACGTGTGTCCGAGCCACATGTAAAGTCTGGTATGTCGAATCGGGTTAAAGCTCAAGTATAGTGCTCGTACATAATAAACAGGATTGATGATGATGCGATTTTTCCTGACGGCCCTTTGTCTCCTGACCACATTGTCTTTCGCCCAGGCGGGTGAAGCCGATGTGGTTGATGTGCGTGTGCAGAAAGAGGGAGATCGTGTGTACCGCTTCTCCGTGACTGTTCGCCATGATGATACCGGATGGGATCACTATGCGGACAAGTGGGATGTGGTCGCGCCGGACGGGTCGGTGTTGGGAACGCGGATTCTGCATCACCCCCATGAGAATGAGCAGCCTTTTACCCGCTCTCTCAGCGGTGTGCGCATTCCGGCGGATATTTCAGAAGTCCGTGTTCGCGCCCATGACAAGGTGCATGGTTATGGCGGGGTCGAGCTTACGGTTGCTGTTGAATAAAGGCAGCAATACCGTCGGCGACGAATTGCACAGACAGGGCTGCGAGCAGAAGTCCGAGGAGCCGGGTGAGGACGACGCGTCCGGTTTCACCAAGGATTTTCTCAATTCTGGGGGCAATCAGGAAGACAGCCAGAACAGCCAGCGTCATCAGGACCAGCGCCAGGATGACCTCGGCCTGGGATACCCAGTCCGTTGATGAGGCTGACAGCAGGATGATGGCCGAGATGGCGCCGGGGCCGGCAATCAGCGGGATGGACAATGGAAAGACCGAGACATTGCGGATCTCGTCCATCGTGACAGCCCGCTCGGCGCTTTTGCTTTTCCGGGCCTGACGTCGTTCGAACACCATCTCGAAGGCTATCCAGAACAACAGGAGCCCCCCGGCAATACGGAAGGCGGGCAGGGTGATGCCAATCGCGCTCAGGATTGATGAGCCGAGAAAGGCAAAGGCCAGAAGAATGCTGGTTGAGATAAAGAAAGCCCGGATAGCGACCTGCTTCCGCGCCTGATCATCCATGCCTGCCGTTACAGCGAGGAACAGAGGCGCCATCCCGATTGGATCAATCGTAACAAACAGCGTTATCAGGGCGTGGATTAGAACGTCGACAGACATGGGGCACCATCATTGGCCAGAAACAGGGAATGAGGGAGCCTTCTCGGGTTTTCGATGCAATGTCAACAGAAACGTCTTGGTCGACATGTCAGGAACCGGGGAAATCGCCTTGTGACACGGGACGGGGTGTATAAAATGGCTCCGGGAGGAATGAACCTTGATCCCCGGACCTCTGCGTATCTTTTTTTCGAAATCCGTCCGCCTGCGCCTTCTGGTGCTGGCGCTGTTGCCGCTTGTGATTATTCTGCCGCTTGTTCTGGCTGCCGGGATGAACCGGTGGGCTTCAAAGTTCGATGAGCTGCTGATCTCCAATGTGGAGAGTGATCTCAGAATAGCCGAACAATATCTTGGCCGGTTGATGGCGACGAGCGCAGACGAGATGCGCAGTCTGGCCGGGTCGGTCGCCTATATGGAGGCCGCCCGCACTTCGGATGCTGTCTTCAAGGCTTTTCTCAAGGAACGCCAGAAAGCCCTGGGGCTGGATTTTGTCTATTATCTGACACCGGATTCAGCGGCGGACGAGGCGGAACGGTGGCCCGTGATTGCCAAGGCTCTTGCGGGCGCGTCTGTCTCTGAAATCGATATTTTCAGTGCGGATGATCTGGCTGGCGTTTCGTCGGTTCTCAAAGCTCAGGCGCGGGTATCGCTGATACCGACCGAGGCTGCTGTTCCGACCAACAGGACGGTGGAAGACCGGGGGATGGTTATTCATACGGCAACGTCGGTTCAATGGCCTGAGCAGGGGGGGATTGTTGTTGGCGGCAAACTGCTGAACCGGAATCTTGAATTTATCGATACGATCAACGACCTGGTGTTCCGGGAAAGTGGCACCGAAGGCGCAAGAGCGGGGACGGCAACACTGTTTCTCGATGACGTGCGTGTCAGCACCAATGTGCGCCTGTTCGAGAATGTCCGTGCTCTTGGTACCCGGGTTTCAGCAATCGTAAGACGCACGGTTCTGGGGGAGGGAAAGACCTGGCTCGACCGGGCCTTTGTGGTCAACAACTGGTACATTTCCGGTTATCTTCCTCTGACTGACAGCTTTGGTAAACGGGTCGGAATGCTCTATGTGGGGTTCCTCGAGGAACCGTTTCAGGCCACCAAGCAGTCAGCTTACCTGTCGATTATTCTCGGTATTTTGATCGTTATCGGCCTGTCTGTACCGATCTTTCTCCGGATGGCTCGTGGCATTTTCCGGCCGCTTGAAATCATGACACGCATCATGCACCGGGTGGAAAAGGGTGATCTGGAAGCGAGGATTGGGAAAATTGACAGCCGGGACGAAATCGGTCAGGTCGCCGGGCATCTGGATGAACTGCTTGACCAGATTCAGGAGCGGGATCATGCCTTGCGAAGCTGGGCTGATGAACTGAACTCCCGTGTTGATGAGCGTACGGAGGAGCTGCGGGATGCGAATCGTAAGCTCGAGGCAACATTTCAGCAGCTGGTTATGTCCGAAAAACTGGCTTCCATCGGTGAAATTACTGCCGGTGTCGCTCACGAGATCAACAACCCGGTTGCTGTGATACAGGGCAATCTGGATGTTATCCGCGAGATCTTGTCCGGCCAGACAGATGAGGTGACGACAGAGCTGCAGCTTATCGATCAGCAGGTCCATCGTATCAATGTGATTGTCGGTAAACTCCTCCAGTTTGCCCGTCCCAGTGACTTTAGCGATTATGCAGAAGCTATTGACGTGGAAGCGGTTCTTGAGGACAGCCTGGTGCTTGTGGACCATATGCTCTCCAAAACAGAGATAGAGTTGGAGCGCGTGTTCCATGATGCGCCTATGGTTCAGATCAATACAGGCGAGCTGCAGCAGGTTCTGATCAATCTTCTGGTCAATGCGATTCAGGCTATAGACGGACCTGGTCTGATATCGATCCATATCGGCTCTGAGGAGCGAGACGAGCGGAAAGGGGCACGTATCCTGGTGCAGGATTCGGGGCCTGGCATTGCTGCTGAAAAGCTGGAAACGGTGTTCGATCCGTTCTTTACCACCAAACTTGGTGAAGGTACCGGGCTCGGGCTCTCTATTAGTCAGACTCTCATTCAAAGAGCTGGAGGGCTCATCACCGTTAAGAGCCGGTCAGGCGAAGGGGCCTGTTTCTCTATCTGGTTGCCTGCGTCCAACGAGATCGACATCAAGGCGGCAGAATAAAAACACCCTCCGAATGCAATCCGGAGGGTGGAACTCGTTACAGAGAAGTGTTTGCGGGGCTTAGGCCGCCTCTACCTTGGCCAGGAAGTCGGTCACGACCTGGCTTAGCTGCTTGGCTTGAGAAGACACTTCCGTTGAAGCAGAGCGGACCTGATCGGCTGCGCTGACTGTCCGGTCCGTGGATTCGTTGGCGCTGTGCATGTGACTGGATGCCTGCTCCGTGCTGCCGGAAGCCTGCTGGGCATTGACCAGAATTGCCTGAGCGAATTCACCCTGTTTGTTGACGGCATCAGCAATTGAGGCGGTGTATTCGCTCACCTGTTGCATGGTCTGGGTGATCTGTTTGATGGCTTCAACAGAACCGAATGTTTCTGACTGGATGTCATTGATCTGTTCGGAGATTTCTTCAGTCGCCTTGGCTGTCTGTGTGGCAAGGTCTTTCACCTCAGAGGCCACAACCGCGAAGCCTTTGCCCATCTCACCGGCACGAGCCGCCTCAATGGTGGCGTTCAGCGCCAGCAGGTTTGTCTGTTCGGCAATGTCCTGGATGAGTGCAACAACATCACCGATCTTCTGGGCTGCATTGGCCAGGTTCGAGATCTTGTTGTCTGTATTGGTCGCATGGCTTTCAGCTTCGCTGACAACCGACTGTGTCTGGTTAACCTGCTGTGTGATCTCCTGAACCGATGCACAGAGTTCTTCTGAGGCATGGGTTACTGACTGCACATTGCTGTTGGCCTCGGTGGTTGCTCCGGTCACACGGGATGCAATGTCAGACGCATCCTGTGCCAGACCGTTCAAGGAGGTGGAGGCATCTTCCATCTGCTGGGCATTGACCAGTACGGTCTCAAGCATGTGGTTGGACTGCTGGCGGAAGTCCGAAACCAGTGCTTCAATCTGCTTCTGACGATTGTTCCGGTCGCTCTGTTCCTGCTCAGTCTTGTGAGCCAATGCCTGCTTGTCCTGCTCGCTCGCCTGGAAAATGGCAAGTGCACGGGTCATGTCGCAGATTTCGTCACGACCATCACCGTGGCTGACCTGAACACTGAGATCACCCTTTGAAATCCGGTCCATGGCGTCATGCAGACCCTGGATCGGGCTCAGAATGCGGCGGGTAATCATCAGACCTGTAACCAGGATGGCCATAGCCAGCAAAGCAATACATCCGATGAGGATACTCTTGTAGAGATCGGCCTTGGCCTTTGCATCGTTCACGGCTGCAAGTGTTCGTGTCTCAAGAGCCTCGAAGAATTCATCCACCGGCCGCATGATATTGGCTTTGTACACGTGATACTGACGGGAATGCATCAACTCGCGAGCTTTCTTGAAGTCTGGCTCGCCTGTTTTGGTATAAGCACCACTTGCATCAGGGAACTTGCCTTCAACCGCATTCATTGCCTCGACTTCGAGATTGACGAGACCGTCGGAATTGGCCTTGGCTTCTTCAAGCTTGGCAAACTCACCCTCGGTAAAGCCTGCATCTCTCATCAGGTCCAGCAATCCGCGTGTTTCACCGGTTGCGCGAGGAGCGCTGTTGCCGGCGGCTACGAAATCCCAGTAGATTCTGTGATAATCGGCCGGGCGAGCTTTCTCGCCGTTGCGGATGGCGAGAATGTCAAAATACTGGCTTTTGTAGGACTCGTCCCCTGTCACGACATATGTCCGGGCAAGGCGGGTCAGATCATCAGAGCTCTGTCGCAACTCATCGGCAAGCAGGTATGAGCGATAACGAATCTCATGCGCCTTTGAAATGTCGTTTTGAACACCAATCTCGAGAGAAAAAACGGTTGCGAATAATCCACCGGTCGCCAGCACGGACGCGCCGAGGATCTGCATCATAGATCTAATTTTCATCTTGCCTTCATCCCCAATAAGAAGGCCTTCATAAGAGTATGTACGTAGTAAATATTCGTTTAACGTGTGGTTTTCGTGCCTAATAATTGTGCATTACTTCATTTTTCTAATTTGAGTAGTGTGGTATCTATGTGCTTGCTTAAGTAAGAAAGCTCGACGGCAAACCGCTGAAACCCCCGATTTGATCACCCTTGCCCCCACAATGTGCACTTCCGGTCAATGGTCTTGCGGGAGACACCAAGACGGCGAGCGGCTTCTGCGCGATTTCCTCCACAGGCATCCAGTACTTTCATGATGTGACGCTGTTCCACAAGCTCCAGTGATTCGACTGCCTCGATGCCTGTGATGGATCCGGTACCGGAAAATTCCGGTGGGAATTCGCCCAGGATAAGAGAGCGTTCAATCAGGTTGCGCAACTCGCGCACGTTACCGGGCCAGTCATAGCGACTGAGTTTCAGCAGTATCTCCTCGTTCAACTCAAGTGGCGGCATGCCAAGGCTGCGGGAGAGTTGACCCATGAACATGGAAGCGAGTTCAACCACGTCACCTTCTCGCTCTTTCAGAAGAGGCATCTTGATGTTGAGGACATTGATGCGGTGATAGAGGTCTGCACGGAACGTGCCTTCTGCGACGGCCTGTTCAAGGTCGGTATTGGTGGCAAAGAGGAATCTGAGATTGAGTGGCAACTCACGCTCAGAGCCCAATGGTCTGATCTTGTGCTCTTCAAGAACCCGCAACAGTGTTGCCTGGACGGAATAGGGCAGCTGGACGATTTCATCGAGGAACAAGGTTCCCCCGTCGGCGTTGAGCAGAAGTCCATCCCGACGCTGATCATCCGGCCCGACCACACCAAACAGAACTTCTGTGATGTGATCCGGTGGGATTGTGGCACAGTTGATCGGAACAAACGGCTTGTTGGCTCTGTCTGACAGGGCATGCAGAGTTCGGGCTGCAATTTCCTTTCCGGTTCCGCTTTCGCCGGTGAAGAGAACGGATGTGGGAACCGGTGCAACCTTGTGCAGGGTTTCGCGGATTGCCTCAATCCCGGCTGATGTGCCGAGCAGGCGGCCGCGAGAGACGGTGTTTTCCGAGAACAGCTCGTGCTTCAGCAGATAGTTTTCGCGACGGAGAGTTCGCCTATCCAGTGCGCGCGCAACCGAGTTGAGAATCTGATTGGTCCGGAAGGGTTTTAGAACAAAATCAACAACACCAATCCGTAGCGCCTGAATAGCCGTATCGAGATCCGCATAGGCTGTCATCAGAATGGCGTCTGCGAAGAAGCCGACCCGTCGCTGCTCCTGAAGCCATTCGAGACCGGTTTTCCTTGGCATGATGTTGTCCAGGATCACCAGGTCAAAATGATTGCTGTCAAGAATGCGGCTTGCTTCTTCGGCATTCATTGCCTGTTCCACCCGTTTGCAACGGGGGGCAAGGGTCTTGTTCAGGAAGTTGCGGATACCCGGTTCGTCATCCACGATCAGAATGGAGGCATGAGCGAGGTTATGCCCGAATTCCACGACGGAGGGGGTCTGCTTTGCGGCTGTTGTTGACTGCAAGGTCAGGCACCTTTTTCATCAAGGCGGACTGCATTCCCCTTGGCAGCTTCGCTGCTTGAGAAACCTGCCTGCTCCAGGGCCAGATCGGCCCCTATGGCGATAACGATAATGGCCACAAAGGCCAGAATAACCGTTTTCATGTGCTTCCATTGCCCCTTGTTATTGTTTGGTCGCTTCTCGAAGGAAGTTGATCAGATCCTTACGATCTTGTGGTCTGGCGATTACCTGCATAGGCATTTTGGTTCCCGGAATATAGTGGTCGGGACCGAGGTCGAACAAACCATCGATAGTCTTGTCAGACCAGATGATATCAGACTTTTCCAGCGTGGCGGAATAGGGGTAGTCCGGTACGGCCCCCGCTGCTCTGCCGAACACACCATGCAGCGTTGGCCCGGCTCGGCGCGCACTGCCTGGTGTCAGGCTGTGACATATCGAGCATTTCCGCTGGAACTGCCGTTCCCCGTTGCTCATGGTTTCTGGTGCCCTCTGGAAACTGCGCTCTTCGGTGTTGAGCCCGTCCTTGTTGATTTTCTCATTCAAGGGCCAGGAATAGAGTGCGCTGTCGAGGCCACCGGAATGGATGTTCTCGCCATCATCAGAAAAGGCCAGTGCCCAGACAGGCCCGCGCAGAGCTGCGCGGAAATCCTTGATGATTTCCCAGCGCTTCACATTAATCACCATGATGTAGCCTTCGCCATCTCCAACGGCGATACGCGTCATCTGTCTGTCTACAGCCATAGCCAGAATGGGGCGCCGCTCAAGGGTGAAATCAGCCTTCTGTTTGCCGGTGACGGGGTCAATGATGCGGGTTACACCATCAACAGCTCCATAAGCGAGCCAGCCTGCTTTATCGTTGAGAAGAAGAGTATTGACCCCAAAGCCATGCCGCTTGAGCAACCGCTTCTGCTCACCGGTTTTCATATCCCATATGCGGATGGTGCCGTCTGCAGATGATGAATAAAGGCTCGCGCCGTCATCTGAGAAGGCAACCGCATTCACTCCTGCGGTGTGGCCCTTGAGGCTGAGCTTTTCTGTTCCATCCACAGACCACAGGCCGATTGTGCCATCCCAACTGGCCGAGGCTATTCGGCTTCTGTCGGGCGCAATGGCGACATGATTGACCTTGCCTTGATGGGTTCCCAGGGTGGTGTGTGTGCCGGCTGAAATATCCCAGACCCTGATGCTGAAATCATCCCCTGCCGTAATCAGGCGGTTGTCATCAATAAAGGAGATAGCCTTGATTGCGGCCCGGTGTCCGTCAAGCCACTTCGGTTTGCCGTCTCTCCAGATTCCGGCTGAATAATCAAAGCTGGCTGTGGCGATCTGGTCCCCACTGGGTGAGACAGCAATACCCATAACCGGCCCGCCATGTCCTTTCAATGTGAAGAAAGGCACGGCCAGGCCAGAGGTTGGCAGGATGAGACACAGAGCGGCAGCCAGCAGATATCGCATTTATTCCGCTGGCGTTGTCTGTCTTGGATTGGGGGACGCTGCCGTTTTGACTTCATCAACCCAAAGGCTGTGATGTTCCTTGGCCCATTGTTCATCCACTTCGCCGGATGTAACCGCAGAAATCGCGCCTTCCATACCCACAGATCCGATATAGATATGTGCCAGAATGATGGCCATCAGGACGAAAGCCATGATGGCATGCCACAGCTGGGCATATTGCATTTCTTCATGCGGGAGCAGGGCGGTTTGGAGTTGTCCGAGACCCAGGGCCGCAGAAATGCCCAGATCATTCAGCGTTGCAAAAGTGCCGGCGAACATCGGGATCTCAAACGGGAACAGCAGCGAGAGGCCTGTCAGGGAAATGGATGTACCAAAGACAATGACTGACCAGAATATCATCTTCTGCCCGGCATTGAACTTTTTCGCTGGCGGGTGAACACCCTTTGAGAACAGTCCGCCGCCAACGGCCAGCCATTTGATGTCGGTGCGATCAGGGATGTTCTTTGCCACCCACAGAACAAAAATAAGGGCGAGGCCAAGCATGAAAGCCCAGGAGACGTTGTTGTGAATCCACTTTGAGCCGGATGCGAGCGTTGCAAAGGCATCGTGGCCGACTATGGGGATGAGACCAATGCGACCGAAGAGCGTTATCAATCCTGTTATCCCGAGCAGGATAAACGAGCCGGCCAAAAGCCAGTGGCCAAAGCGTTCAATTGCCTTGAATCGCAGAATGGTATGTCCGGCCTTCTCGCCGTCGATCCTGATACGACCACGGAGCAGATAAAACAGCCCGAGAAAAGCCAGGGTTCCCAAAAGAAGATAGCCACCCCATTTCAGCAATGGTCCTTGCCGGAATTCCAGCCACCACATGCCTCCATCCTGAATGAGGACTTCGGAGGCGGGGGTCTTGGAGGATACGGTTACATCTGCGGAACCATAACGCAGAGCCCGGAACAATTCGGAATCGGATGCCCCACCCAGAATGCCGAGTTGTCGTGCCATGTCAGCAGCTTCCCCACTGGCCCCGGTGTTATCGCGCCGGAATTTGTCATCAACCTTCTCGCCCCGTTGACGGGCGAGAATATCGTCGAGGGTTTGAGCGCCGCCCGTGGCGGAGCGATCCGGTTGTGCTGTTGCCGTTGAATCTTGTGCAAAAGCCGGGGCTGCGAACAGCAGCGTAAACAAAACGACGAGGACAGAGCGGATCATGGTCATCTCTCAAACGAAAATGAAAAAGACGGAAAGGTGGCCCGGTTATCCGGGCCACCCTGAGTTTGCGGTAAAGGCTTAGCTTCCGCGCTGGCCGTAAGCTGAACCCCAGCCCCAGGCACCGGATCCGAAACCGCGGGCGACAACGCGCTCGCGATAGATGCCGGATACCACATCGCCGTCACCGGCGAGCAGGGCTTTGGTGGAGCACATTTCGGCACAGATCGGCAGTTTGCCTTCTGCAATACGGTTACGACCGTATTTTGCAAATTCTGCCGTTGAGTGCGTTTCTTCAGGACCACCGGCACAGAAGGTACATTTGTCCATCTTGCCGCGGCTGCCGAAGTTGCCTGCCTGCGGGAATTGCGGCGCGCCGAAGGGGCACGCATAGAAGCAATAACCGCAGCCGATGCAGAGGTCCTTGGAGTGGAGAACCACACCTTCCTCGTTCTGGTAGAAGCAATCCACCGGGCAGACGGCCATACATGGCGCGTCTGAACAGTGCATGCAGGCTACCGAGATCGAGCGTTCGCCGGGCTGGCCATCATTGATGGTGACAACACGGCGGCGGTTGATGCCCCAGGGCACCTCATGCTCGTTCTTACAGGCCGTAACACAGGCATTACACTCAATGCAGCGTTCGGCATCACAGAGGAATTTTGCTCTTGCCATTTCCTTGTCTCCTTAAGCTGCTGTGATCTTGCAGAGTGTGGCTTTGGTCTCCTGCATCTGCGTAACGGAGTCATAGCCATATGTCTGCGCGGTGTTCGAGGACTCACCCAGAACATAAGGATCGGCACCGGACGGATATTTGTCCCGCAAATCCTTGCCTTCGAAGTGACCGGCGAAGTGGAATGGCATGAAAGCCACACCGGCACCGACGCGTTCGGTCACCATGGCCATTACCTTGACCTTGGCACCTTCCGCACCCTCAACCCAGACCTGGGCCCCGTCGCGAATGCCGAGATTGTTGGCGTCACGCGGGTTCACTTCCACGAACATGTCCTGCTGAAGCTCAGCCAACCATGGATTGGACCGGGTCTCATCGCCGCCACCTTCATATTCAACAAGGCGACCGGAGGTGAGGATGATCGGATAATCCTTCGAGAAGTCCTTCTTCTGGATGGACGCATAAAGGGTCGGCAGACGGTAATCATGCCGGTCTTCATAGGTCGGATAATCCTGAACAAGGTCACGACGGTTGGTGTAGAGCGGCTCACGGTGAAGCGGGATCGGATCCGGGAAGGTCCAGACCACTGCACGTGCCTTGGCGTTTCCGAACGGTGCACAGCCATGCTTGATGGCCACGCGCTGGATGCCGCCTGAAAGGTCGGTCTTCCAGTTGGTGTTCGGTCCGGCCACTGCGTCAATGGCAGCCCGTTCCTCATCGGTCAGATCACCGTCCCAGCCAAGATCCATCAGCATCTGCATGGTGAATTCCGGATAACCATCCTGAATTTCCGATCCAGCACTGTAGACACCCTCAGCCAGAAGATTGTCGCCATCCCGCTCGACGCCGAAGCGTGCACGGAAGGTGAGACCACCTTCAGCCACCGGCTTGGACATGTCATAGAGGTTCGGTGTACCCGGATGTTTCATATCCGCCGTACCCCAGCATGGCCATGGCATGCCGTAATAGTCGCCATCCGCCGGGCCGCCTACAGCCTGCAGCGTTGTTCTGTCGAACGTGTGCTGATTGGCCATGTGCAGCTTGATGCGCTCTGGTGACTGACCGGTATATCCAACAGTCCACATACCCGCATTGAACTCACGGGTGATGTCTTCCACATGCGGAACACCGTCTTCTTCCATCTTGATGTTACGGAAGAAGCGATCTGACCAGCCGAATTTCTTCGCGAATTTGGCCATGATGACCTCATCAGGAAGACTTTCGAACAGCGGTTCCACAATCCGGTCGCGCCACTGCAGGGAGCGGTTGGAAGCAGTAACAGACCCACGGGTTTCAAACTGGGTACAGGCGGGCAGCAGATAGACACCATCCGTCCGGTCATGCAGAACGGCAGATGCCGTCGGGTAGGGATCAACCACCACCAGCATGTCCAGTTTTTCCATCGCGGTCTTCATTTCCTTACCGCGTGTCTGGGAGTTCGGTGCATGACCCCAGAGAACCATGGCCCGAACAGCATTCGGCTGATCGGTATTGGCCGGGTCTTCAAGCACACCGTCAATCCAGCGGGAAACCGGTATACCCTTCAGGTTCATCAACGGCTTGTCCTTGCCGTCTGAGCCTTTCACGGTTGCAAACTGGCCTTTCAGCCAATCCAGATCCTCGCCCCAGACCCGTGACCAGTGCGCCCATGCGCCTGCCGATACGCCGTAATAGCCGGGCAGGGTATGGCTGAGCACGCCAAGGTCGGTTGCGCCCTGAACGTTATCGTGGCCGCGGAAGATGTTGGTACCGCCGCCGGATGTACCCATATTGCCAAGAGCAAGCTGCAGCACACAGTAAGCACGTGTGTTGTTGTTGCCGTTGGTATGCTGGGTGCCACCCATGCACCAGATCACCGTGCCAGGACGGTTGTTGACCATGGTGCGGGCCACGCGGCGAAGCTGTGAGCCCGGAGTTCCGGTTACGCGCTCGACTTCTTCCGGTGTCCACTTGGCGACTTCTTCACGGATCTGATCCATACCCCAGACACGGGTGCGGATGAATTCCTTGTCTTCCCAGCCATTCTCGAAGATGTGCCAGAGAATGCCCCAGATCAGTGCCACATCCGTACCAGGACGGAAGCGGACAAATTCGTCCGCATGGGCTGCTGTGCGGGTAAAGCGGGGATCGCAGACGATCAGCGGTGCGTTATTCTGCTCTTTGGCGCGCAGAATATGCAGCAGGGAAACCGGATGGGCTTCTGCCGGGTTGCCGCCGATCAGGAAGATCGCCTTGGAGTTATGGATGTCATTGTAGGAGTTGGTCATGGCGCCGTAGCCCCATGTATTTGCAACACCTGCAACAGTGGTTGAGTGGCAGATACGTGCCTGATGGTCGATGTTGTTGGTGCCCCAGTAGCCAGCAAACTTGCGGAACAGGTAGGCCTGTTCGTTATTGTGCTTGGCCGAGCCGAGCCAGTAAACGCTGTCCGGGCCGCTTTCTTCGCGGATTTTCATCATGCCATCGCCGATTTCCTCGATGGCCTGATCCCAGGAAATGCGCTTCCACTCGCCGCCTTCCTTCTTCATCGGATATTTCAGACGGCGTTCGCCATGGGCGTGCTCACGTACGGACGCGCCTTTGGCGCAGTGAGCTCCCAGGTTGAACGGGCTGTCCCAGCCAGGTTCCTGACCGACCCAGACGCCGTTGGACACTTCGGCAACAACCGTACAGCCAACAGAACAATGGGTGCAGACAGACTTGACCGTCTCGACCGCGCTCTTTGATGCGCTTTGCGCCTTGGCCTGCTGAACAGACCCGCCAGTAGCACTGATGGCTGTGAGACCACCGATTGCCAGACCGGAGCCGCGCAGGAATGCACGCCGGTCAACCGAACTGTCGGCGACTTTTGACAGGATACTTGTCCTTTGGGGGCGTTTCGCAACCCCATTGGTCTTTTTCCTAAGCATTTTTCTCTCCCTTCCCTGCGAGGAACGTGTGTTCTGCAGGGGCTCTCTTTTCGAAACCGGTCGTCCGGGCGTTTCGCAACCATGGACCGGGGTTCAGGGTCCGCCTCTAGAAGCGGGCGCTGTCGAAATAGGCGCGGGTATGCGCCGTATCTTTCATCCGGTCGTCAGAGACGTCCGGTGTTGCAGCTTCTGCAGCGGTTGTACCGATCGCTGCTGCTGCCACAGCAGTTGGGGCTGCTGTGCCTGCGAGCTTGAGAAAGTCCCGGCGACTGGTGTCTCCGTCTTTTTTCCTGCTCATGGAGTAAGTCCTCCCGTGGGGTTGTGACGGCCCGAAAGCCATCGGTGGTGAAAACGGCATCAGGCCGTTGTCATTCGGAATGCCTCCTGTTCGACTTCCATGAAAGCCTTGCCGACAACGCCGACGGCTGCATAGAAAACCGAGCTCTTGGCTGTTTCCAAATCTGAGAAAAAGTGACCGGCCCAGGGACCGATATGGCGGTCAAAAAACAGTTTCTGGCTCTCAAGCGTAGCCGGGGAGCCAAAGCGACCGGTAATAAGACCGCTCATGATTTCCATCAGGGTGCTGATCTTGTCTTCCGGGTCTGATTCATCCTTCGAACGTGTGATCCGTCTGTCAGCCATTTCCTGGCGCAGGACTGCCAGTGGTTTCTCGTTGAGAAAACCGGTCAGGTAATAGCTGGCATAGGGCAGAAGCTCTCCGCGGCCGAGGCCGATAAAGAGCGCATTGAACTCCCGTTCCGCATCCGCAGGATTTGTAATCCGGCCAATCCTGGCCAGCGCTGTAATGCCTTTGCCGAGATCGGTGTCATCTCCCGTGAGACCGGCCACCTGTGCCAGCAGGTTGTCATCCGGTGCCTTTGCCAGAATAAGCCCGAGGAAATTGTAGAGATCAGCGCGGAGCTGGTCTTCCTCGGTAATGGTGGCTTTGATATCGGCGGCTTGCATGGTCTCAGGGTCTCTCTTGTTATGAACTGTAGGCGAACTGCATACGTCTGATGGGGCGAGGGGCTATGATATCAGTTGTATCATCAGGCAGACTTTCACCCGCTGACTCCATTGGGGCAGCAGATTCCAGAGCCATCTGCTCGGCAGCAGCATCGTGTATGAGTTCTTCTTCCCCGGCCTCAGACTCAGAGGCAACGTCCAGGTCATTGTTGGCGGCGGTTTCGCCGTTCTCGTCTTCCGGAAGTTCGTCCGGATTCTCTATCTCTTCGCTTTCAGCTGCTGCCTTTGCTGCGGCTTCCTCTTCTTCCATGGCCAGAATATGTTTCAGCATGCCCTTGCCAACCTGATAGGTGGTCTGGAGATTTTCGATGACCTTGGCTGAATCCGTGAAGTCTTCGCCGTAATCAAGCAGCCCGTCGAGATTGGCGAGGGCCGGATTGCTCAGCCAGAGTTTCCTGAGAGCCCGGCGACGCAGACGATCCGGTACGGCCTTTTGCATGAATGCGGAGAAATCATCTCCCGCTTTCAGGCTGTCAGGATCAGGGAGGTCAAGCTCTGCAAGGATCTCTTCGTCAGTCTGCTGTTCGCGAAGGGCAAGCTCTTCTTCAAGGCGTTCCGCTTCTGTGGCCTGCTCTTCCTTCAGGCGTTCTTCGCGAACACGGGCCTTACGGCGGGACCAGAAATCAGTTGCTTCTGTCAATGCACCTGCTCCTTGCCGTTTCTGCTCGCAGATTTGGAGCGTGGGGCGCGGTAGACATCTGAAATCTGACGAATACGTGGATCACCAATGCCATCTTCAACCAGGTCGATGCGTTTCTTGTCCCGGCGGCGTTTGACGAAGACTTCCTCTTCGTGATGCTGATTGATAAAATCCTGTATCCAGGCGATCAGCCCGTCCGGCATGGCAACTTTCTCGACGATTTCCTCGCCGCTGTCGGCATAGTCTTGAGCCTCGTATGGGGACGCGGTCACCAGAACAACGTCCAGCGGAGCAGCGTGATCGGCGGAGGTTTTGCGCATCACCACATAGATTGCCGGGATGTTGGCTGCGAGGCCATGAAGATAGGCTTCCGTTTCTGCACTGAACAGTTCGAGGGAGAGTGTTGCAGCGTGGAAGTCTGAGATGTCGCCTTCTTCGCGCAGCGGAGCCCAGTCAGCATCTCCAGCACCGGGAAGAACCGCCACGGCTTTCCAGGTCCATTTGGCCCAGCGGGTTACGCCTGGAGCCCGTCGTAGAACGACGCCCAGTGGAATGGACTGGCTTTGGCCATGATCCTGCGCTTGGTCGCGATCCTGCATGTGTCTTACATGTCCTCCCCAGGACAAACTGTCGCAGTAGTTTGGAATTAGACTAAGTTCAAACAGGCAGGGCGGAAAAGCGCTTTTTGGCTAAATTTCGGCCTTTTTTTGGAAAGTGGACAAAATGGGCAGGGGTTTTTCAGGCCTTTAAACCGCGCGGACGAAATGTCCTTTGATGAATTTTTCAGTCAGATTTTACCGGGTTTCGTGATGTCGCCAAACGGGCTGAAACGGCACTCCGGATACGGCCTTGTGGCAGAAAAAGAATCGCAAAAACGCCTTTACCTCCTCGTCCAAATATGACTAGCTGGACGAACTGGAACGCCTGAAAAACAACGAAAAAACCAGATGGAAGACCACGGGAGAATCATGTCCAAGACATTGATTTTATGTAATTGTTCGGAGAGTCAGTCTGTTGATTCAAAGGCGCTTGACGCAGTAACGGATATGAGTTGTTCACGCTGCTTCTCTGACCTCTGTACCAAGCAGATGGATGCTGCTGCCGAACAAATCATGACGGGCGATGTGATGATTGCCTGTGGACAGGAGCAAGCCCGTTTTGAGGCTCTGGCCGATGAGCTGGACAGGCCCCGTCCGGACTTTGTTGACCTGCGTGACAGAGCCGGATGGACCTCTGATCAGGGGTCGAATGTGCCCAAAATGGCCGCTCTGATTGCTGAAGCAAACCTGGAAATGCCAACTGCCAAGGCCGTTGATGTGGTGTCTGAAGGGCTCTGCCTCATTCTCGGCAAGGGTGACGTTGCCCTGCGCGCAGCGACTGACCTGGCGGACCTGCTCAGTGTAACTGTGTTGCTTGATGAAGGAGAAGAGCTTCCGTTTGACCGTCGTTTTGATGTGGTCCGGGGACGTCTTGTGAAGGCAACGGGGACATTGGGTCATTTCGATATCCGTATTGATGCTCTTCAGGAAGTTAACCCCGGAGGCCATGGCGGCTTTGCTCTGACAGCGCCACGGAATGGCGGGCAATCCCAATGCGATATTATCCTTGATTTTACAGGAGGGACTCCACTGCTCCCCGCCTGGGAAAAACGGGATGGCTATCTGCGGGCTGATCCGGATGACAGCCTGGCCGTGGGGCGCTGTATCCTGCAGGCTTCCCATATGGTCGGAACGTTTGAAAAGCCGCTCTATGTGCGTCTTGAAGAAGGCATATGTGCCCATTCACGGGCGCAGAAAACGGGCTGTTCCAAATGTCTTTCTGTCTGTCCGACAGGTGCGATCACATCTGCCGGGGAGCATGTTGTTATTGATCCGCTGATTTGTGCTGGGTGCGGATCCTGTTCTGCCGTTTGTCCGTCGGGTGCCATTACCTATGATGCGCCTCCGGTGGATGCTCTGTTCCGACGCATCGATGTTCTGGCCAGGGCCTATCGAAAGGCCGGTGGTGAACAGCCTCGGCTGCTGGTCTGTGATGACAAGCATGGTCGGGAGATGATCCAGCTTGCCGCACGGTTCGGGCGAGGACTGCCGGTTGATGTGATCCCTCTTGAGCTTGAAACCATTGCCGGGTTTGGTCACGCGGAGATGCTTGCCGCACTGGGGTGTGGCTTTGTTGAAGTGTCTGTTCTGCCTGCGCCTGATACAGAGCGTGATGCGCTTGATGGTGAGATAGAGCTGGCCCGGGCGATTGACGGGGCAGGGCGTATCCGACTGCTGGATGTAGGTGATCCGGACGGTATGAGCGATGCACTGTATGACCCGGCTGAGGAGCGTGAAGCGGCAGCGTCTGTGCTGCCGCTTGGAACACGGCGCCAGGTCACCCGGCTCGTGGCCAAATCCATACATGACGATCAGTCCGTTGTGCCGCTGCCAGACAATGCGCCATACGGGCGGATCAACGTGAACAAGGATGCCTGTACGCTGTGCCTGTCCTGTGTTTCCCTCTGCCCGTCAGGCGCTCTGGTTGACAACCCGGATATGCCCCAGCTCCGCTTTCAGGAAGATGCCTGTCTGCAATGCGGGCTTTGTAAGTCGGTCTGTCCGGAAAGCGCCATCACGCTTGAACCACGTCTGAACCTGGATGACAGTGCACTTGAGCAGGTTGTCCTGCACGAGGAAGAGCCCTTTGCCTGCATAGAGTGTGGGGCGCTTTTCGGGGTCCGTTCAACGGTTGAAAAGGTGGTCGAGAAACTGGCGGGCAAACATTCCATGTTCGTCAATGAGAAGGCCGCACGGATGATCCAGATGTGTGACAATTGCCGGGTCAATGCCCAGTATCATGCTGAAGATAATCCATTCATGGGCGGTGAGCGTCCGCGTGTCAGAACGACCGAGGATTATCTTAACGGCAGCGCCCGCAAGGATCATTGATGACGTATCGGGGCTCCAAGGTCGGCGGGCTTGATGGTCGCCACATAGGCGAGGATTGCGCCAAGGTCCTCCAGGGTCATTTCCACCGGTACGATAGCCGGTGGCAACTGATCGCTGAACGGTTCCGTGACCTCCTCGATCTGAGTAAACGCTCCATGGGGCTTCAGCGCATAGAAGGCCTCGAACCGATCCGACCAGTCCTTGAACGTTCTGAGCAGAGCGAAAGACGGGGTGGAGCCGATTGCGTTCATCCGGTTCTTGGCACTGACCACATGGCAGCGACCACAATGGGTCAGGGACAGAGCCTCGCCTTTGGCCTTGTCTCCGGATATTTCCACTTCGGCAATAACGGTCTTCTGTGCCTTGGGCGGGGAAAACAGCGCGGTGCCGTCCGGCGCATAGCTGGTGATTGTACGGGTGCCGACATCCGACAGCAGCCAGTCAAGAAAGCGCTTCACATGAGTATTGTCGGCATTTGGCAGGCTGGCATACCAGGTTTTCGAAAGGCCGCTGAAGATTGGTCTGGACGTGCTTTCTGGCGTGTCGCTGATGATGAAATCGGCCGCAGTTGCGTCTTCGGACAGGGTGATGCGAATGCCTGTCTTCAGTGAAAATCGCGGTAGCATGTGTTTCAGAAAGCCGCTGGAGGTCAGATCATCCGGTGCTGACAGAGTAAAGCGTTTTTCTGCTGAGAATGCAGATAGAATACTGAAAAGAAAAGAGAAAACGGTTGCCAGGATCAGACGCATTGCACTTCTCTCCCTTTCTGGTTTTGTATCAGGGTATGGGGCTCAGCTGCAGTTCGTCAATCCTTGGGCAGGGTTACATGGGAGGACATGATGAGCGATAATCTGAATATGACCATGAGAAAATTTCTCAAGCAGGTGGGGGTGACATCCCAGCAGGCGATTGAGGAGGCTGTCCGTAACGCGGGCGCTGATGCCGTGAATGGCAAAACCTTTTCCGCCAAGGTTGTGCTCACCATTGAGGATCTGGACCTCACTCATGAAGTGACCGGTACGATTGAAGGATAATACGCACGTGGCAGTTTCCCGTGATGACGTCTTGAACGTCTTGAAATCCATTACCGACCCTGTCAGCGATCAGAATCTGGTTGCCGCCGGTCTGACGCGCGCGTTGACGCTTGAAGGTGATGAGGTGCGCCTTGTTCTGGAGATTGATCCGGCCTCTGCGGGCAAAATGGAATTTGTCCGGGCTGAAGCGGAAATGAAGCTGAAGGCCATGGCGGGTATTTCCAAAGCCTCCGTCATCATGACGGCCCACAGTGCCGAGGGGCAGGCCCCGCAACAGGCTGCTGCTGCTCCGGCTCACAGGCAGGCTGAACCGAAGGGGCCTGAAGCCATTCCCGGGATCAGCAAGATCATTGCCATTGCGTCCGGCAAGGGGGGCGTCGGCAAATCGACGGTTTCCGCTAACCTCGCCTGTGCTCTGGCGGCAGAAGGTCAACGGGTTGGCCTGCTTGATGCGGATGTCTATGGACCGTCACAGCCGCGTATGCTGGGCGTTTCCGGGCGGCCGTCATCGCCGGATGGCAAGACCATTCTGCCCATGAGGAACCATGGCGTCACCATGATGTCGATCGGTCTGATGACCAATGATGACCAGGCAGTGGTCTGGCGCGGGCCGATGCTGATGGGTGCTTTGCAACAGATGATGACACAGGTTCAGTGGGGTGCTCTTGATGTGCTGATTGTCGATCTGCCGCCGGGAACCGGTGACGTGCAGATGACGCTTTGCCAGAAATTCCAGGTGGATGGGGCGATTGTGGTCAGCACACCACAGGATGTTGCCTTGATAGATGCGCGCAAAGGCATTGATATGTTCCGCCAGATGGGAACTTCGATCCTGGGCATGATCGAGAACATGTCGACCCATATCTGCTCGCAATGTGGTCATGAGGAGCATGTCTTCGGCCATGGCGGTGTGGCGTCGGAGGCGGAAAAGCTCGGAGTGCCGCTTCTGGCAGAAATTCCGCTTCATCTGGATATTCGCCTGGCGGCGGATGGTGGAGCACCGATTGTGGTTTCCAAGCCGGATTCCACGCAGGCTGAGGTGTTTCGCTCTACGGCAAGTGCGCTTGTGAAGGAGCATCTCGGGTGACGGAGCCAAGCTTTCCTCCATTGTTTCACGGGCAGGCTGTGGATGGCAGCATTGATCCCTTTGCAAAGGCCTGTACCCAGGCGGTGCTTGGCTGCGATTCAGGTCTTGTCGTCTATAATCTGGCAGCGGATCGGCTGGGGGCAGCCATTGTGTTTGCTCCTGAAGTCGCGCTGGAAGAGGCCGTATCCATGATGCCGGTTTGCGGCATCGGGTTTCAGAATGCGCTGGGCGCTCTTGCTCCGCCGGAAGTGGCCGTTCATCTGGACTGGCAGGGTGGAATACGGGTCAATGGCGCGTCCTGTGGTCGTCTGCGTATGGCTGCGTCTACCGGCATGCCGGAAGAGCAGCCGGATTGGCTGGTCGTCGGGCTGGAAGTCCCTCTGTTGCCGACAACAGATGCGCCTGGAGATGTTCCGGACCAGACGGTGCTGCATCTGGAAGGATGTGCCGAAATTGAGCCTCAGCAATTGCTTGAGAGCTGGGTGCGTCACACATTGGTCTGGCTCAATCACTGGCAGGATGGTGAGCTCAACCGCATTCATGATGAATGGCGTGGTCTTGCCCAGGGCTTGGGCGAGGATATCGAGGTTGATGGAGAGCAGGGCGTTTTTCTTGGACTGGATGAGCGCTTCGGCTTGCTGCTGCGCCAGTCAGACGATACGCGTCTGATCCCATTGTCGACACGGCTGGAGGGTGTGTAATGAAACTGGCGCGGGCTATTCACTTCGATGAAAGTGACATGAATGTCTTCCATTCTCCGGCCCGGACCGGGGAATGGTGCCTGTCCGGCGGGTTTGAATTCTCCAACTGGACAGATGGAGATCTGGAAGGCAAGGCAAGACAGGCCTTTGCCAATGGCTGGCTGGGCCTTGAAACCTTTGGTCGGGTGACCTTCGTGGCGGTGACACAAATTGAGCCGTTCGAGCTTGAGGCTCTTGCGGATGCTCTGGCGCAGCATTTTGTCAGGGTCTATGGTGCTCCGTCAGTTGAGGCTGCACGTGGCGTAGCACTCGAGGAACTGGCTCATATGCAGGATCTTTGTGATGAGCATGAGCCGAATACCCTGCTGACCGTTCAGCGCGAGTTGACTGATGCGGGCGTCAGGGAGAGTTTTCGCTCGATCAAGTCAAGCGATGCCGGGCTGGATCAGTTTGCCATTCACGGTGATACGGGTGGATAATCCACCCGTCACCCTTACGACTGCCTCAAGGATACGGGCTTCCAAACCTGTTGCGATATTCCAGCCGTTCCAGATTAACGATGGATGACAGCATCAGGCGATCCTGGCTCCAGTCAGCCGGTTTCTGAATGGCAATGGCCGAGGCTGCGACCAGCAGGATGGCGGGTAGAATAACCAGGCCGCCCACATGGCGTGGCAGCGGTTTCTTGCTGGCGGTGAAGAGAGACAGAATACGGCGGCGCAGGAGTGCGGACCGATCAATCTGGACCAGAGCGACACGGGGCATGGAGACCATTTTCCGGTTCCCTGATACGCTGGCATCACATACCCGCAGAAGGCAGTCGCAATAGGCTTTGACGTCAAAATGCCCACGCGCCAGCACCTGCTGATCACAGGCCAGTTCGCGCAGGTGTTCTATCTGGTTTTTCCAGATGTAGAACACCGGATTCCAGAAGAAGAACGGACGCAGCAGCTCGGTTGCGATTTCCCATTCAATGTCATTCTGGCGAAAATGCTGGAACTCATGTTCCAGAGCGATTTTCAAATCATGCGGACGCGTCAGCATGTCTGTCGGGATCACCACATAGCGGCTGCCAAGACTGCGGGTAGAAAACGGCACGATGGTCTTGTCGGAAATCCGCAGATGAAGATTGCCGAACCGACGCCAGTGATAGCTGCATGCGATCAGGGACCGCAGCCGCGCAGCACTGATGCCCAGTCGGATGACATAAAGCGTAAAACCGGATGCGAGGGCGAGGGCCACAAGCTGGCTGAGTATGGTCTGACCGTCCAGCATCTGGGTCGTCAGCTGCTCACGCATGCCCATCAGGCCCTCAAATTCGCTGGGCTTCATTTCAAAGCCGCCGTTCAGATATTGCGAGACCAGGAAGTCGGACAGGTTGAGTGAGTATGATGTTGGCAGGAGGCCGAACAGCAGCACGAAAACGGGACTGAGCAGAAGCGCCCAGACCATGCCGTTCAAGACCTGAAGCTGGAACGTGAAGGCCTGACTGAGTGATGTTCGGTGAAGAGCAAACCTGATCAGAAGCCAGGCCGAGAACGCGATCACCAGCAGGATGTTCGCATTGATGTAGAAATCCAGAACAGCATCACTCTGTATCATGGCTGAGCCTCCTCTCCACCAGAGCCCGGATTTCTTCCAGAGCATCTTCTGACAGATCGCTGTCATCCACGAGACGGGCAACCAATGATACGGGTGTATCATCGAACAGTTTCTGCGACAGGTTTCTCAGAGATTTGGTCTGATAGCTGTCCTTGCTGAGAAGCGCTTCATAGATAAAGGTCTTGCCGTGTTTCTTGCTTGTGACAAAGCCCTTCTGCTCCAGAATGCGCATAATGGTCGCCGCAGAAGTGTAGGCAAGGTTCCGATCCGGGTCGAGCCTTGCCAGAATGTCTCGAACTGAGCCTTCTCCAAGTGCCCAGAGCTCCGTCATGAATTCCAGCTCCACCTCGGTCAGAAATTCACTTTTTTTCTTTTGTCTAACCATTGTTTCATCCAGCGGAAGTCTGCAATTCAGAGAGAAACTCTAATTCAAACGAAAGCTCTTGTCGATCCTGCTTAGCAGGCTAAACTTTCCAGAAGCAGAAGATACCCCAGCAGATGCTGATGCCGAGTGGTGCCCAGAGCGGCATACCCATCAGTCCGAGCCAGGCCAGGAAGATATAGGTGGTTCCGAGCAGGGAGATGAACAGGCGGTCACCGCGTGTGGTGACGAGACCCAGTGCGCCTTTGCGTGCATCTCCGCCCGGATTGCGGATCTCAAGGGCTGTAAGAATTCCCATTGCGGAAAAGATACCGATAAAGACCAGTGCAGTCGGCCAGGTCCAGGCCATCCAACTCAACATCAGACCCTCCCCAGGGCAAAGCCCTTGGCAATGTAGTTTCGTACGAAATAGATGACGATGGCGCCCGGAATGATGGTCAGGGTTCCAGCCGCGGCCAGCAGGCCCAGCTCATAACCGGCGCTTGAGGCGGTTTTTGTCATGGTTGCGGCAATCGGCTTGGCGGCCACTGCTGTCAGTGTTTTGGCAAGCAGCAGTTCCACCCAGGAGAACATGAAGCAGAAGAACGCAGCCACACCGACGCCTGAACTGATGGACGGCAGAAAGATGGTGACAAAGAAACGCGGGAAGGAATAACCGTCCACATAGGCTGTTTCATCCAGTTCCTTGGGGACACCGCTCATGAAGCCTTCAAGGATCCAGACCGCCAGTGGAATGTTGAACAGGCAATGGGCAAGCGCCACAGCCAGATGGGTGTCAAACAGACCCACTGCGGAATAAAGCTGGAAGAAGGGCAGGGCGAAGACCGCTGCCGGTGCCATGCGGTTTGTCAGCAGCCAGAAGAAGAGCTGTTTGTCTCCCAGAAAGCTGTAACGGGAAAAGGCATAGGCTGCAGGCAGGGCCACGGCCACGGAAATCACCGTATTGATGGAGACATAGAGGATCGAGTTGATATAGCCCCAATACCAGCTTGGATCGGTGAAGATCGTTTCGTAATTCTCCAGGGTGAATGTTTGCGGAAACAGCGAGAAGCCGGACAGAATTTCATTCGTTGTCTTGAAACTCATTGCTACCAGCCAGTAGATCGGCAGCAGGAGAAACAGGATATAGAGGATCAGGATCAGATGTCTTTTCTGCATGTGTCTGGTCCTTACTTGGCGTCGTTCTTGGTCATCAGCGTGTAGAACAGCCAGGAGACCAGAAGCGTAATAGCGAAATAGATGAGCGACATGGCTGCTGCCGGACCAAGGTCGAACTGCCCGAGGGCGATCTTGACCAGGTCAATGGAGAGCAGGGTGGTTGAATTGCCCGGGCCTCCACCAGTCAGCACGAACGGCTCGGTGTAGATATTGAAGCTGTCCATGAACCGCAGCAGGATAGCGATGGTCAGGACCTGCTTCATTTTCGGCAGCTGGATATAGCGGAAAACAGACCAGCTTGATGCACCATCGATCTTGGCAGCCTGATAATAGGCGTCCGGTATGGAGACGAGACCCGCATAGCTGAGCAGGACCACCAGTGATGTCCAGTGCCAGACATCCATCACAACAATGGTGATCCAGGCAGCAAGCGGGTCCTGGGTCATGTTGTAGGTTACGCCCAGCGTGTGGTTCATCAGATAACCCAGAAGGCCGATATCCGGCAGGGTGAAGATGTTCCACATGGCTCCGACCACGTTCCAGGGGATCAGCATGGGCAGTGCCATGGTGACAAGGCAGACCGGCACCCAGAAGCCTTTTCTTGGCATGCAGAGCGCGATGATAATGCCGAGCGGAATCTCGATGGCCAGAATGATACCGGTAAACAGGAACTGGCGTCCGAGAGCCGCGTGAAAACGGTCTGAATTCAGCAGTTTCTCAAACCAGTCGAGGCCCTGCCAGAAGAAGAGATTGTTCCCGAAGGTCTCCTGAACCGAATAGTTCACCACTGTCATCATCGGGATAAGGGCGTTGAACGCCACAAGGACCAGAACCGGGAGAACAAAGAACCAGGCTTTCTGATTTTGCGTTTTCATCATCAGACTCCTTCCGCCTGGCGTGTTGCGTCGCTTGAAATCCATCCGTCGCGATAAAGGCGTGTCTGGGATGCTTTCAGGGAAAGACGGACGGTTTCGCCCTGGTTCGGGACAGGGCCGTCAGTTATCGCCTTGATGACCGTATCGCCGATCATGGCGTCAACCACGCTGTGACGCCCCACATCGGAAACCTTGCGAACCCGGCCTTCCAGGCTTCCGCCTTGATCCAGAGAGACAAATTCCGGACGGATTCCGATTTCGGTCTTGCCGCTTTCGTCACCCTTGATCGGTCCTTCAAGGGTGATGGGCTGGCCGTTGAAACGGGCAGTGCCGTCTTTTACCTCGCATGGCATGATGTTCATGCCGGGTGAGCCAATGAAGTGGCCGACAAAGGTATGGGCCGGTCGTTCAAAGAGTTCCACCGGTGTGCCGATCTGCACCACTTCACCATCCTGCATCACCACCACCTGATCAGCGAAAGTCAGAGCTTCCGTCTGATCGTGTGTTACATAGATCATGGTCGCTTTAACTCTTTGATGTAATTCTTTGAGTTTAGAGCGTAATTTCCATTTTAGGTGCGGGTCGATGACGGTCAGAGGCTCATCGAACATGATGACGTTCACATCATCCCGCACGAGACCGCGCCCCATTGAAATCTTCTGCTTGTTATCCGGGGAAAGACCGGCCGCACGGGTATCCAGGAGCTCGGTGACTTCCAGCATCTCGGCAATTTCGGTGACACGGCGCTCAATGGTTCCGCTGTCAACCCCGCGGTTTTTCAGTGGAAATGCCAGATTGTCACGAACCGTCATGGTGTCATAGATCACCGGAAACTGGAAAACCTGCGCAATGTTCCGTGCATCTGGCGGCAGGTTGGTCACATCCTGGCCATCAAACAGAATCTGCCCTTCGCTTGGTGTCAGCAGACCCGAAATGATGTTGAGAAGGGTCGACTTGCCGCAACCGGATGGCCCGAGCAAGGCATAAGCGCCACCATCCTGCCAGTCGAGGTCGATTTCCTTCAGCGCATAGTCCGCCGCGCTCTTGGGATTGGGGTAATAGCTGTGCCGGAGCTTTGAAAGCGTGATTTTTGCCATATTGAAGTCTCCGTTCAGGCAGCCAGGGTGCCATCTGGGGCAAAGTAGAAGCAGCGGGACGGGTCCATGTAGAAGGTATGGTCCTCGCCAACCTGATAGGCATGAACACCGTGGGCCAAAGAGACCCAGCTCTCATTATGCAGCCGGAAATGGGCACTGCTTTCAGACCCGCTCAGTTCTGTGACCTGAACCGCACCGGTAAGGGCGACCCCCTTGTCGTGAGACAGCGGGGAAATATGGTTTGGCCTGATGGCGATGACATAGTCGCCATCTGACAGGTCTGCTGCCGGGCCTTCGATCGTCCAGCTGATGTCGGAGCCCAGATGCGCAACATTTCCACGCTTTGAAATAGGGGCTGTGTTGATGGGCGGATCAGAGAAAACCCGGGCTGCTATGAGATTGGCCGGTTTGCGGTAAATGTCGGCAGTCGGGCCGAACTGGCTGACATGCCCGTCATTCATCAGCGCGGTATAACCACCAAGCAGCAGGGCTTCTTCGGGCTCTGATGTCGCATAGACCACAACGGCTCCGCGCCCGGCAAAGAGTTCAGGCAGCTGGTCGCGGAGTTCTTCGCGCAGTTTGTAGTCCAGATTGGCGAGCGGCTCATCAAGGAAAACGGCGTTGCTTTCCTTGGCTATGGCGCGTGCGAGCGCTGTTCTCTGCTGCTGACCGCCCGAGAGTTCATGTGGGCGACGGTTCAGCATGGGGCGGAGCTGCAGCAGGTCTGCTGCTTCCTCGACGCGTCCCTGAATTTCAGATTTGGCCATACCGGCCACCTTCAGTGGTGATGCGATGTTGTCGAACACCGACATATGCGGGTAGTTGACGAAGAACTGGTGCACCAGGCTGATATTGCGCTTCTGTGTGGAGAGGCGGGTCACATCCTGACCATCCATCAGCACACGGCCGGAAGCAATCGGGTCCAGACCTGCCATCATCTTGATGAGAGAGGTCTTGCCTGAGCCTGTTTCTCCCAGAAGGACATTGAAATGTCCGGCTTCAAGGCGAAGGCTCGTTTCCTTGATGTGGGTCACCGCGCCAACGCGTTTGGTGATGCGTTCGAGTTCTATAGTCATGGTCCGTTTCCGCCGAAGTGATCCGCACAGGTGAAATAGGCCTGTTGGAATGGGGCTGTGCGGTGAGAGATGGCCGGACGTTGAGGCCCGGCCATCAGGACTGGGCTCGCGGACCCAGTCGGGAGGTTATGCGTTAGTTGGAAGCCCAGCGGGCAACCAGCTCGTCATAGTTCACCGTCTTGCCCTGGGGTTTTTCATTGGCGAGCTTCGGCTTGGCACCGCCATTGGCAAACCACCATTCGGCGTCCTTTTCTTCGTTCAGGCGCGGTCCGCAACCGCCGTATACATTGGCTGCCTCATCGGCGGCCTGCATACGGGCCATGGTGACGTCCATTTCCTGAGCCAGACGATCCATGGCTTCCTGCGGTGTGAAGGCACCTGAGTTCACGTCACCGATCTGCTGCCACCAGATCTGGGCCAGCTTCGGATAATCAGGTACATTAACACCGGTTGGAGACCATGCAACCCGATCCGGAGAACGGTAGAACTCGACCAGACCACCCAGCTTCGGTGCGCGTTCTGTGAAGCTCTCATGGTTGACGGAGCTGTCGCGGATGAAGGTGAGACCCACATGGGACTTCTTCACGTCAACAGTCTTGGACACCACGAACTGGGCATAGAGCCAGGCCGCCTTGGCGCGATCAACCGGTGTAGACTTCAGGATGGTCCAGGAGCCAACGTCCTGATAGCCGACCTTCTGGCCTTCTTCCCAGTAAGGACCATGCGGGCTTGGAGCCATGCGCCACAGCGGGTTGCCGCTTTCGTCAACTGTGTTGTTGCCCTCTGATTTCGGCTTCACCATGTCGGCGGTGAAAGCGGTGTACCAGAAGATCTGCTGTGCAACGTTACCCTGAGAGAGAGCCGGCAGAGACTGGTAGAAGTCAAAGCTGGCAGCGCCCGGAGGTGCGAAGTTGCGGAGCCATTCGTCCCATTTGCGGATGGCGTAGACAGCAGCCGGGCCGTTTGCAGCACCGCCACGGGTGACCGATGCTCCAACCGGGTTACAGCTGCCGGCTTCCATGCGGATGCCCCATTCATCAATCGGAATACCGTTTGGCTCACCTTTGGAACCGGCACCGGCCATAGAGAGCCAGGCATCCGTCATACGCCAGCCGAGGTCAGGCGCGCGCTTGCCGTAGTCCATATGACCGTAGATTGTGGTTCCGTCGATTTCCTTCACGTCTTTCGAGAAGAATTCGGCGATATCCTCATAAGCGGACCAGTTGACCGGTACACCAAGGTCATAACCGTATTTTGCCTTGAAGGCGGCTTTCAGGTCTTCGCGGTCGAACCAATCCTTGCGGAACCAGTAGAGGTTTGCGAACTGCTGATCGGGCAGCTGGTAGAGGTCGCCGTCGGGGCCTGTAGTGAACTGGGTGCCCATGAAGTCGCCCAGATCAAGGCCCGGATTGGTGACATCCTTGCCTTCACCCGCCATCCAGTCAGTGAGGTTATAGGCAAGCTGCAGACGGGAATGGGTGCCGATCAAGTCGGAATCGTTGACATATGCGTCGTAGAGATTCCGCTTTGTCTGCATCTGGGTCTGCACGGCCTGAACCACTTCCCCTTCGCCGAGGATCTGGTGGTTGACCTTGATGCCAGTGATTTCCTCGAATGCTTTGGTCAGCACTTCAGATTCGTAGGAATGGGTCGGAATACCTTCAGACAGAACGTTGATTTCCATACCCTTGAATGGTTCAGAGGCATTGATGAACCATTCCATTTCCTTCATTTGCTCGTCCTTGCTCAAAGCGGACGGCTGGAATTCCTGATCAATCCATTTCTTCGCTGCTGCCGTATCGGCCATAGCTGACGAAGACCCCGCAATAACGGCAGCGGCCGCGACTGCGGAGAGCAGATACTTGCGCATCTTGTCTCCTCCCTTGAGAAATCCAATCGGCCGAAGCCGATATACAAAAATGTCATATGAGGGCATGGATTTTGTCAAACTAAAAATTTAGTAGACTGGATTTTTATCCGTAAGATACTGAATAATATAGCATAATAAATTGGTGTTTCGAACTGAATTGACGTGAAAATTCATGCTGCATTGCAGCGTTAAAAAGAGGTGCCGGATGCCTTGGATAGAAGCAACGGATGGCAGGCAGCGGATAGAGGCATTGTTGCCTTGACCTGATTTCATACGCGATCACGACCTCACATAATGTGACCAGTCGGGTTCTGCCGTGACCAATGGCGGGCCATAAAATATCAGGCCGGGTTCGGGGAGAATGCAATAATGGGGATACTTGTTCGCCATATTTGCGGTTTTGTCCGGGAATCGGCTACATAGGCAGTTAACGACATCAAATGACGAGTCACTTTCTTGACAGACGAGACAAACGCGACTCAGGGCGGCGATCTGCCATCTGACATTCGCCCGACTTCAATTACGGAAGAGATGAAGCGCAGCTATCTGGATTACGCCATGAGCGTGATTGTCAGCCGTGCGCTCCCGGATGTGCGGGATGGTCTCAAGCCGGTACACCGGCGCATTCTCTATTCCATGCATGAGAATGGCTATGAGTGGAACAAGCCCTATCGCAAATCGGCCCGTGTGGTCGGTGATGTTATGGGTAAGTATCACCCGCATGGTGACTCGGCCATTTATGACGCTCTGGTGCGTATGGCGCAGGACTTCTCTCTGCGTTTACCGCTGATCGACGGGCAGGGCAATTTCGGTTCTGTTGACGGCGATCCGGCCGCTGCCATGCGCTACACGGAATGCCGACTGGAAAAGGTCTCTCATTCGCTGCTGGATGATATCGACAAGGATACTGTGGACTTTGTCGAGAACTATGATGCATCCGAGCGTGAACCGAGCGTTCTGCCTGCCAAGTTCCCCAACCTTCTGGTCAATGGTGCCGGTGGTATTGCCGTTGGTATGGCCACCAACATTCCGCCGCACAATCTGGGCGAGGTGATTGATGCCTGTCACGCCTATATTGAAGATCCGGCGATCACCACCGAGCAGCTGATGGAACATGTGCCGGGGCCGGACTTCCCGACCGGTGGCACCATTCTCGGGCGGTCGGGCATTCGCAATGCCTACCAGAATGCCCGTGGCTCCATTGTTATGCGGGCCAAGGTGACGACCGAGACCATCCGCAAGGATCGTGAGGCGCTGATTGTTCACGAGATTCCTTATCAGGTGAACAAGTCCTCGATGATCGAGAAGATTGCCGAGCTTGTCCGTGACAAGCGGGTGGAGGGCATCTCTGACATTCGTGACGAATCCGACCGTCACGGCATGCGGGTTGTGATTGAGCTGAAACGGGATGGCAATCCGGACGTGATCCTCAATCAGCTTTACCGTTTCTCACAGCTTCAGACCTCATTCGGTGCCAATATGGTGGCCCTGAATTCCGGTCGTCCGGAGCAGCTTGGTCTCAAGGATTTCATCCAGGCCTTTGTCAACTTCCGTGAGGAAGTGGTCAGCCGCCGAACCAAGTTCCTGCTCAACAAGGCTCGTGACCGGGCCCATGTGCTGGTTGGTCTGGCTATTGCCGTTGCCAATATTGATGAAGTGATCCATCTGATCCGCCATGCGCCGGACCCCGCAACAGCCCGTCGCCAGTTGATGGAACGGGATTGGCCAGCGGGTGACGTGGCTCCTCTGGTGGAACTGATTGACGACCCGCGTCACATGATCCGGCCGGACGGGACGTATAAGCTGTCTGAAGAGCAGGCTCGGGCCATCCTTGACCTGCGTTTGCAGCGCCTGACGGCGCTTGGACGCGATGAAATCGGTGATGAGCTGAACAAGCTTGGTGAGCAGATCAGTGATTATCTTGAAATCCTGCGCTCACGGGCTCGAATTTTCAGCATCATCAGCGGTGAGCTTCAGGCCATCAAGGATGAGTTTGCTACACCGCGCCGGACAGAAATTGTCGAGGGTGGTGCTGATCTCGAAGATGAAGATCTGATTGCCCGTGAGGACATGGTCGTGACCGTGACTCATGGTGGTTATATCAAGCGGGTGCCGCTCTCGACCTATCGCGCGCAGAAGCGTGGCGGCAAGGGGCGGTCGGGCATGTCCACCAAGGACGAGGATTTTGTGTCCCGTCTCTTTGTGGCCAACACCCATACGCCGATCCTGTTCTTCTCATCGCGCGGGATTGTCTACAAGATGAAGGTCTGGCGTCTGCCGCTGGCTGCTCCGCAGTCCCGAGGCAAGGCCCTGATCAACATCTTGCCGCTTGAGGCCGGGGAAACGATCAATACAATCATGCCCCTGCCGGAAGACGAGAACAGCTGGGGCGAACTGGATGTGATGTTCGCCACCCAGAGCGGTTCTGTCCGCCGCAACAAGCTGTCCGATTTCGTTCAGGTGAACCGGAACGGCAAGATTGCCATGAAGCTCGATGAGGGTGATGGCATCGTTGGTGTGGAAACCTGTACGGAAGCTGATGACGTTCTGCTGACTACAGGCCATGGCCAGGCGATCCGCTTCAAGGTCACGGATGTACGCGTTTTCCAGAGCAGGGCATCTACGGGTGTCCGGGGCATCAACCTGGGCGATGGGGATGATGTGATTTCCATGGCTATCCTCCGCCATTTCGACGCAACTCCGGCACAACGCAGTGAATATCTGCGCCGTCGCCGGGCCATGCTGAATGCGGAAGACGGGTTGGAAGCACAGGAGATTGAGGAAGAGGAAAGCACGGAAGGTGTTGAACTCGGAGCCGAACTCTATGCGGCTATGGGCGCGTCCGAGCAGTTCATCCTGACGATTTCGGAACGTGGCTTCGGCAAGCGGTCATCGTCGTTTGAATATCGCGTCTCCGGTCGCGGCGGCAAAGGCATTGCAGCCATGGCTGTGAATGACCGGAATGGCCCGCTTGTGGCGTCTTTCCCGGTTGAGGACAGTGACCAGATCATGCTGGTAACCGATGCTGGCCAGTTGATCCGCTGCCCGATTGATGGTGTCCGTATCGCCGGTCGCTCTACACAGGGTGTAACCGTCTTCAAGACCAAGGATGACGAGAAAGTTGTCTCGGTCGGCCGGATTTCGGATGTGGACGAGGATGATGCGGACGATCTGGATGAGGGAGAGGACGGATCCGAGGCTTCGCCAGATGCCGGTTCCTCATCTGAAGACGGAGCGCCGTCTGAAGAATAGGGCGTGAGCAATGAGCCTTGACCCTAAGGCTTTATCTCAGTCAACGATATCAAGGGAGGTCACTGGACCTCCCTTTTTTCTTGGAGCCTGGTTGAGATCGGGGCATCATGGGGGCCAAACGGAGTGCCGGAATGATCGATCCCAATCTGTATTTCACATATGTCCTTGCCTGCATCGCCATTGTCATTGTACCGGGGCCAACGGTGACTGTGATCATTGCGAACAGCCTGCGCCATGGGCCTATGGCCGGGTTGCTGAATGTTGTGGGAACCCAGGTTGGTCTGGCGATTATGCTCTGTGTTCTGGCATTCGGCTTGTCGACCATTGTCAACAATCTTGGCGTCGTGTTTGACTGGCTGCGTCTTCTCGGGGCGGCCTATCTTGTCTGGCTTGGTGTCAGGATGTGGCGATCCGACGGCAGCCTTGGTTCTTCGGCAGGACGCAAGCCGAATGGCGGGTTTTTCTGGCAGGGCTTCATTGTTATCTGGTCAAACCCAAAGGCGTTGCTGTTCTTTGGTGCCTTTATTCCCCAGTTCATAGATCCGGCCGGGAATGCTCTGCTGCAGACCATTCTGCTCGGTGCAACCTTCATGATTGTCGCGACTGTTCTTGATGGAGCTTATGCGGTGCTTGCCGGGCGGGCGGGGTCTCTTCTCTCACAAAGTCGGGTCCGGCTGGTGGAGCGGATCAGCGGGTCTTTTCTGATTGGCGGAGGGCTCTGGCTGGCGCTGTTGAAGCAGAAGGCATGATTCAGACATAAAAAAGATGCCGGTCCGAAGACCGGCATCAAGGTTACACTCTGGAGAAACTGGGGTGTGGGGTGAGCGTTGGAGGTCTCGGGATTAATCGATCAGGGCTTTGCGAACCAGTGTAGTGGTGTTTGGTCCGGTGTTCCGGGCGATGGTTATGACACGCACATCGCGGTCAAGTCCGTTGGTCATCAGGATGTCTTCAACACAGTCGGGGTCCTGTGCCGGCCAGGCTTCTCCACCGCATGTCTCGGTAATGTCCTTGGCCAACTGAAGGCGGTCGCCCTTCAGGGTAAGAGCTGAGTCGGTCTGTGCCCGGCTTGCCATATTTGCGCTGAAAAGGACTGCAAGCATCAGCATCATGATGGACAAGGCGGTCAGGCAAATCTGGTTCAGGCGGGGCATGGTCAACTCCCTGGTTTGTTTTCTCTGATGGTGTTCATCCTAGCGATGCTTAACTGAATGAAGCCGGAGTCTGCCGTTCATCTTGCGTTCAGGTTTGAAAACCCGCCATTCGGCCTTGTTCTGAGGGCCAAACACAGCTATTGAGGCGGAATGAAACGGATTGCACTCTATCCTGGTTCGTTCGACCCGATGACGAACGGGCATCTTGATATTCTGGAGAAGTCTTTCGCGCTTGCTGACCGTGTGGTCGTGGCGATTGGCATTCATCCGGGCAAGACACCGCTGTTTTCGTTTGAAGACAGAGAGGCGATGATCCGGGGAGCATTGCCGGAGCTGTCCAATCGTATGGATGTGATTGCGTTTGATGGCCTGGTGGTTGATGCAGCCCGCGCGCATAACGCGTCCCTGCTTGTTCGTGGCCTGCGGGATGGGACCGATTTTGACTATGAAATGCAGATGGTCGGCATGAATGGCGCGATGGCACTAGACGTCTCGACCATCTTTCTGCCCGCGTCGCCCGACGTTCGCCATATCACGGCCACGCTTGTGCGCCAGATAGCGAAAATGGGCGGTGACATCAGCTCTTTTGTTCCCTCCGGTGTGGCTGAACGTCTCAAAGCCCGTTTTCCTCAATCCTGATATCAGATAGCGGAGCCTTCCATGCGGTCCTTCCTGATTACTGTTTTCTCGCTTTTCTTCTTTGCATTTTCCGGACTTTCGGCAGGGGCCGAGGATCTCGATCCGGAAAATACGCTTCTTCTTGACCTGAAAGATGGCCGTGTGGTCATCAAACTCCGCCCCGATTTGGCACCCCAGCATGTGGAGCGGATCAAGAAACTGGCGCGTGAGAAGTTCTATGACGGTATTGTCTTTCACCGTGTGATTGACGGTTTCATGGCCCAGAGTGGCGACCCGACAGGAACCGGCCGTGGTGGCTCTTCCTATCCTGACCTTAAAGCTGAATTCTCACCGCGCCCATTTGAGCGTGGCGTAGTTGGTATGGCGCGTGCCCAGAGCCGGGACAGTGCCAATTCGCAATTCTTCATCATGTTCGACGCCGGGCATTTCCTCAATGGCCAGTACACGGTCTGGGGTGAGGTCGTTGAAGGTATGAAGTTTGTCGACAACATCAAACGTGGTGAACCTGTACAGAACCCGGACAAGATTATCCGGATGCAGGTTGCTGCTGACGTTAAAGAATAACCAAATCTGAAAGGACACACCCGTGACCGATATCAAGGATCCGGAAAACACACTGATCATGGAGATGACCCATGGTGAAGTGGTGATCTCTCTTCGCCCAGACCTGGCACCGAACCATGTGGCCCGTATCAAGGAACTGGCTCGGGATGGCTTCTATGACGGGATTGTTTTCCACCGGGTGATCGAGGGCTTTATGGCTCAGACCGGTGATCCGACCGGAACCGGGATGGGTGGTTCCGGCCAGAATCTGAAAGCCGAGTTCAATGATGGTCATCACGGACGCGGTGTATGTTCCATGGCGCGTGCGATGGATCCGGATTCCGCGGACAGCCAGTTCTTCATCTGTTTTGATGATGCCGGTTTCCTCAATGGCCAGTACACGGTCTGGGGTGAAGTGATCTCCGGTATGGAGAATGTGGACAAGATCAAGCGCGGCGAGCCGGTGCAGGATCCTGACAAGATCATCAGCCTGAAAGTGGCTGCTGACGCCTAAGGCGACTAAATTCTGTTTTCGGGCGGCGCATCACCAGATGTGCCGCCTGTTTTGTGAGAGACTGACCCATGCGTGTTGACCAGTTTGATTTTGAGCTGCCTGAGGAGCGGATAGCGCTGCGTCCTGTGCATCCCAAGCATGATGCACGCATGCTCATTGTCTCAGACGATCCGCTGTCAGACCGGACTGTAGTTGATCTGCCGGACCTGCTGCAGCCTGGCGACGCGCTGGTGTTCAATGATACCCGGGTGATCCCGGCGGAGCTGACCGGGTATCGCTGCCGTGCTGATGCGCGGGCCAAAGTGACGTTCAATCTGCACAAACGGGAAACGTTGAACAGCTGGCTGGCTTTTGCCCGCCCGGCCAAGAAACTGGCTGTGGGCGACCGTGTCGAATTCGGTCCGGACTTTGTTGCCGAGGTGAGCGACAAAGGGGAGGCTGGAGAGGTGCTTCTGACCTTCGATGTCGCCGGGCAGGATCTGGATGTGAAGATAGCCGGTGCCGGACATATTCCTCTGCCACCTTATATCGGCTCGAAACGGCCTGAGGATGAGCAGGATGCTGAAGATTATCAGACGATCTATGCCGAGGAAGACGGCGCAGTCGCTGCGCCCACGGCCGGCCTGCATTTCACCGATGAACTGTTTGCGGCTCTGGATGCTCGTGGCATCGAGCGTCACTTCATCACCCTGCATGTTGGGGCGGGAACATTCCTGCCGGTGAAGGCTGATGATACGGACGGTCACAAGATGCATTCCGAGTGGGGGGAGATTACACCTGCACAGGCTGATGCGCTGAATGCCGTGCGTGCACGTGGCGGGCGACTTGTCTCAGTTGGCACCACATCTCTGCGCTTGCTTGAAAGTGCTGCAGATGATGATGGCACCATTCGGCCCTTTGCCGGGGACACGGATATCTTCATCACGCCGGGTTATCGGTTCAAGGCAGTGGATGTGCTGATGACCAACTTCCATCTGCCGCGCTCGACGCTCTTTATGCTCGTTTCCGCGTTTGCCGGATTTGATGCCATGCGTCAGGCCTATACTCATGCAATTAAGACCGGTTACCGGTTCTATTCATACGGGGATTCCTCCCTGTTATTCCGCAAGCCGCTGGAGGCGCGTTCATGACTACGGAATTTGGCTTTGAGCTGATTGGCAAGGACGGTGAAGCCAGGCGCGGGACTGTGAAGACGCCACGCGGTGATATTCGTACACCTGCTTTCATGCCAGTTGGTACAGCCGGTACCGTCAAGGCCATGTATCCAGGTCAGGTGCGTGAGCTTGGTGCGGATGTCATTCTGGGCAACACCTATCATCTGATGTTGCGTCCCGGGGCTGAACGGGTGGCTAAACTGGGTGGTCTCCACACGTTTGCCAACTGGCCCCATCCGATCCTGACGGATTCGGGCGGTTTTCAGGTTATGTCTCTTGCCAAGATCCGCAAGTTGAAGGAAGAGGGTGTTACCTTCCAGTCCCATATTGATGGTCAGCGCTATTTCATGTCGCCGGAGCGGTCTATTGAGATCCAGTGCCTGCTGGGGTCCGATATTCAGATGCAGCTTGATGAGTGTATTGCTCTGCCAGCGTCCGAAGATGATGTCAAACGGGCTATGGAGCTGTCGCTCCGCTGGGCGGAGCGCTGCAAGATTGCTTTTGGCGACAGGCCGGGGCAGGCCATGTTTGGCATTGTTCAGGGCGGCGACAAGCCGCATTTGCGGGTGGAATCAGCTGAAGCCCTGAAAGCCATGGACCTGAAAGGCTATTCCATTGGCGGGCTTGCGGTTGGGGAGCCGCAGGAGGTGATGCTCCGCATGCTGGAGGTAACCTGTCCGGTTCTGCCATCAGACAAGCCCCGCTATCTGATGGGTGTGGGAACGCCGGACGATCTGCTTGAATCAGTGGCACGTGGTGTGGACATGTTTGACTGTGTCATGCCGACCCGGGCGGGGCGGCATGGGCAGGTTTTCACCCGTTTCGGCAAGGTCAATCTGAGAAATGCCCGCCATGCGGACGACCACAGACCACTGGACCCGGAAAGCACCTGTCCGGCGGCGCGGGATTATAGCCGGGCTTATCTGCATCATCTGGTCAAGTCAGGTGAGGCTCTGGGTGCTATGTTGCTGACCTGGAACAATCTGCATTACTACCAAACCCTGATGCAGGGTATGCGCGACGCGATCGAAGCAGGCCGGTTTGACGATTTCCGTCTTCAGACCAAAGCAGCCTGGGCTGCTGGTGATATGGCTCCACTGTAACAGCGATATGGTCTGCAGAACGGACAAGGGCGGCCTCTAAGGACCGCCTTTTGTCGTTTCGGGTGTTAGGTCAGACTGTCTGACCGGGTGCCAAAGCCATGGCAAAGGAATCAATCCGCCAACTGCCATCCAGATCATTGTGTCTGAGTGTGAAGGAGGCGCGCCATGTTTTCTTTCTCACATCCGTGACATAAGCGTGCTGGATCAGTGCTCCATCGGTAAATGAGATAGAATCGATGGTAAGTGATTTGGCATAGGCCAGGGGCGTGTGCTCCTTGCGCAGGAACTTCAAATAGTCCGGTGCCGTGGCAAACGGTTTTCTGTAGGATGGCGTCGCAAGCTGATAGGCCAGCTCGGCTTTTCTCTGTGTCATGGCCCAGATATGGGAATGAACAACAAAGGCGATTTCCTGCTTGTCTGCAGTCGTCAGCGATTGAAGAGATGTTCTCTGTTTGATGCTCATGCCTGCATCGATGGCATAACTGGTCGCACCTGTTGTCATCAGTAGGGCAGAAGCGACAAGGGTCACTTTGGCAAGTGTTTTCAATGAGCGGAACATGAGGTCTCTCCTTCCGTTGGCGCAATCTCCTTGTTTGCGGCTGTTGCCTGTGCGTCTTAACCGGATATGGTCATCTGCGAGCACGGGAGCAAGCACGAACGGCTTCAACGCTGGCTCACGAATCTGTTGACCTGTGTGGCCAAAGCTTGTTTTTGACTGTTGGAAATCAAAGGGCTTGCGCTTCATCCGGGCGCATGTTCGAGTGGGGCAGAACGCTCCGGTCACTGGACTATGAAAGAAACTGGATTACGAGAATGATCGCCTTTTTTGTACAGATCAAATGCGCACTTGGCCGCTCCTATGATGTCGCAAATGCGCTGGCGGATGCGGAAATCGCATCTGAAATCTATTCGACGGCCGGGAATTATGACCTTCTGGTCAAGTTCTACGTGTCAGAGGAAGCCGATATCGGGCATTTCGTGAATGAAAAAGTCCAGATCATCGATGGAATCATCGATACGCACACGATTATTACCTTCAAGGCATTTTAGCGCTTTCTGTGCGGAGACGGATTGGGTTTCCGGTTGTGAATCAGCCGGTTAAGCGACCGATTTGTGAAGTCGCGCATTTTATTTTTTCATTCATCCACAGGCCAAGACCAGCATTTCCGCCGAAAGCCTGTGGATGTGGTGATTTTGGTGTCACTTCTTTGCTTGACACTGTCATCGGACTTTCGTAATTCAGCGTCACCTCACGGGCGACAACGTTCGCAGGCGAGGGGGTGTAGCTCAGTTGGTTAGAGTGCCGGCCTGTCACGCCGGAGGTCGCGGGTTCGAGCCCCGTCACTCCCGCCATTCCTTGGGAATGCCTCGCCAGAACAAGATGTCCGTGCTACACGCGGGGGTGTAGCTCAGTTGGTTAGAGTGCCGGCCTGTCACGCCGGAGGTCGCGGGTTCGAGCCCCGTCACTCCCGCCATTTTCTCCAGACAATTTTTCTGTTTTTCGCGCTTAGCCATTGGTCTATGCGCATTGTTCTGCGTTTGGGGGTCTTCCGCGTGCATTGGTTCGATCGCATTCGCAAGTGATCATGTGTTTTTCTCAAGTCAATATATGACTATGAATGTCATGTTTGTGTAAATCTCTGGGAATGCACAGATAACGCCTGTGTAATCAGGCTTTGCGAGTTTCTGGCGGATTAAATGATGTCACTGGAATGACATTCATCCAATCTTGCGACTGATCCGTATCAACACTGACATCGTGAAAACTGTTCACAATCAACGGGTCACACGGTGATTTGATCATGGTTCGGGGGCTTGCCTCTTTGTGTTCAGTGGGCTAAGCCTCAGTCATCATATGGCTGCAGGTTTGATTTGTAATCCGTGGCCATATCAATAAAAATCTGCATCCGAGATGCGATGAGATAAGGCCTGGCTCAATGGAAGACCTTTTGAAGGACTATCTGCCGATTGTCGTCTTCATTGGACTTTCGCTTGTCATCGGACTTGCGCTGCTGATCTCTCCCTTCCTGTTGGCGTTCAAAAAGCCGGATACCGAGAAGCTGTCAGCCTATGAGTGCGGATTCAATCCGTTCGATGATGCGCGGATGAAGTTTGATGTGCGCTTCTACCTCGTGGCAATCCTGTTCATCATCTTTGATCTGGAGGTGGCTTTCCTGTTTCCCTGGGCTGTATCATTCTCTGATGCGGGCGGGTTTGGCTTTGTCACGATGATGGTGTTTCTGGCCGAGCTGACCATTGGCTTTATCTATGCTTGGAAAAAGGGAGCTCTGGAATGGGATTGAGCGATACGACAGGCACGCTGATTGCCCCGTCGCCGCGCGGTGCCGTTGATCCGCTGACCGGCAAGTCCGTTGGAGCCGATGATCCGTTTTTCCTCGAGGTGAATGACGAGCTGGCCGACAAGGGTTTTTTCGTAACATCAACCGACAGCATTATTCAGTGGGCGAGAACCGGCTCGCTGATGTGGATGACCTTTGGTCTTGCCTGTTGTGCGGTTGAGATGATGCAGCTGTCTATGCCGCGTTATGATGTGGAGCGGTTTGGCTTTGCGCCGCGCGCGTCACCGCGCCAGTCGGATGTGATGATCGTTGCCGGAACACTGACCAACAAGATGGCGCCTGCATTGCGCAAGGTCTATGACCAGATGCCGGAGCCGCGCTATGTGATCTCAATGGGGTCCTGTGCCAATGGCGGCGGCTATTATCACTATTCCTACTCAGTGGTCCGTGGCTGTGACCGTATTGTTCCCGTTGATGTCTATGTTCCGGGATGTCCGCCAACGGCTGAAGCGCTTCTCTATGGTGTCTTGCTGCTTCAGAAGAAGATCCGCCGCACCGGCACAATCGAGCGATAGGCGGGGTGGCGCTGATGGATGACAATCTGAAAGAGCTTGGCGAGTATATTGCGGATGCGCTTGGCGATCATCTGCGCGCCTGGGGTGTCGATTTCGGTGACCTCTGGGTTCAGGCGGAACGCACATCGATTATCGAGGTGCTGCGGTTTCTGAAGAATGATGCCCGCTGCAAGTTCGTCAATTTCGTCGATATCTGCGGTGTGGACTATCCGGGTCGGCAAAACCGGTTTGATGTGGTCTATCACCTTCTGAGCCCGACACAGAATGCACGGATCAGGATCAAGATTGAGACGAGCGAGAGCCTGATGGTGCCCTCTGCCGTGCCGGTGTTTCCCGGTGCTGACTGGTTCGAACGGGAAGCCTATGATTTCTACGGTATTCTGTTCTCGGGCCATCCGGATCTGCGCCGCATTCTGACGGATTACGGGTTTGATGGTCATCCTCTGCGCAAGGACTTCCCGCTGACCGGTTTTGTTGAGGTCCGTTATGACGATGAGCAGAAGCGGGTTGTTTATGAGCCTGTGAAGCTCAATCAGGAATTCCGCAATTTCGATTTTCTCAGTCCCTGGGAAGGCACGGATTACGTGCTACCCGGCGATGAGAAAGCCAACAGCTGATGCAGGGAGCGTAACGATCCATGGCTGAGGCTCAGGTTCGCAATTTCAACATCAACTTTGGCCCGCAGCATCCGGCAGCCCACGGTGTGCTGCGTCTGGTTCTGGAACTGGACGGGGAAGTGGTCGAGCGGGTTGATCCGCATATCGGGCTTCTGCATCGCGGGACCGAGAAGCTGATCGAGGCGAAGACCTACAATCAGGCTATCCCGTATTTTGACCGACTGGACTATGTGGCTCCGATGAACCAGGAGCATGCATTCTGTCTGGCGACCGAGCGGCTGCTGGGGATTGAAGTTCCCAAACGCGGGCAGCTGATCCGGGTGTTGTATTCCGAGATCGGCCGCATCCTCTCGCATCTTCTCAACGTCACCACCCAGGCCATGGATGTTGGGGCGCTGACGCCGCCGCTCTGGGGCTTTGAAGAGCGTGAGAAGCTGATGGTCTTCTATGAGCGCGCCAGTGGTTCCCGCATGCATGCGGCCTACTTCCGTACCGGCGGCGTGCATCAGGATCTGCCTGAAGAGCTGATTGATGACATTTACGACTGGTGTGACCCGTTCCTCGACATTTGCGATGACATCGAGGGCCTTCTGACCCATAACCGGATTTTCAAGCAGCGCAACGTGGATATCGGTGTTCTGGATATCGATGATGCCTGGGCCTGGGGATTTTCCGGCGTCATGGTGCGTGGTTCGGGTGCTGCCTGGGATCTGCGCAAGTCGCAGCCCTATGAGTGTTATGACGAGCTGGACTTTGATATCCCCATCGGCAAGAACGGCGACTGCTATGACCGCTATCTGATCCGCATGGAGGAAATGCGCCAGTCTGTTTCCATTATGAAGCAGTGCATTGAGAAACTGCGGACGCCTGCGGGGCAGGGGCCGGTGTCCTCTGTTGACGGCAAGGTGGTGCCACCGAAGCGTGGCGAGATGAAGCGGTCGATGGAAGCGCTGATCCATCATTTCAAACTCTATACAGAGGGCTATCACGTGCCTGCAGGCGAGATCTATGCGGCTGTTGAGGCACCGAAGGGTGAGTTTGGCGTCTATCTGGTCTCGGACGGGTCCAACAAGCCCTATCGCTGCAAGATCCGCGCGCCGGGATACGCGCATCTGCAGGCCATGGATTTTATCTGTCGTGGGCATCAGCTTGCTGATGTATCGGCAGTCCTCGGGTCTCTCGACATCGTGTTTGGCGAGGTGGACCGGTGATTGAACAGGCTGCAAGCGAGCTGAAAGCTCTTTTGCAGTCGGGTTGGGCTGTCAAAGGTTTCCAGCCCGTAACCGAATTTGAAGACGGAGGCGAAGGCGGAGAGCAGAGGCAACTGAATGGATTTGCCATTCTTCTGCAGTTTGAATCGGATGTGGCGATTGCAACTGTGGTCTTCAAGAATGGAGCCTATCGGGTGCTTCGGACCAATCTGCTGACGTCGACAATATTCTGAGAGCGAGTGACACATGTCAGTTCGTCGCCTACATCATGAGCAGCCTGAGAGCTTCGCATTTTCAGCGGAAAATGTGGATTGGGCGAATATGGTGATTGCCAAATATCCGGAAGGCCGACAAGCCTCTGCGGTTATCCCGCTGCTGATGCGGGCGCAGGAGCAGGAGGGTTGGGTCAGCCGTCCGGCCATTGAGGCCATCGCCGACATGCTGGATATGCCCTATATCCGTGTTCTCGAAGTCGCGACGTTCTACACACAGTTTCAGCTGCAGCCGGTTGGCAGGAAGGCCCATGTCCAGGTCTGCGGCACGACGCCCTGCATGCTGCGGGGTGCTGAAGACCTGATCCGGATCTGCAAGAACCGGATTGCGGCCCAGCCATTCACCCTGTCGGATGATGGGGATTTCTCCTGGGAAGAGGTGGAATGTGCCGGTGCCTGTGTTAATGCGCCGATGGTTCAGGTGTTCAAGGATACCTATGAAGATCTGACGCCTGAGGCCCTGGAAGCTATTCTCGACAGCTTTGCGCGTGGTGAAACGCCGAAACCGGGTCCACAGATTGACCGGATTTTCTCCGCTCCTGAAGGCGGACCGGTTACGATTAATACGGATGAGATTTTCCCGACGCTGAAAGGCGGTCAGGAATCTGCTCCAGTGAAAGAGCCTGCGCCTGCGGTTGAGCCAGCCCCGACACCTGTTAAACCGGCTGCCCCGGCAGACATGTCCGGCAAGCCTGATGATCTCAAGAAGATTTCCGGTGTGGGCAAGGTGATAGAAGGCAAGCTGCAGGGGCTTGGTATTACGACATTTGCCCAGATAGCGGCCTGGACCGAGGCTGATATTGCGGCTTTTGACGAAAAGCTCAGCTTCAAGGGACGTATCCAGCGGGATAATTGGATTGAACAGGCGAAACAGCTGTCGTCTGGTGGTGAGACCGCCTTTTCCAAGCGCGTTGAGGCAGGCGATGTTCCCTCCAGCTCAAACGGGGAGGATTGATCCATGGTTCAGATGCTGACTGACAAGGACCGTATCTTCACCAATATCTATGGCCTGCATGACTGGGACCTGCAGGGTGCGATCCGGCGCGGCCAGTGGGATGGCACCAAAGCTCTGCTTGAAAAGGGTAAGGACTGGATCATTGAGGAAATGAAGGCGTCCGGCCTGCGTGGCCGCGGCGGTGCCGGTTTCCCGACCGGCCTCAAATGGTCCTTCATGCCCAAAGAGGTGACAGATCGTCCGCATTATCTTGTTGTGAATGCAGATGAATCAGAACCTGGTACCTGCAAGGACAGGGAAATCCTGCGCCATGATCCGCATACGCTGGTGGAAGGGTGTCTGGTTGCCGGTTTCGCCATGGGCGCGCACCATGCCTACATTTATGTTCGCGGAGAATTCATCCGTGAGCGCGAACGCCTTCAGGCGGCTGTTGACCAGGCCTATGATGCCGGACTTATCGGCAAGAACAACAAGAATGGCTGGGACTTTGACATCATCGTCCATCACGGTGCCGGGGCCTATATCTGCGGTGAGGAGACGGCCCTGATCGAGTCCATTGAGGGTAAAAAGGGTCAGCCGCGTCTGAAGCCGCCATTCCCGGCCAATGTGGGGCTCTATGGTTGTCCCACTACGGTCAACAATGTGGAGTCCATTGCTGTTGCGCCGACAATCCTGCGCCGGGGAGCCGGCTGGTTCAAAGGATTTGGTCGCGAGAACAATCACGGCACCAAGCTGTTCTGCGTGTCAGGACATGTGAACCGGCCAGCCACGTTTGAAGAGGCGATGAGCGTTCCGTTCCGCGAGCTGATTGACAAGCATTGCGGTGGCATTCGTGGCGGCTGGGACAATCTTCTGGCCGTTATCCCGGGCGGGTCATCCGTGCCGTGCCTGACGGCAGAGGATATTATTGACTGCCCGATGGATTTTGATGCTCTGCGGGACAGGCGTTCGGGCCTGGGCACGGCGGCTGTGATCGTGATGGACAAGTCCACCGACATCATCAAGGCAATTGCGCGTCTGAGTGCATTCTACAAACATGAAAGTTGTGGCCAGTGCACCCCGTGTCGGGAAGGCACCGGCTGGATGTATCGTGTGATGCAGCGCATGGTGCGTGGTGAAGCGCAGAAGAAAGAAATCGACATGCTGTTTGATGTCACCAAGCAGGTGGAAGGTCATACGATCTGCGCCCTTGGCGATGCTGCAGCCTGGCCTATTCAGGGCCTGATCCGCAACTTCCGTCATGTGATTGAAGAGCGGATTGATCAGTATACTGCTAATCCGAAACCGGACGAAGCGCCCGCAGTGGCTGCTGAGTAAGGCGGACAAGACAAACGTTGGAGAGCGATCGATGACTAAACTGATCGTAGATGGAAATGAGGTGGACGTTCCGGCCCATTACACGCTGTTGCAGGCGTGTGAGGAGGCGGGGGCCGAAGTGCCGCGTTTCTGTTTCCATGAGCGTTTGTCTGTTGCCGGAAACTGCCGGATGTGTCTGGTCGAGGTCAAGGGTGGTCCTCCCAAGCCTGCTGCGTCCTGTGCCATGTCTGTCCGCGATCTGCGTCCGGGCCCGAATGGGGAAGCTCCTGAAGTCTTCACCAATACGCCGATGGTCAAAAAGGCCCGTGAAGGGGTGATGGAATTCCTTCTGATCAACCACCCGCTTGATTGCCCTATCTGTGATCAGGGTGGTGAGTGTGACCTGCAGGACCAGGCCATGGCCTTTGGTGTTGACGGTTCTCGCTACCAGGAAAACAAACGTGCGGTTGAGAACAAGCATATCGGGCCGCTGGTCAAGACGATCATGACCCGCTGCATTCACTGCACCCGCTGTGTTCGCTTCACCACTGAGGTGGCTGGTATTCAGGAACTGGGGCTGGTTGGTCGCGGAGAAGATGCCGAGATCACCACCTATCTGGAAGCAGCGCTGTCGTCAGAGCTCCAGGGTAACGTCATTGATCTTTGCCCGGTTGGTGCACTGACATCCAAACCCTATGCGTTTCAGGCCAGGCCGTGGGAATTGACCAAGACGGAATCCATTGATGTGATGGATGCGCTGGGGTCGAATATCCGTGTGGATACCCGTGGCCGTGAAGTGATGCGGATCATGCCGCGCCTGAATGAGGCCGTGAACGAGGAATGGATTTCGGACAAGACCCGCTTTGTCTGGGACGGCCTCAGAACCCAGCGCCTTGACCGTCCCTATGCCCGGAAAGACGGTAAATTACAGGCGGTTTCCTGGGCGGAAGCATTCCGGATTATCGCGGACAAGGTTGCTGATACTCAGCCAGAGCGGATTGGGGCGCTTGCCGGTCAGTTGTCCAATGTGGAAGAGGTTTTCGCTCTTAAGGACCTGATGGACAGCCTTGGCGTGACCAGCCTTGACGCGCGTTTCCCTGGCTCGCCGCTTCATCCCGAACATGGTCGCGCCAGCTATCTGTTCAATTCCACCATTGAGGGGATTGAAGACGCTGATGCTATCCTTCTGGTGGGAACAAATCCGCGCAGGGAAGCGCCAGTTCTGAACGCCCGACTGCGCAAGCGTTATCTGGCTGGTGGTGTGAATATCGGCCTTATTGGTGAACTGGCTGACCTGACTTATCCTGTGGTCCACATGGGGGACAGCCCGGATATCCTGACAGAGCTAGCCAAACGCGGGCCTACCAAGGCAGAGCATCCGATGATGATCATCGGGCAGGGAGCCCTGAATAGGCCTGATGGCGCCGCTGTTCTGGCGGCAGCTGCCAGGGCGGCTGAAGCGCTGGGTATTGTCCGGGATGGCTGGAACGGCTTCAATATTCTGCATACGGATGCTGGTCTTGCCGGTGCCCTTGATGTGGGCTTTGTACCGGGTGAGGGTGGTCAGTCTACCGGTGAGATGCTGGAGCCGGGTGCCAAGGATCTTCTGTTCCTGATGGGCGTGGATGAAGTATCCGTGCCGGAAGGTGCCTTTGTGGTCTATATGGGCACCCATGGTGACCGTGGAGCGCACCGGGCTGATGTGATTTTGCCAGGTGCTGCCTATACAGAAAAATCCGGAACTTACGTGAATACGGAAGGCCGTGTGCAGTTGGCCAATCGGGCCGCTTTCCCTCCCGGTGATGCCCGCGAGGACTGGGCCATTCTGCGGGCGCTGTCTGACGTTCTTGGCAAGACATTGCCGTTCAATTCGCTGGCTCAGCTGCGGTCTGCGCTTTATCAGGCGCATCCACATATGGTCCGCATTGATGAAATTGCCGAAAGTGAGGCTCTTGACCTTGGCGCTCTGAGTGCTGCCGGGGGTGACAGCTTTGGCGGCATTCTGTCATCAGCCATTGATGATTTCTACCTGACCAATCCGATTGCGCGCGCCTCTGCCGTTATGGCCGAGTGCAGCGCCTTGTTGAACAGACCAGCCGCCGAAGCGGCTGAATAACGGGGACGACAGATGCAGGCCTTTGTCGATAACTGGCTTATTCCCGGCGCCATCATGGTGGGGCAGTCGCTCCTGATGCTGGTCGCGCTGCTGGTGTTCATTGCCTATATTCTTTATGCCGACCGTAAAATCTGGGCTGCCGTTCAGATCCGCCGTGGACCAAATGTGGTTGGTCCGTGGGGATTGCTGCAATCTTTTGCCGACCTGCTGAAATTCGTTCTCAAAGAGCCGGTTATTCCGGCCAGTGCCAATAAGGGCGTGTTCCTGCTGGCTCCGCTTGTCTCTGTCACCCTGGCTCTGGCGGCATGGGCTGTTGTGCCGGTGAATGATGGCTGGGTTATTGCGGATATCAATGTGGGTATCCTGTATCTGCTGGCGATTTCCTCCCTGGGTGTTTATGGCGTCATCATGGGAGGCTGGGCCTCCAACTCGAAATATCCGTTCCTTGGCGCGCTGCGGTCTGCCGCGCAGATGGTGTCCTATGAGGTTTCCATCGGGTTTGTCATCATCACGGTTCTGCTGTGTGTCGGATCGCTGAACCTGACGGATATCGTGAACTCGCAACAGACCGGTCTCGGTACCTTGCTGGGCATGCCGAATTCATTCCTCGACTGGTACTGGATTCCGTTGTTCCCGATGTATGTGGTGTTCTTCATCTCGGCTCTGGCTGAGACAAACCGTCCTCCATTTGATCTGCCAGAGGCGGAATCGGAGCTGGTGGCCGGTTTCATGGTGGAATATGGCTCCACCCCATACATGATGTTTATGCTGGGCGAGTATGCATCCATCGTTCTGATGTGTTCGCTGACCGCCATTCTGTTCATGGGTGGCTGGCTGCCACCGATTGATATCGCACCGTTCAACTGGGTGCCGGGCATTGTCTGGTTTATCCTGAAGGCCGGGTTCATCTTCTTCCTGTTCGCCATGGTCAAGGCTTTCGTGCCGCGTTACCGATATGATCAGCTGATGCGTCTGGGATGGAAGGTGTTTCTGCCGATTTCTCTCTTCATGGTCTTTGCCACGGCACTTGTTCTGCAGGTGACGGGCTGGGCTCCGGCCTGATGGGGAGAGGGTAATGGAATTTCCGCCTGCTGCAGTTATAGGCGCGCTGGTCGGTCTGGTGATTGGCTATGTGGACTTCAAGATGGTGGCGGGTGTGGTCCGGGCCAAATGGCAGACCAGGTTCGGAGCCACGCGACAAAAAGAGCTGGATTGGATTCAGTTTGGCATTTTTGCCGTGACTGTAATCGGATTTCCGATTGTCGGCTATCTGCTGGGGCTTGAGATCGGATAACGGGGCATAGTCCCGAATGAAAGGGTGGGAGCCAAGGCTCCCGGAGGATGAACGATGAGAGTAGCACAGGCGGTCAATTCGCTGTTTCTGAAGGAGTTCGTAGGGGCGTTTTTCCTCGCCATGCGCTATTTCTTCAAGCCGAAGCCGACGATCAACTACCCGTTCGAAAAAGGACCTGTCAGCCCGCGCTTTCGTGGTGAGCATGCCCTGCGTCGCTATCCCAACGGGGAAGAGCGCTGCATTGCCTGCAAGCTCTGTGAAGCTATCTGCCCGGCACAGGCCATCACCATTGAGGCTGAGCCGCGTGGCAATGATGGTACGCGCCGGACAACCCGCTACGATATCGATATGACCAAATGCATCTATTGCGGTTTCTGTCAGGAAGCCTGCCCGGTGGATGCGATTGTGGAAGGCCCGAACTTTGAGTTTGCAGCGGAAACGCGCGAGGAGCTGTTCTATGACAAGGACAAACTTCTGGCGAATGGTGCCCGCTGGGAGCGGGAAATCGCCCGGAATATCGCAATGGACGCGCCTTATCGCTGAGTGAGGCAAACGGGCAGCTTGAGATTGGTGCCCGGCTTTGAGACAAGACGAGGAAACGCCCCTGGGGCCTAGGACAGAACCATGATCCTGACGACCTTTTTCTTCTATCTGTTTGCGGCTGTTATGGTCGCTGCGGCGTTTATGGTGATTTCATCCCGGAACCCGGTTCACTCTGTTCTGTTTCTGATCCTGACATTTTTTAATGCCTCGGGCCTGTTCATCCTGATCGGAGCCGAATTCCTCGCCATGCTTCTGGTGGTGGTCTATGTGGGGGCGGTGGCCGTGCTGTTCCTGTTCGTGGTGATGATGCTGGACGTGGATTTTGTCGAGCTGCGCCAGGGGTTCCTGCAATATCTGCCTGTTGGCGGCCTTGTGGCCTTTGTGCTTCTGGCGGAACTGGTGCTTGTGTTCGGCAGCTCGGTTATCTCGCCTGATGTGGCCGGAAATGCGGTTGTTCCCATTCCGGATGCAGCCACAGCAACCAATGTGGAAGCCTTCGGTCAGGTGCTTTACACGAAATATGCCTTCTTTGTGGAAGTGGCCAGCTTTGTGCTGGTGGTGGCGATGATCGGCGCAATTGTGCTGACCCTGCGCCACAAGGAAGGCGTCAAACGGCAGAATGTTGCAGACCAGGTGGCACGGACGCCTGAAGATGCAATTGAAATCAAGAAGGTTGAGTCCGGCAAGGGCCTTTAGGCTCCGGATTTCAGAATTGGAACGTAACCAGGAAGGCACTATGCCATGGCAATCGGTCTTGAACATTATCTGACGGTCTCGGCGATCCTGTTTACGCTGGGTGTGTTCGGAATTTTCGTGAACCGGAAAAACGTCATCATCATTCTGATGTCGATTGAGCTGATCCTGCTTTCGGTCAACATCAATCTGGTGGCGTTCTCAGCCTTTATTGGTGATCTGGTCGGGCAGATTTTCGCGCTGATGGTGTTGACTGTTGCAGCGGCTGAGGCGGCCATTGGCCTGGCTATTCTGGTGACGTTCTATCGTAATCGCGGCACGATTGCCGTTGAAGACATCAACATGATGAAGGGCTGAGGAAAAGAACATGTATTCAGCCATTGTCTTCCTGCCGCTCCTTGGATTTCTGATTGCCGGTCTGTTTGGCCGTGCCATCGGGCATCGGGCCGTGGAAGTGATTACAAGCAGCTTTCTTGTGATTGCAGCGCTTCTGTCATGGGTTGCCTTTGTCACGTTCTGGCTTGGCGATGCGACTGCAACAAGAGAGCAGATCCTGCCCTGGATTGTCTCAGGTGATCTGGTTGTCGACTGGGCCTTGCGGATTGACACACTGACCGTGGTGATGCTGGTTGTGGTCACCTCAGTGTCGGCGCTGGTTCATATCTATTCCATTGGTTACATGAGCCATGACCCGCACCGGGCGCGGTTCTTTGGCTATCTGTCGCTGTTTACCTTTGCCATGCTGATGCTAGTGACATCTGACAATCTGCTGCAGATGTTCTTTGGCTGGGAAGGTGTGGGCCTGGCGTCCTACCTGCTGATCGGGTTCTGGTACAGGAAACCGTCTGCCAACGCGGCTGCGATGAAAGCCTTTGTGGTTAATCGTGTCGGCGACTTTGGTTTTGCCCTTGGTATCTTTGGTGTCTTCGTTCTGTTCAACTCGATTGAGTTTCCATCAATTTTCGCCAATGCTCAGGCCGTTGCCGGCAGCGATGCAACCTTTACCTTCCTTGGAGAGCAGTATGGTGCCAGCGGGGCACTGACCGTTATCTGTCTCCTCCTGTTCATGGGAGCCATGGGCAAATCGGCCCAGTTCCTGCTGCACACCTGGCTGCCGGACGCGATGGAAGGTCCGACGCCTGTTTCTGCACTCATTCATGCAGCAACCATGGTCACCGCCGGTGTATTCATGGTGGCTCGTCTGTCACCGCTGTTTGAACTCAGCCATACGGCACTGACCGTCATCACGTTCTTTGGTGCAACAACGGCATTCTTTGCAGCGACCGTTGGCCTTGTGCAGAATGATATCAAGCGGGTGATTGCCTATTCCACCTGTTCGCAGCTCGGTTACATGTTCGTGGCTCTCGGAGTTGGTGCTTATTCCGTCGGTATCTTCCACCTCTTTACCCATGCTTTCTTCAAGGCACTGCTGTTCCTTGGTGCTGGCTCTGTCATTCACGCGGTGTCGGACGAGCAGGACATGCGCAAGATGGGCGGGCTCAAGAAACACATCCCCACCACGTACTGGATGATGACCATAGGTACGCTGGCGCTGACCGGCGTTGGTATTCCGGGCACCTATATCGGCTTTGCAGGCTTCCTTTCAAAAGATGCCGTGATTGAGGCGGCCTTTGTCGGCCATAATGCCTTTGCGTCTTATGCCTTTGTGCTGACTGTGATCGCGGCCCTGTTCACCAGTTTCTATTCCTGGCGTCTCGTCCACCTGACGTTCCACGGTGAGGAGCGGATGTCGGCCGATGTGAAATCGCATATTCACGAGTCAGGCCAGATCATGCTGATCCCGCTGTTTGTTCTTGCGGTCGGAGCGGTGCTGGCGGGGATTGTCTTCAAGGAGGCCTTTATTGGCCACGGATACAATCATTTCTGGGATGGATCACTGTTCACTCTGATTGATCAGGAATCCAGTGACAGCATTCTGACCCATATGCACCACGTGCCGTTCTGGGTGAAAGCCTCACCATTCGTCATGATGCTGATCGGTTTTGTGACCGCCTGGTACATGTATCTGAAGGCTCCGCATCTGCCGAAACAACTGGCGGAGCGCCATGACGGGCTTTATCAGTTCCTGCTCAACAAGTGGTATTTCGACGAGCTGTATGACGTGCTGTTTGTCCGCCCATCGAAATGGCTGGGCCGGTTCCTCTGGAAGAAAGGCGATGGGATGGTTATCGACGGGTTCGGACCTGACGGTATCTCCTCGCGTGTTCTTCAGCTGAGCGGCAAGATCACGAAACTTCAGACAGGTTTTGTCTATCACTATGCGTTCGCGATGATGATCGGTATCGCAGCGCTGATTACCTGGTTCATGTTCTCCGGTGGAGGGGCGCACTGATGATCGATTGGCCAATCCTATCCTGGGTAACGTTTCTGCCCACGGCCGCTGCGCTTCTGCTTATGGTCATGCCCGGAAAAGAGGGCGAGACGGACGACAATGCCAAGCGCGTGGCGCTTCTGGCAACCAGTGCCACATTCCTTCTGTCTTTGTTGATCTGGGCCGGGTTTGACAATTCCAATCCCGGTTTCCAGATGGTCGAGCAGACGGAATGGCTGGGTGGGTCCATCGTTTACAAGATGGGTGTTGACGGCATTTCCATGCTGTTCGTCATCCTGACGACCTTCCTGATGCCGTTCTGCGTGCTGGCCAGCTGGTTTGCGATCAAGAAGAATGTCCGCGCCTATATGGTGGCGTTTCTGTTGCTTGAAACCATGATGATCGGCGTGTTCTGCGCGCTGGATCTGGTTCTGTTTTATGTGTTCTTTGAGGCTGGCCTCATTCCGATGTTCATCATCATTGGTGTCTGGGGTGGCGCGCGCCGCATCTATGCCAGTTTCAAGTTCTTCCTCTATACGCTGCTGGGTTCCGTTCTGATGCTGCTGGCCATCATGGCCATCTACTGGGACGCGGGAACCACGGATATTGTTTATCTGCTCGACCACAAGCTGCCTGCCAACATGCAGACCTGGCTGTGGCTGGCTTTCTTTGCGAGTTTCGCCGTCAAGATGCCAATGTGGCCGGTGCACACCTGGCTGCCTGATGCCCATGTGGAAGCTCCGACGGCGGGCTCGGTTATCCTGGCCGGTATCCTGCTGAAGATGGGAGGCTATGGCTTCCTGCGGTTCTCATTGCCGATGTTCCCGCTGGCTTCTGCGGATTTCGCGCCCTTTGTCTTTACCCTGTCAGTCATCGCGATCATCTACACATCGCTTGTTGCCCTGATGCAGGAAGATATCAAGAAGCTGATTGCCTATTCATCTGTGGCGCATATGGGCTATGTGACCATGGGCATTTTCACCATGAATGTGCAGGGCATTCAGGGCGGCATCTTCCAGATGCTGTCTCACGGTATTGTTTCAGGCGCACTGTTTCTCTGCGTTGGTGTCATCTATGACCGAATGCACACGCGTGAGATTACGGCCTATGGCGGCCTGGTGAACCGGATGCCGTTCTATGCGGTGGCGTTTCTGGTGTTCACAATGGCCAATGTGGGGCTGCCGGGTACCAGCGGGTTTGTCGGCGAATTCCTCACCCTGATTGCGGTGTTCAAGGTCAACACCTGGGTGGCTCTGTTTGCCACCTCTGGCGTGGTCCTGTCTGCGGCTTATGCCCTGTGGCTTTATCGCCGGGTTGTTTTCGGCAAGCTCGACAAGGAGAGTCTCAAGTCGATCCTTGACCTCGATCTCAGGGAAAAGGTTCTGCTGGTGCCGTTGATCGTGCTGACCATCTTCTTTGGCATCTATCCGATGCCGGTTTTTGATGTGACAGCGGCGGCGGTAGAGAATCTGGTGACATCTTACAATGCGGCACTGGCAGCGGCGGAGACCGTTGCTGTGGCCGGGAACTAACGGTTTGGAGAAGCGAGACAGTCATGGCATCTGAAGTGATGATGATCCCGGATTTCGCACCGGCTGTACCAGAAGTTCTTCTGGCCGTTGGGTCCATGGCGCTGCTGATGGTTGGCGTTTTCATGGGGGACCGGTCAGCCAATCTGGTGACGGGACTTGCAACGGCTCTGCTGGTGATTGCTGGTGGTGCGGTGCTTATTGGTCCGGTTGAGGCGACAACATTCAATGGTGTCTTTGTGATTGATCCGTTCACGCGGGTGATGAAGATCATGGCACTGCTGGGCTCAACCGTGGCTGTGATCATGTCTGTTGGCTATGCCCGAGCCCAGAAGTTTGACACTTACGAATATCCTGTCCTGATCCTGCTTGCGACGCTCGGCATGCTGCTGATGATTTCAGCCAATGACATGATCGCGCTTTATCTGGGGCTGGAACTGCAATCTCTGTCGCTTTATGTGATTGCCGCCATCAACCGGGATTCAGCCCGGGCATCAGAAGCCGGGCTGAAATATTTCGTCCTGGGGGCGCTGTCCTCCGGAATGCTGCTTTACGGCATGTCGTTGGTCTATGGCTTTACCGGTCATACGGGATTTGACGGCATCGCCGAAGCCGCCTCTCAGGGTGTCGGGACTGGCTTTATCTTCGGTCTTGCCTTCATTCTGGCAGGCTTGGCCTTCAAGATTTCAGCGGTTCCGTTCCATATGTGGACACCGGATGTCTATGAGGGCGCACCAACACCGGTGACAGCCTTCTTTGCCGCAGCCCCGAAGGTGGCCGCGCTGGCTCTGTTTATCCGGGTGACCTATGGTGCCTTTGAGCACGCGACGGATTCCTGGCAGCAGATTGTTGTCTTCATCTCGATTGGTTCAATGGTTCTCGGTGCCTTTGCCGCGATTGGTCAGACGAACATTAAACGCCTGATGGCCTATTCATCCATCGGTCATATGGGATACGCACTGGTTGGTCTGGCCGCTGGAACACAGGCTGGCGTTCAGTCTGTGATCATTTACCTGATTACCTACCTGGCAATGACGTTTGGTGCCTTTGCCTGCATTCTTGCCATGCGACGCAAGGAAGGTATGGTCGAGGACATCTGTGAACTTGCCGGTTTGCATCGGAATAATCCGGCCCAGGCTTTCCTTCTGGCGATGATCATGTTCTCGCTTGCCGGTATTCCGCCGCTCGCCGGGTTTGTCGGTAAGTTCTTTGTCTTTGCTGCGGCCATTCAGGCAGACCTTCTCGCTCTGGCTATTGTAGGCGTTCTAGCTAGTGTTGTTGGCGCGTTCTATTATATCCGCATCGTCAAGATCATGTATTTCGATGAGCCAGCAGCTCCGTTCCAGCCAATGTCTGGAGAGCTGAAGCTGGTGCTCGGTACATGTGGTGTGTTTGTCATTGCTTTCCTGACCTTTGCCTATCCGCTGATTTCAGTTGCCGAGACGGCTGCAGCCACATTCTTCTGACCCATGTCTTTCAGTCTGGATCGGTTGCCTGACGATTGTCGTCACCTTGCATTCGAGAGCGTTGGATCGACCAATGCTCTCGCATTGCATTATGGAGAGCAGGGGGATCCGGGTTTCCTCTGGATCAGTGCGCAGCGCCAGACAGAAGGCCGGGGCCGTCGCGGGCGTGCCTGGGTTTCTGATGATGGAAATCTCTATGCCAGTCTTCTGATCGTCGATGATAGGGTGCAGGGCAGGGATTACAGCAACCTGCCTCTGGTTATGGCGATTGCGATTTATGAGGCCGTGGCGCGTACAGCCGGGACATTTGATGGTCGTCTGGCAATCAAATGGCCGAATGACCTTCTGGTTGATGGCGCCAAAATCTCCGGCATGCTGCTGGAACAGCGAATGCTCAAGCATGACCGGCTTGCCCTGGCCATCGGCTTTGGTGTCAACTGCCTGACAGAGCCGGAACGGGGGCAGGTGGAGCGACAGGCAACGAGCCTTAAGCTTGAGGGTGCGCCGGTTCTGCCGTCTGATCTTCTGGATGTTCTCTCAGAGCAGGTGTTGCACTGGCTTCGGGTCTGGAACCTGGGGAGTGGGTTAGAGGCTGTGCTGAATGCCTGGCGAGAGCGTGCGATTGGTCTTGGACGGGCTGTGACGGTGCGTTTGCCGAATGAAGAACTGTCCGGAACCTTCGAAGAGATTGCGCAGGACGGGGCCTTGATGCTACGGACGGCGGATGGTGGAACCAGACGGGTTCTGGCCGGTGATGTTTTTTTCTCCGATGGCGATAGACACGCCTGATCGGCTTTGGTGTAGGTGCTTCTGTGACAGATAGCGGGTCTGAACTCGTCTTTGCGCCCTTGGGGGGCGTTGGTGAAATCGGTATGAATCTCGGGCTCTATGGCATAGGGCCTGCAGATGACCGTACCTGGCTTGTGGTTGATTTCGGGATTTCCTTTGGGGACCCAAGCCTGCCGGGTGTCGATCTGGTGCTGCCGGATATCCGCTATCTGGAAGCCGAGCGGAACCGCATTGCCGGTATTGTCATCACCCACGCCCATGAGGATCATTTCGGAGCCTTGCCTTATATCTGGGACAGGCTGCGTGCGCCGATTTATGCGACACCTTTTACGGCTGGTCTGCTGGCTGCAAAACTGACCGGGTATCATGAGGAGAAAATCCCCGTGCGCCAGATTGTGCCTGGGGAGCGTTATGATATCGGGCCGTTCAATGTGGAACCGATCCCGGTGTCCCATTCGATCCCTGAGCCGAATGCGCTGGCAATCCGCACCGAGTTTGGTCTGACCCTGCATACGGGTGACTGGAAGATCGACCCCACACCCGGCATTGGTCTGCCTCTTCAGGAAGACGCGTTTCGCGCTCTCGGACGGGAAGGGGTGAAGACCCTGGTCTGTGATTCCACAAATGCTATTCGGGACGGGATTTCTCCAAGCGAGAAAGATGTGGGAGAAAACCTGCGCAAGATTATCCAGAAAGCCAAGCACCGGGTGGCTGTTACGACGTTTGCCTCCAATGTGGCACGGATCAAGGCGGTAGCAGAAGCTGCTGCTGCCAATGGCAGGGATGTGGTGCTGATCGGCCGTGCCATGCGCCGTATGGTCGATGTGGCGACCGAGCTTGGTTATATGGAGGGGCTTCCGCCATTCCTGGATCAGGATGCCTATGGTTATATACCGCGTGAAAAAGTGGTGGCGCTTTGTACGGGCAGTCAGGGCGAGAGCCGGGCGGCCATGGCGCGCATCGCCCGTCAGGAACATCCTGATGTGACGTTGAATGCCGGTGATCTGGCAATTTTCTCATCCCGTGCCATCCCGGGCAATGAAAAGAGCGTTGGTGATATTCTCAATGCCCTGGCCCTGCAGAAGATCGACATCATCACTGACAAGGATGACCTTGTTCACGTCACTGGCCATCCGCGCCGTGATGAGCTGAAGCAAATGTATGAGTGGACCCAACCGGACACGCTGATCCCGGTACACGGTGAACCCTACCACCTGCGGGAGCACGCGAAATTCGGGCGTGCTTGCGGTATCAAGCGGGTGGTTTCCGTTCTGAATGGTGACATGGTTCGCCTGCAGCCGGGCAAGCCGGAGGTGATTGATGATGTGCCGTCCGGCCGCTGGGTCAAGGATGGTCATATTATCGCTGACCCGGAACTGTGCGGCATTCGCGAGCGCCGCAAGCTGGCCTTTGCCGGATCAATCACCGTCGCCGTTACGCTGAACAAGCAGGGCGAGGTGGCTGCTGATGCCCTGTTTGACCTTAAAGGCCTGCCGGAAATGGACAACGGGGGCAAGCCGATGGTTGAGATTGTCGACAAGGCTATCTATGGGGTTCTCGACAGTCTGCCGAAGACGAAAAAGCGAGATACAGGTTTGGTCCGGGAGGCAATACGTCGTTCGGTCAGGTCGGCAGTGCTGCAGGTTTGGGGTAAGAAAACCCACTGCACAGTTCTGGTCTCTGTCGTCTGACGAAAGGAATTCCCCATGATCGGCCGCCTCAATCACGTTGCAATTGCTGTCTCTGATCTTGCTTCAGGCACGGCTGTTTATCAGTCCATGCTGGGTGCAAAGGTGTCGGAACCTCAGGCCGAACCCGATCACGGCGTAACAGTGGTGTTTGTTGAACTGCCGAACACCAAGATTGAGCTGCTGGAACCACTCGGCGAAAATTCTCCGATTGCCAGGTTTCTTGAGAGCAATCCGTCTGGTGGAATTCACCATGTCTGCTATGAAGTGGATGACATCATTGCAGCACGAGACCATCTGAAGAATGAAGGCGCTCGTGTTCTTGGAACAGGTGAGCCGAAAATCGGTGCACATGGCAAGCCGGTCCTTTTCCTGCATCCCAAGGATTTCTGCGGTACATTGGTTGAACTGGAACAGGCCTGACCTCGTAGACAGGGGATCACGGCAAGCGGAGCGCGCACATTATGAGTTGGGTAACCTGGACAGCGATTTACGTCATTGTATGGTGGATTATGTTGTTCGCTGTTCTGCCCATCGGTGTGCAAACGCAGGCTGATGCCGGTGAGCAGATTCTGGGCACAGCCCCCAGCGCACCGGTTAATCCACGGCTTGGACTGAAAGCTCTGCTGACAAGCCTGGTCGCTGCGGTGGTCCTCGGTGCGTTCTATTATGCGGTTGAGGTTCTGGGCCTGTCGCTTGATGATATCCCGATCGGGCCTGACTTTTCATGATTTGACAGGCTTGCTCTGGAGCTTGTTTCTTGGGAGCTTGCTGAGTGAACACGAGCTATAAACCTAATCTTATTGATAGACTTATCTTTTTTCGTAAGAAGATTGTCAGTTCACATAAAATTACTGATAGATCAGTCTTATTTTCTTGCGTCGACAAGCGAGGCGGCAAGGTCTTATATCTTAAGTTCTCGTACCCTGGAAATGTCCAGTATCATCGGATTGAACTGTCTGAAGTTGACTCTTATTTATCTGCTCTGAAATTAACTCAGCTGTCTTCAGTGTAAGAATAGCAACTTTTACGGATTGCCGGTGTGGAGCTTTGGTAACTCGCATCCACCAAAAAAAAATGCAAGGCCTGAGCCTTGCAAAAAGAAGTTCCGCGTCTCATCTCCGTAGCTCTTACGAGCGGCGGCAACAGTCGTGCGCCAGGAGATGTTCCTCCCAAGACTTAGACCGCGAGTAGGGGCAAATTGACAATTTTGTCTGTTTGACGCCACCTTTTTATTATGGGACGCATCATAATCAATGTGGGACATTTTGTCACCAGCCATTGACATGCTTCTGTCATTTTTTCGCCGATTTGATTAATTGCCCGAAAATCGCGGGAAAGTTGGATTATTTTGCACCTTCTGTGAGTCTTTCGCGTTCCTGCTCTTGTGTTTTGCGAGCGGTTACGGTTTCACTCATGCGAGCGAGTTCGAATCTAAAGCCAGGCCTTACCTATGCGTCTCTCCAGATATTTTCTGCCCATCATCAAAGAAAATCCGAAAGAAGCGGAAATCGTATCCCATCGCTTCATGCTGCGGGCCGGCATGATCCGTCAACAGGCTGCCGGTATCTATTCCTGGCTGCCGCTTGGATACAAGGTTCTGCAGAAGATCGGTAATATCGTCCGTGAAGAGCAGAACAGGGCCGGTGCGGTCGAGCTTCTCATGCCGACCATTCAGTCTGCGGACCTCTGGCGCGAGAGCGGTCGTTATGATGACTATGGCAAGGAAATGCTGCGCATCCAGGACCGGCATGAGCGCGATCTGCTGTTTGGTCCGACCAACGAGGAAATGATTACGGATATCTTCCGCCAGTCTGTTCGTTCCTACAAGGACCTGCCCAAGAACCTCTACCATATCCAGTGGAAGTTCCGCGATGAGATCCGTCCGAGATTCGGCATCATGCGTGGCCGCGAATTCCTGATGAAGGATGCCTATTCCTTCGATATTGATCAGGAGTCAGCCCGCAAGGCCTATAACCGTATGTTCGTTGCCTATCTCCGGACTTTTGAACGTCTGGGACTGAAAGCCATTCCGATGAAGGCTGACACCGGGCCGATTGGCGGTGATCTCAGCCATGAGTTCATCATTCTGGCCTCCACTGGCGAGAGCGAGGTTTTCCTCCACTCTGACATGCTGTCCATGCCGGTTCCGGGTGAGGACGTTGATTTTGACAGCGACCTGCAGCCAATCGTTGACAAGTGGACCTCAGTCTATGCAGCCACTGACGAGATGCATGACGAGGCAGCCTTTAATGACCTGCCGGATGATAATCGTGTGTCCGCACGTGGCATCGAAGTGGGTCATATCTTCTATTTCGGCACCAAATATTCTGCTGCCATGGGTGCCAAGGTCAGCGGGCCGGATGGTTCCGAGGTTCCTGTCCATATGGGCTCTTATGGCGTTGGTGTTTCCCGTCTTCTGGGTGCGATCATTGAAGCGAGCCATGATGATGACGGGATTATCTGGCCGGATTCCGTTGCGCCGTTCGATGCCGGTCTGATCAATCTGAAAGTTGGTGATGCGGAAACGGACGCGGCCTGTCAGGGGCTTTATGAGCGGCTGAGCAATGCCGGCCTTGATGTGCTCTATGATGATACGGATGGCCGTGCCGGTGCGAAATTCGCCACAATGGATCTCATTGGTCTGCCGTGGCAGATCGTGGTTGGACCAAAAGGACTGAAAAGCGGTGAGATCGAGCTGAAGCGACGGTCTACAGGCGAGCGTGAAAGCCTGTCGATTGATGCATTGGTGAACCGCCTGACCGCACAATAACCGCAATTCGCGGGCACACGCCCAGATCATTGAGCGGAAAGGGGACGGGAGATGTCTGAGCCAACCGGTACACGACCGTTTTCATCGTTTGAATGGATGATTGCGCTGCGCTATCTGCGTCCGCGGAACAAGGAAGCCTTTATCTCGATCATCGCCGGTCTGTCGTTCCTCGGCATTACCTTGGGTGTGGCCACACTGATTATCGTTATGTCTGTGATGAACGGTTTCCGGGCAGAGCTGCTGGGCAAGATTCTCGGCATTAACGGTCACCTGATCATCCAGCCGATTGATGAACCGCTGAGGGATTTTGATGGTCTGGCAAGTCGGGTTGAAAAGCTGGACTTTGTCAATGCAGCCATTCCCTTTGTCGAAGGGCAGGCGCTGGCATCCGGCAAGAATGTTGGTTCCGGGGTTCTGGTGCGCGGCATGACCCGCGCCAGCCTCGACAAGATGTCGCTTGTCTCCGGTAATATCCGGCAGGGTACGCTGGAGGGTTTTGATGATAGCGGCGGTGTTGCCATCGGCACGCGGCTGGCGGCGCAGCTTGGGCTTTTTGCGGGAAGCCGGATCACGCTGGTTTCTCCCAAGGGAGCTGTGACCCCGCTTGGTGTGGCTCCTCGCATCAAGAATTATGAAGTTGTGGCGATCTTTGAGATCGGCATGTCGGAATATGATTCCAGTTTTGTCTTCATGCCGCTTCCAGAAGCTCAGGCCTATTTCAATTCGCCGGACCAGGTGACCGCGATTGATCTTTATGTGGATGATCCCGACCAGGTGAAAGAGTATCGCCAGCCTGTAGAAGATGCGGCGGACCGGTCTCTGTTCCTGGTGGACTGGCAACAGCGGAACAGGACGTTCTTTTCTGCTCTTCAGGTGGAACGGAATGTGATGTTCATCATTCTGACCCTGATCATTCTGGTGGCGGCACTCAATATCATCTCCAGTCTTGTCATGCTGGTGAAAGACAAGGGGCATGATATTGCAATCCTCCGGACCATGGGAGCGACGCGCGGAGCTGTCATGCGGGTTTTCTGCATTTCCGGCGCGATGATTGGCGTGGTCGGAACCGTCGCCGGGTTCGTGCTTGGTGTGGTGTTCTGTCTGAATATCGAGACAATCCGTCAGGCTGTCTCATCCCTTTTGGCCACGGATCTCTTTTCTCCGGAAATCTATTTCCTCAGTCAGCTCCCCGCCAAGATCGACATGACAGAGACATTTGCCATTCTCTGTATGGCGCTTGTGCTGTCGCTGCTGGCAACCATTTATCCCGCCTGGCGCGCTGCGCGTCTCGACCCTGTACAGGCCCTGAGATACGAATGATGACGACGCAAGCTGCACCTCACGCATTGCTGCTGAATGGCGTAACCCAGTCCTACACCACCGGTGAAGACAGGCTTGATGTCCTGAAGGGTGTCGATCTGGCCATTCGTGCCGGAGAGATTGTTGCGCTTGTTGCGCCGTCAGGGGCCGGAAAATCGACCTTGCTTCATATTGCCGGTCTTCTGGAGAGACCGGCATCCGGCAAAGTGGCTATTGGCAATGTATCCTGTCATGATCAGTCTGACGACAAACGGACGGCTATTCGGCGGACGGAAATCGGCTTTGTGTATCAGTTCCATCATCTTCTGCCTGAATTTACCGCACTTGAGAATGTGGTGATGCCGCAGATCATCCGCGGCCTGAAGCGGAAGGAAGCGGAAGACCGGGCGAGGCAATTGCTCAAATATATGCGGATTGATCACCGGGCTGAACATCGCCCGTCCGAGCTGTCGGGTGGTGAGCAGCAGCGTGTGGCGATTGCCCGGGCCGTGGCGAATGTGCCGCGACTGCTTCTTGCTGATGAGCCGACCGGGAATCTTGATCCGAAGACCTCATCCTATGTGTTTGATGCGCTGCTGGCGCTTGTGCGGGGATCAAGGCTTGGTGCTCTGATCGCGACCCACAATCACGACCTTGCCCGGCGGATGGATCGCTGCATTACGCTGCATGAGGGACGGGCGGTCGAAATTCAGCTTTAGAGAATTTCCCGCTGTATCTGCGCTGTTGTTTCAAATCAGCTGATTCAGACATTGTTTACCTAATTTGTGAGGAAGAGTGGCCTGATTTCAATTGCGCTTGCAATGAGAACAAAAATAGAACAATATAAGTATTAAAGAGGAACATGAAGGAGGACGTTATGTTGTTTCGCGATGTTTTTGCCCTTGGTTCGCTTGTTCTGTTTTTCTCTTCTGCCGGGTTCTGGCTTGATATTCTGGCAAAAGGATACTGACCCTCACTCTTGACCGGAGGCCTTTCGGGCCAGGTTCAGAGGAGGCGCCCCGGCTGGCTTTTCGGGTGGTTTCTGATGTGACTTCTGGGGATTACCACCTGATCGGGATGGACTTGCAGTGCGGAAAGCCGCACTCTTGCCGAAAGGGAGAACTCCATGACCGCCGACCCGGGTTTCATTCATCTGCGTGTGCATTCAGCCTATTCGCTTCTTGAAGGGGCCTTGCCGCTTGCCAAGCTGGTCAAACTGGCTGTTGAGCAGTCAATGCCAGCGCTCGGTATTGCAGATACGGGTAATCTGTTTGGTGCACTGGAATTTTCCGAAAAAGCCTCTGGTGAAGGATTGCAACCGATTATTGGTTGTCAGCTCCGCGTAACCTTTGACCAGGGGGATACAGACAGTGGTCGTCCGTCAGGCCGAACCGAGAGTGATCCCATTCTGGTTCTGATTGCGGCCAATGAGGAAGGGTTTAACAATCTCGTCCGATTGGTCAGCCGGTCCTATCTGATGACGGAAGGGCTGCAGGAATCGCATGTCAGTCTGGATCAGCTCAGAGGGTTGACGGATGGTTTGATTGCGTTGACCGGCTCCACATCCGGGCCCGTCAACCGGGCGCTTCTGACCGGCAACAGGCAGAAGGCGGAAGCGTTGTTGAAAGAGCTTTCATCGCTCTTCCCCGGCCGTCTTTACGTGGAGCTGCAGCGCCATGGCATGGAGGAGGAGGTGCGGACGGAGGCTGCCCTTCTGGATATGGCCTATGCCATGGACCTGCCGATTGTTGCGACCAACGAGGCCTTTTTTCCCAGCAAGGACGATTATGAGGCCCATGATGCCCTGATCTGCATCTCTGAGGGCCGGGTTCTGATTGAGGACGACCGTCGCCGGTTGACTGCAGAGCATTATTTCAAGACTGCAGAAGAGATGGCGGCTCTGTTTTCTGATCTGCCGGAAGCGCTTGAAAACACCGTCGAGATTGCCCGGCGCTGTTCGTTCCGCCCGAAGACGCGCGCGCCCATTCTGCCTCGTTTTACTGAGGATGACGGGGTTACCGACGGTCTGGCTGCTGAGGCTGCGGAATTGCGACGGCAGGCTGAGGATGGTCTGAGAGCTCGTATAGCTGTGCATGGCCTTGCGCCGGATACGACTGAGGAAGAATATTGGGAGCGGCTGAATTACGAGCTCGGGATCATCGAGAGCATGAAGTTCCCGGGATACTTCCTGATCGTCGCCGACTTTATCAAATGGGCGAAAAGCAAATCCATTCCCGTGGGGCCGGGCCGTGGTTCAGGGGCGGGGTCTCTTGTGGCCTATTCTCTGACGGTGACGGATCTTGATCCGATCCGTTTTGCATTGCTGTTCGAGCGTTTTCTCAATCCCGAACGTGTGTCCATGCCGGACTTTGACGTGGATTTCTGTCAGGATCGCCGGGATGAGGTGATCGCGTATGTTCAGCAGAAATATGGCCTGTCCCAGGTTGCCCAGATTATCACCTATGGAACCCTTCAGGCCCGTGTTGTTCTGCGTGATGTGGGGCGTGTTCTGCAGATGCCCTATGGGCAAGTGGACCGTATCTGCAAGCTGGTGCCGTCAAACCCGGCCAATCCGACACCGCTTCCGAAAGCGCTTGAGGAAGAGCCGCGTCTTCAGGCCATGCGGGATGAAGAGCCGATTGTTGCCCGTCTGATCGAGATGGGCATGAAGCTGGAGGGGCTTTATCGGCATGCCTCAACCCATGCCGCCGGTATTGTGATCGGGGACCGGTCGCTTGAGGAGCTTGTCCCGCTCTATCGAGACCCGCGTTCGGATATGCCGGTCACCCAGTACAATATGAAATGGGTAGAACAGGCCGGGCTGGTCAAATTCGACTTTCTCGGCCTGAAGACCCTGACGGTGATTGATACGGCTGTTCAGCTTCTGACCAAGCGTGGTGTCGAGGTTGATATCTCGACGACACCGATTGATGACAAGGAAACCTACGACCTCTATTCGCGGGCCGAGACGGTTGGCGTGTTTCAGGTGGAAAGTGCGGGCATGCGGAAGGCGCTTCTCGATATGAAGCCCGACCGGTTTGAAGACATCATCGCGCTGGTCGCTCTCTATCGTCCGGGACCGATGGAGAATATTCCGGTCTTTAACGCCCGGAAGCACGGTTATGAAACGCCGGACTATCTGCACCCCAAGCTGGAACCGATCCTGAAAGAGACGTTCGGTATTATCGTCTATCAGGAACAGGTCATGCAGATCGCTCAGGTCCTGTCCGGCTACTCGCTTGGTGAAGCTGACCTTCTCCGCCGCGCCATGGGCAAGAAGATCAAGGCTGAGATGGACAAGCAGAAAGCCCGCTTTGTTGAAGGGGCTGTCAATCTTGGTACAGATCAGAAGGATGCTGATCATATCTTCGATCTTGTGGCGAAGTTTGCCAATTACGGCTTCAACAAATCCCACGCTGCGGCCTATGCGCTGGTGTCTTACTGGACCGGTTATCTGAAGGCCAATTATCCTGTCGAATTTCTTGCTGCGTCCATGACTCTCGATATGGGCAATACGGACAAGCTCAGCGAATTCCGTCGAGAGGCCCATAGGCTGGGTATTACGGTCGAGCCGCCATCGGTCAATCGCTCAGGGGTGGCCTTTGATGTGGATAAGGACGAGATCCTGTATTCGCTGGCGGCTATCAAGGGTGTCGGAAAAGCGGCAGCCGAGCATATCGTTGACCTTCGCAAGGATGGACCGTTCAAGGATCTGACGGATTTTGCCCGGCGCATCAATCCCCGCATTCTCAATAAGCGGACGCTTGAAAATCTGGTTTGTGCCGGAGCGTTTGACACGCTCAATCCGAACCGGGCGCAGATTGTTGGTGCCCTTGAGCTGGTCATGGGGCTGGCCAATCAGGAAGCACAGAATGCAGCGTCTGGTCAGGCCGATATTTTTGGTTCTGATGACAGCGCCCCGATGCTGGTTCTGCCGATGGTGATCGACTGGGCGCCCGCAGAGCGGCTGCAGCGAGAGCATGCGGCGGTTGGATTCTATCTGAGTGCGCATCCGCTTGATGAATATCGTGATGTTTTTGACAAGCTGCGCGTGCAGCTCTGGGCGGATTTCCAGAAATCGGTGAAGGGTGGCGCGCCTGCAGGTCGGCTGGCGGGCACGGTGACTGCACGACAGGAGCGGAAAACCAGAACCGGGAACCGCATGGGTATTGTCCAGATTTCCGACCCGACCGGTCAGTATGAAGCCGTGCTGTTTTCCGAAGCGCTCAACCAGTTCCGCGATATGCTGGAGCCCGGACAGAATGTCATTCTTCTGGTTGGTGCTGAAGACAGGCCGGAAGGGATCAATGTCCGCATCCAGACTGTTGAACCTCTGGAACGCAAGGCCAATGCAGTTCAGAAAGATATGCGGATTTTCATTCGTGATGAGGCACCGCTGACCAGTGTGCAGAAGTACCTGCAGGCGGCGAAGGGTGACGGGCATGTGAGCCTTGTTCTGCTTGGTGAGGGTGGGCAGAAAGAGGTGGAGGTCCGTCTGAAAGAACGATATGCCACCAGCCCACAGGTGGCGAGTGCTCTGAAGGCCGTGCCTGGTGTTGTTCAGGTCGAACTGGCCTGATCCATATCGCACTGCTTCATCGTGTTTGTGTTGTGACGACCGGCTTTATGGCGGAAAAAATGCTGCACATGCGTTGTCGTGGCTGTCTTTGCTCTTGTCATAACCCGTTTCTCCCCCTATAACGCGCGCATTCCACACGCGAAGTGTCGGGTCCGACTGTGTTGGTCGGGTCCATCCGGTGGCGAAAGCCCAACATTCGCGGAGGTTAAACCGGTAAAGGAGAAATGAGCATGGCTCTTCCTGAGTTCAGCATGCGCCAGCTGCTTGAGGCAGGCGTACACTTTGGTCACCAGCGTCACCGCTGGAACCCGCGCATGAAGCAGTTTATCTTCGGTGAGCGCAACAACATCCACATTCTTGATCTGACCCAGACTGTACCGCTTCTTGAGCGTGCACTGAAAGCTGTCAGCGACACCGTTGCTGGTGGTGGCCGCGTTCTGATGGTTGGTACCAAGCGTCAGGCTTCTGAATCCATTGCTGATTCTGCCCGTCGTTCCGCTCAGTACTACGTGAATGCACGTTGGCTCGGCGGTATGCTGACGAACTGGAAAACCGTTTCCAATTCCATTCAGCGTCTGCGTACGCTGGAAGCAACCCTCGATAATGAATCTGACGCACAGGCTTTCACCAAGAAAGAGCGTCTGACTCTGACCCGCGAGCGTGAAAAGCTGGATCGTGCGCTGGGTGGTATCAAGGACATGGGCGGCCTGCCTGACCTGATCTTCATCATCGACACCAACAAGGAATCCCTGGCTATCCAGGAAGCTCGTCGTCTGGGTATTCCGGTTGCTGCTGTTGTTGATTCCAACTCCAACCCTGACAATATCGATTTCCCGATCCCGGGTAACGACGATGCTGCTCGCGCTATTTCGCTCTATTGCGATCTGGTTGCCCGTGCTGCCATCGACGGTATTTCCCGCTCTCAGGGCGATATGGGCGTTGATGCCGGTGAGGCAGAAGAGGTTCTTGAAGAAGCTCTCGAAGACGGCGCTGCATCTGAAGAAGATGCGCCGGTTGCCGCTGAAGCCTGAGACCTTCCGTCTTAACGGTTGAGGTTATTTTGGTTGCCGGGCGGTTTCGTCCGGCAATTTCACATCTCTGGCATATAAGCCGGATAATGAGATTGAGATGACATGGGCGGTTTGCTACTGGCCGCCTTTAACGAAGCAAAGAGAGGCTGAGATGAGCATTTCTGCAGCTATGGTCAAAGAACTGCGCGAAACCACCGGCGCAGGCATGATGGACTGCAAGACCGCCCTGAAAGAAAACGACGGCAACATGGAAGCAGCCATTGACTGGCTCCGCACCAAAGGCCTGGCGAAAGCTGCCAAAAAAGCTGGCCGTGTCGCTGCTGAAGGTCTGGTTGGCGTTGCGTCTTCCGGTGCAACTGCTGCTGTTGTTGAAGTGAACTCCGAAACCGACTTCGTTGCCCGTAACGAAGGCTTCCAGAAACTGGTTTCTGACATTGCAGCAACTGCGGTTGAGTCTGATGGCACTGTTGAAGGTCTGGCTGCTGCCGGATATCCGGGCTCAGACAAGTCTGTTGCTGACACACTAACTGATGCTGTTGCGACAATTGGTGAGAACATGACCCTGCGTCGCGTCACCAAACTGTCTGTTTCTGAAGGTGTTGTTGCGTCCTACATCCATAATGCTGCAAGTGCCGGCCTTGGCAAGATCGGCGTTCTGGTTGCTCTGGAATCTGCTGGCGATGCCGCAAAGCTTGAAGCAATCGGCCGTCAGGTTGCCATGCACGTTGCTGCGACCAACCCGCTTGCTGCAACGACCGATGAGATGGATCCAGCTGTTGTTGCTCGTGAACGCGAAGTGTTCTCCGAGCAGGCTCGTGAAAGCGGTAAGCCAGACAACATCATCGAGAAGATGGTCGAAGGTCGTATCCGCAAGTTCTACGAAGAAGTCGTTCTGCTCAAGCAGACCTTTGTTATCGATGGTGAAAACACCGTTGAGCAGGCTCTGAAGAACGCTGAAGGCGACGTTGGCGCACCGATTGCACTGAAAGGCTTTATCCGTCTTGCTCTTGGTGAAGGCATCGAGAAAGTCGAAGAAGACTTCGCTGCTGAAGTTGCTGCGGCTACCGGCCAGGCATAATCTGTCGAAATCTGAAGGGCGCCGGGTGACGAAACGGCGCCCTTCGTGTATCTGAAGGCAGCTTATTGCTGTTTGTCGCGAGGAATATGATTCGACCGGATCTGTTCCATAGCGCTTTTACTGACGACTTTTCAAAGACCTGCCCATTGAGGATAGCTGACATGTCCGATCTCAAGTTCAAACGGGTTCTGCTCAAACTCTCAGGTGAGGCGTTGATGGGCGATCAGGCGTTTGGAATTGATCGAGCGATTGTCGACAAGTTTGCAGCTGAAATCGGTACGTTGGTGGATGCGGGTGCCGAACTGGCGCTGGTTATCGGGGGTGGCAACATCTTCCGCGGTGTTTCCGTTGCTGCCAAAGGCGGCAACCGGGTCGTTGGCGACCATATGGGAATGCTGGCTACGGTGATGAATGGCCTGGCCATGGGAGAGGCTTTGTCCGCACGGGGCATTGAGACGGTCGTTATGTCGGCGATTGCCATGCCTGAGATCTGCGAGACATTCACCCAGCGTGCCGCTCTGGACCATATGAATGCCGGGCGGGTCGTCATCTTTGTTGCCGGAACCGGTAATCCCTATTTCACAACTGATTCCGGCGCTGCATTGCGGGCTGCTGAAATGCAATGTGACGCCCTGCTGAAAGCAACACAGGTTGACGGGATCTATTCGGCAGACCCGAAAACGAATCCTGATGCGGAACGGTTCGACCGGATTACCCATTCTGAAGTGATTGAACGTGGCCTGGCGGTTATGGATACAGCCGCTTTTGCGGTAACGCGCGAGAACGCTATTCCCATAATCGTTTTTTCACTTCATGATGAAACATCAATGCTTGATGTCTTGCGGGGGGCGGGGCGCTATACCCTTGTCTCAGCAAAGGCCGAATAGCTTTTAACCGGCTGTCTTTTGGTTGGCGAACCGAAGATGATGTGTGACGATCAGCCGGACGGAAGAGGAAGATAGACTATGTCTGATGAAGCAGTGGATTTTGATGACCTGACCCGGCGTATGGATGGAGCGGTTTCCGTGTTCCGGTCCGAATTGTCCGGCCTGCGCACGGGGCGTGCCTCTGCCAGTCTTCTTGATCCGATCCAGGCAGAAGCCTATGGCGCGATGACACCACTGAACCAGCTTGCGACGGTCAGCGTTCCGGAACCCCGGATGATTTCCGTTCAGGTCTGGGACCGAACGGTTGCGCCGGCTGTGGAGAAGGCTATCCGCGAATCCAGCCTTGGTCTCAATCCGGTTGTAGAAGGCGCGCTGTTTCGTATCCCCATTCCCGAGTTGAATGAGGAACGTCGACAGGAAATGGTCAAAGTTGCGCATAAATATGCGGAGCAAGCGCGAGTCGCCGTCCGTCACGTCCGTCGCGATGGCATGGATTCTCTCAAGAAGGCTGAAAAGGCCAGTGAAATCAGCGAAGATGAACTGCATCTGTATCAGGATGAAATCCAGCAGATGACAGATAATGCCATCAAGCAGATTGATGAGGTCCTGGCGACGAAGGAAACGGAGATCATGCAGGTTTAGTAGCCCTGTATGATCCCATGTCGGAGAACCGCCTGATGTCGGTCAGTTCGGAACGTGTTGTTGAGACTGTAGATCACGGTAGGGGTGAGCAGGGGCTGGACCTTGCGCGGATGCCCCGTCACGTGGCTATCATCATGGATGGTAACGGTCGATGGGCAACCGCTCGGGGACTTACGCGGACCGAAGGTCACCGGGAAGGTGTTCATGCGGTTCGGCGTACTGTCAAGGCAGCGCTTGAGCTGGGGCTTGAGGCCCTGACGATCTTCAGCTTCAGTTCTGAGAACTGGTCGCGGCCAGCACAGGAAATTGCAGATCTCTTTGGTCTCCTGCGACTGTTCATCAAGCGTGACCTTGCCGATCTGAACAAGAATAACGTCCGAATCCATATTGTTGGGGATCAGGAACGTGTGCCGGAAGATATTCGAGCTCTTCTGGTCCATGCGGAACGTGAAACCCGCGCCAATACCGGACTGGACCTCGTGGTTGCCTTCAACTATGGCGGCCGGGATGAACTGGTCCGGGCGACCCGCGCTATTGCGCGTGACGTCAAGGCTGGACTGATTGATCCTGAGACGATTGATGAAAAAGTGCTTTCTGATCGTCTGGATACGGGTGGTTTGCCAGAGCCCGACCTTTTGATCCGCACCAGCGGAGAGCAGCGTTTGTCAAACTTCCTGCTCTGGCAACTGGCCTATGCGGAATTTATTTTTCTCGATTGTTATTGGCCGGACTTCGAGAAGGATACCTTGATCTCTGCCATCAAACAGTTCCAGAAACGGGACCGTCGGTTTGGCGGTTTGTCTGAGCCTGAGGACCAGTGAATTGAATCAAGGGTCGAAAGATGCAGAAGGCCAGGCTGTCGCAATAAAGAGCCAGTGGTCCGACTTGGTAGCACGTACTGTTTCTGCTCTTTTCCTTGGCGTTCTGGTTATTGGTGCCACTGTTTATGGCGGCTGGGTTTTCGCGCTTCTGATTGGCTTTGGAGCTCTGATCATCCATTCTGAAATTGTGACGATTACCGGCAATCGCCTTCTTGATCCGCTCTCAATCCTTGTTGCGCTCGGGTTGGCAGCAGCCGTTGTTTGCACCCGGATTGCCAGTGTTTCAGACCTGGCGATGTGGATTGCTCTTGCAGCTCCCGTATTGGCCATTGGTGTGCGGTGTGTTCAGAAGAATGCCGGATGGATGGTGTTCTCAGGGCTTTACGGTGCAGCCTTTGCGCTGCCGCTCATCTGGCTTCGTATGGATTTGGGTGGTGACGCTCCGGATTTGGGGCTTGCGGCATTGGCGTTTCTGTTTGCTGTTGTCTGGGGAACGGATGTCTGCGCCTATTTTGCTGGCCGTCTGATTGGTGGTCCGAAACTCTGCCCACCGATTTCCCCCGGGAAAACCTGGTCCGGTGCAGTAGGCGGGACAGTGGGTGGCGTTTTGTTGGGTGTTCTGCTGATGCAGGCCATGATTGAGACGTCTGTGACGCAATTGCTGTTTATTGCCGTTGGTCTTTCTGTTGTCTCGCAGATCGGTGATCTGGGAGAATCCTGGTTCAAGCGCTCTTTCAATGTGAAGGATTCCGGCCGCATCCTGCCAGGCCATGGTGGTTTGATGGACCGGGTAGATGGACTGGTTACGGCCGGTGTTCTGGCTTGCGTTATCGGCTGGTTGAGAATGCCTGAGAATCCGGCCCAGGGACTGCTGGTATGGTAGTACGCCAAGCGACAGATGAAGCCGTCAGCTTTCAGCCCGAGGCCGGGGCAGAGTCGAAGTCTGTGGCTGTTCTTGGAGCCACGGGCTCAATCGGCACCAGCACTCTTGATGTGATCCGAAACGCGCCGGAGCTGTATCGTGCACAGGCTTTGACGGCGCAAAGCAATGTTACTCTCCTCACAGAGCAGGCGCTTGAGTTTCAGCCCGATCTGGTCGTGATCGGAGATGAAGCGCATTATCCGCGTTTGCGTGATGCGCTGTCTGGCACAAACATCCATGTGGCCGCAGGCCTCTCTGGTTTGATTGAAGCCGCGTCAATCGGGGCGGACATTGTGGTTGGCGGGATCGTTGGTGCTGCGGGCATCCGGCCGTCCCTTGCTGCACTCGAAACCGGTTCTGTTCTGGCTCTTGCCAACAAGGAATGCCTGGTCTGTGCCGGTGATCTGTTTACACAGACGGCCAGGCGGGTTGGTCGGCCAATCCTGCCGGTTGATTCCGAGCACAATGCCATTTTCCAGATTTTTGAGACCGAACATGCGGCAGAGGTCGAATCGGTCATTCTGACCGCGTCTGGTGGGCCATTCAGAACCTGGTCGCAGGATCAGATCAACAGGGCAGGTGTTGAGGATGCTCTGAAACACCCAAACTGGTCCATGGGCGCGCGGATTACCATCGATTCGGCTACGATGATGAATAAGGGCTTCGAGCTGATTGAGGCCCACCATCTGTTTCCGGTTGAGGCGAATCAGCTTGAGGTGCTTGTGCACCCGCAATCGATCATCCACGGTCTTGTCCGCTATTCAGATGGTTCCGTGCTGGCAGAGCTGGCTGCGCCGGATATGCGTGTGGCGATCAGTCATTCTCTGGCCTGGCCACAGCGCAAGGAGAGTCCTGCAAAGTCACTTGATCTCGCCAAAATTGGAACGCTGACCTTTGAAGAGCCTGATCTCGAGCGTTTTCCGGCGCTCGGACTGGCGATCGAGGCCATGAAAACCGGTGGAATGGCGCCTGCGGTTCTGAATGCTGCGGATGAAGTGGCTGTTGAGGCATTTCTGAAGGGGCAGATCCGGTTTGTTGATATTGCCCGTATTGTCAATGAGACCCTTGAGAAGGGTCACCAGCTCTTCAAGGCGGTTGAGACTGTTGACGAAATATTCACCATCGATCGAGAAAGCCGCGTTCTTGCCACAGAGTTAATATAGACGAGTCGGCAGTTTCGGTTCAGAATGTTGCGGCACGTAGCGTACGTGCTCGGGGATTAAGACGGACAGCACTTATGGAATTTTGGGACTCACTGTTTGGGTTGGGCGAGTTTGCCTTGGACAAGGTATTCTCCCTGCTGGTCGTTCTGACAATTGTTGTTTTTATTCATGAGCTTGGTCATTTCCTGGTGGCGCGCTGGTGCGGGGTGCGCATTGATGCGTTTTCCATCGGCTTTGGCCCGGAACTGTTCGGCTTTAATGACAAGCGTGGTACGCGCTGGCGTTTTGCCATTATCCCGCTTGGCGGTTATGTGAAATTTGCCGGTGACAACAATGGTGCGTCGGTTCCTGATCATGAAACATTGGCGCAGATGTCTGATGAGGACAAGGAAGGGGCCTTCCATCTGAAGCCGCTCTGGCAGAGGGCGTCAGTAGTCGCCGCCGGACCGATTGCCAATTTTATTCTGGCAATTGCGATCTTCGCTGGTCTTTTCATGATTTCAGGCAAGCAGTTCACACCTGCGCGCGCTGATGCTGTGATAGCTGGCAGTGCTGCAGAGGCCGGTGGTTTCAAGGCTGGTGATCTGATTCTGTCGATTGACGGCAATCCGGTAGAAAGCTTCTTTGATGTGCGGCGAACTGTCAGTACACGGGCTGACGAAGAGCTGTCGTTTGAAGTTCGTCGTGGTGAAGAGGTCATCACCCTCAAGGCAACGCCAAAACCGTCCGTGGCGGAAGGGACGCTTGCCAGAGGAAAGGTCGGGTTGCTGGGTATCCAGCAGACACGTAATCCCGATGAACTGATCATCAAGCATTATGGACCTCTCGAAGCCCTGTCTCTGGGCGTTGCTGAATCATGGGGAATCGTGGAAGATACGTTCCACTTTCTCGGGCGGATGTTTACGGGTAAGCAGTCGGCAGACCAGCTTTCCGGTCCGATTGGCATCGCAGACATGGTGGGCAAGGCAGCCTCAGCGAACTGGAGCTGGCTTATTCCTCTAACGGCTGCATTGTCAGTGAGTATTGGACTGATTAACCTGTTCCCGATTCCGATTCTTGATGGTGGACACCTGATGTTTTATCTGGCTGAGGCCATTCGGGGGCGCCCATTGAGTGAGGGAACACAGGAAATCGCGTTCCGTCTTGGTTTTACGGCTATCATTCTGTTGTTGGTGTTTGTCAGTTGGAATGATATAAGGCTGAGCGGTTTTTCGTGGGGTGGGGGATAAAATTGCAACGACCTCCAACCTTTTTCGTGAATAGACTTTTGCGGTCTTGAAACGATTACAAAACACTGTAAAAGAACACGAAGTGCGTATCGCCTGATGGCGCTGCAGTAAAATAAGAATGGCATATCGGGGACCATCTGACCCAATGACTTCTGTAAAGCATTTTTTGAGAGGCACGGCGCTTGCGGCAATTCTGGCAGCTGCTGGTCCTCTTGTGGCCCCGGATCTCGGTTTCCTGGGAGCGACATCAGCGCAGGCGCAGGTAATCCGGCTCATCGACGTTCGCGGTAATACGCGGGTGGAAGATGAGACGATCAAGGCCTATCTTTCCGTGCAGCTCGGTCAGCGCGTGGATGCCTTTGCAATTGATGATTCTCTCAAGGCGCTTTTTGCGACAGGCCTTTTCAAGGATGTGTCTATTGAGCGTCGTGGCAGCACGCTTGTTGTGACGGTCGTCGAGAACCCGGTTATCAATCGTGTTGCTTTCGAAGGTAACAAGAAGATTGAAGACGAGTCTCTGGCTCAGGTGGTTGGCTCCAAGCAGCGTGGTGTTCTGACCCAGTCCCGTGTGGAGACGGACATCCAGCGTATTCTTGAGGTCTATCGTCGTAGTGGCCGTTTTGGAGCCAGTGTGACGCCGAAGATCATTGAACGCTCTTCGAATCGCGTTGATCTAGTATACGAGATTGATGAAGGTGCTGAGACCGGGATTTCACGCATAACCTTTATCGGCAATCATGCTTTCAGTGATTCCCGGCTTCAGAATGTTATTCGGACCAAAGAAGGTGGGTTACTTTCCTTTATTCGAACAACTGACACGTATGATCCAGATCGGTTGCGGTCTGACCAGGAAGGCCTGCGTCAGTTCTATCTGAAGCATGGCTATGCGGACTTCCAGATTGTTTCCGCTGTAGCTGATCTTGATCGTGAGCGGAATGTGTTCTTCATTACCTTCACGATTGATGAAGGTGAGCAGTATTCCTTCAGTGATGTGGAAATCGAATCCAACATCCCTGATGTGGATCCCGAAAGCTTGCGTGGTCTTCTGCGTGTTGAGCCTGGTGATGTTTATAATTCTCTGCTCGTTGATAAAACAGTTGAGGACATCACTATTGAGTTGGCACGTGCTGGATATGCCTTCGCGACTGTTCGGCCTCGGGCTGATCGTGACTTTGAGAACCGTACGATTGCTGTAACCTTCTCGATTGATGAAGGCGCGCGGGTCTTTATTGAACGGATCAATATTCGCGGTAATACCCGTACCAGGGACTATGTTATCCGTCGCGAGTTCGATATTTCTGAGGGTGATGCCTATAACCGTGCACTGGTCAACAGAGCGGAACGTCGTTTGCGTGCACTTCGTTTCTTCGAAACAGTACGTATTGATACGCAGCCAGGCTCTACTCCAGATCGTATCATCCTTGATGTTCTGGTGCAGGATCAGGCAACCGGTTCATTCTCGGTTGGTGCGGGTTATTCCACGTCAGACGGTATCATTGGTGACGTATCGCTGACTGAGCGTAACTTCCTTGGTCGTGGCCATCTGGTAAATGCCCGCGTTGGTTTTGGTGAAAGCCAGCAGAGCTATGAGTTTGGCTTCACAGAGCCTTATTTCTTGGGTCGCCGACTATCTGCAGGGTTCGATGTCTATCGTCGTGAACTTGACGACAACGATAACCGTAACTTCGAGCAGGAAGAGACCGGTGGCGGCATCCGGTTTGGCCTTCCGATCACTGATGATCTGCAGTTGAATGTTGGTTATGGTATTGAGCAGCGCGAAGTGACGAATGATGGTTCCACATCTCTCGCTATTATCCAAGCCGCTGCGGAAGGTGAGACGATTAAGTCTGCTTTCAACTGGAGTTTGGTCTACAATACGATTGATAATGTCCAGAAGCCAACAAGCGGTATTTTCGCTCGGTTAACCCAGGAATTCGCTGGTATTGGTGGAGATGTCCAGTTCTTGAGTACGACCTTTGATGGGCGTTACTATCGCGAGCTGAACACGGAATGGGAAATCGTCGGCCTTATTCGTGTACAAGGTGGTTATATTACCGGCTGGGGCGGGGATGATGTCCGTATTCTGGATGCCTTTCAGCGTGGTGGTAACTTGGTTCGCGGGTTTGAAACTAGTGGCCTTGGACCTCGTGATGGGGAAGATTCACTTGGAGCGACAACCTACTATGGTGCGTCGGCTGAAGTTCAGTTCCCAATCCCATATATTCCAAAGGAACTTGGCTTTGGTGGGGCATTCTTTGCTGATATAGGTTCTGCATTCGGTACGGATCTTTCCGGTGCGTCTATTCAGGATTCTGAATCGCTTCGAGCTTCTGTTGGTGGCAGTATCTTGTGGCAATCACCGTTTGGTCCATTGCGCGTTGACATTGCTTACCCGCTCCTTGAAGAAGATTTCGATGACACGGAAATTGTCCGGTTCGGAGCTTCTACCGCGTTCTAAGATGAGCGTTATAGTCCAATATATTGGTTTATATCCAAGCAGTCTGAAGGCTTCATCCTGTAAAGGGTGAAGCCTTCTCACCAACAGAGAGTATTAAAGGCGAGGTTATGGATAGTCCGAAGTTTTTTTCCTCTCCGAGCCCTATGGATCTCTCGCATATTATCGAACTGACCGGGGCTAGTCCCCGGTCTGACTCTGTTGACGTCTCCGTTGTCATATCGGATGTCGCTCCACTGACGGATGCGAAAGCCGGGCAGATCAGCTTTCTGGATAATCCGAAATATGCGGCTCTTGCCGGTGAAACGAAGGCGACGGCTGTTTTCTGCCACAAGAAATATGCAGATCGCTTTCCAGACCATGTTTGTGTCCTGCTGACAGGTGATCCGTATCGTGCCTTCACAACGGTCATGCGGCAGTTCTATCCTGAAGCACTCAGGCCGCAACCGATGACTGGCGAGACCGGGATGTCCGCTTCAGCCTTCATCCATGACAGCGCGGAGCTTGAGGATGGTGTCGTCGTTGAAGCTGGTGCTTCTATCGGGCCTGGTGCAAGGGTTGGGCGAGATACTCTGATTGCTGCATCAGCAGTTATTGGTCCGAATGTCTGTATTGGTCGTGAGTGTTCCATTGGCTCAGGCGCTGTCGTGCAGCACAGTTTGCTGGGTAACAATGTTATCCTGCATCCCGGTGTGCGATGCGGGCAGGATGGCTTTGGCTTTGCCATGGGGCCTGGCGGGCATCTGAAGGTGCCGCAGATCGGGCGTGTCATTATTCAGGATCACGTGGAGATAGGTGCTAATTCGACGGTTGATCGCGGTGCTAATCGCGACACCATCATTGGTGAAGGGACCAAGATCGATAATTTGGTACAGATTGCGCATAATGTGGTCGTAGGGCGGCATTGTGTTCTGGTTTCCCATGTTGGGATCTCTGGCAGCGCCACACTGGAGGACTTTGTGGTTCTTGGTGGAAAGGTCGGCGTAGTCGGACATCTGACGATTGGTATGGGTGCCCAGATTGCCGGATCAAGCAATGTGAACAGTGATGTGCCTGCTGGTGCGCGCTGGGGGGGAACGCCGGCCAAGCCGGTTAAAGAGTGGTTCCGCGAGATGACAAAACTGAAACAGCTTGCATCTCGAAGCGAGAGCCCTAAACAATAGCGAAGCAGAAACTGAGCTGGTTGAATTATGACAGACGTTGAAACAAAAGAGCTGAAATCTGCGGATATCATGCGGGTGCTTGAGCTTCTGCCGCACCGCTATCCGTTTCTTATGGTTGATCGCATCATTGACATTGATGGTGACAGATCCGCAACCGGCATCAAAAATGTGACGGCTAATGAGCCGCATTTTCAAGGGCATTTTCCCAGCCAGCCGGTCATGCCCGGTGTGCTGATTATTGAAGGTATGGCCCAGACTGCCGGTGCCATTTGTGTTCTCGATCGTGAGGATATGGGCACACCCAGCCTTGTCTATTTCATGACCATCGACCGCTGTAAGTTCCGGAAGCCGGTGGTTCCGGGTGATGTGGTTCACTATCGGGTTGAGAAGCTGAAGAACCGTTCCAACATCTGGAAGTTTGATGCGGTCGCCACGGTTGATGGTGTCAAGGTTGCTGAGGCTGAAATCAGCGCCATGCTTCTTGCGGACCCGTCGAATGGCTGACATTCATCCAAGCGCTCTTGTTGATGAGAAGGCGGTTGTTGCTGATGATGTGACCATCGGCCCGTTTTGTGTTGTTGGCCCAGGTGTTTCTCTTGGGGCGGGGACGCGCCTTTATTCCCATGTGGTGATTGAAGGGCAGACCAGCCTTGGAGCAGGCTGCACGGTTTTTCCGTTTGCCAGTATCGGATTGCCGCCGCAGGACCTTAAATTTGCCGGTGAAGACAGCCGTGTGGAGATTGGCGACAACGTCACAATCCGTGAGCATGTGACAATCAACCCAGGCACGGAAGGTGGCGGCCTTCTGACACAGATTGGCAGCAATTGCCTATTGATGGTAGGCGTGCATGTTGCCCATGATGCCATGATTGGTAATCATGTGATCCTGGTCAATAATGCGACAGTCGCCGGTCACTGCGAGATTGGTAATCACGCCATTCTCGGTGGACTTTGCGCGCTTCATCAGTTTGTTCGTGTTGGTCCTCATGCATTTGTCGGTGGTATGTCCGGTGTCGAGCATGATGTCATTCCATACGGCTCGGTTATCGGCAACAGGGCGCATCTTGGCGGGTTGAACCTGGTGGGGCTGAAGCGCCGCGGTTTCCCGCGTGAGAGCATTCACAATCTCAGGCAGGCCTATCGTGAGCTATTCAGTGGTGATGGAACCCTGAGAGAGCGTGTTGCTCTTCTTGGTGCCGATCTGGCGTCTGACCCGCTGGTCAGTGAGGTGGTTCAGTTCATCACGTCGGATTCAAAGCGATCATTCTGTACGCCGCGTGACTAGGCTCGCGGCGTTGCTGAACATATCAGGGTGACCGGTGACAAAAGACAAAGCGTCAGATATGCCACCATTAGCCGTCGTTGCGGGCGGTGGCGTTCTGCCGTTTGAAATTGCCCGGTCAGTCGAGGCCGTTGGTCGCCAGGTCATTATGATCGGCCTGGCTGACGAGCCATCTGACGTGCTGGAAACCTGGCCCGTTCATTATCGATTGAAATGGGGGGAAGTCGGTCGCTTGTTCGAGCTTTTGAAGCAGCACCGGTGCCAGGATGTTGTTTTTGTTGGTTCCGTGTCCAAACGACCTGACTTCAAGTCCATCCGGCTAGATTTTGGCGCTGTCAGGCTCTTGCCCCGAATCCTACGCATTCTGGTGGGGGGGGATGATCAGGTTCTGCGCGGTGTTCTGGGGATCTTTGAGGACCGTGGGCATCGTATTGTTTCTGTCCCGGACATCGCACCTGAACTTATCGCCCAGAGCGGTCATATGACCAGACAGCGGCTGTCCTCAGATAATCAGCTTGATGTGGAGAGAGCTTCTGCAGCACTGGGCGTGCTTGGTGACTTTGATGTCGGCCAGGCCGCTGTTGCTGTGCGTGGACGTATTGTGGCTGTTGAGGGGGCTGAAGGGACCGACGCCATGATAGATCGCGTCGGTGCATTGCGTACATCCGGTCGGATAAACTGGCCGAACGGCCATGGTGTTCTTGTCAAGGTGTCAAAGCCTGGACAGGATATTCGGGTGGACCTCCCAACCATCGGTCCGAATACGGTTCTTGTGGCTGAGAAAGCCGGGTTGGCCGGGTTGGCCGTTCAGGCTGGTCGCGTTCTGATAGCCGAGAGGGAGCGCACGCTTCAGCTGGCGGATCAAGCGGGCTTGTTTCTCTTCGGGTTTGAGGTAGCGGAGGCTGGCGATGTCTGAGCCGCTTCGTGTGTTCATTGTTGCGGGAGAGGAATCCGGAGACCGCCTCGGCGCAAGTCTGGTGGCGGATTTGCAAGACCGGCTGGGTGAACAGGTAACCTTTGCTGGTGTTGGTGGTGAAGCCATGGGACGCCTTGGTTTCCAGTCTGTTTTTCCCGTTTCTGATATCGCGGTCATGGGATTGTCTGCAGTTATTGGACGCCTGCCCACTATTTTAAAGCGCCTGAAGCAGACGGTTTCTGCCGTTCTGGCTTTTCGGCCTGATGTTCTGGTGGTGATTGACAGCCCGGACTTTTCTCATCGCGTTGCAAAACGTGTGCGACAGGCACAGCCGGATCTGCCAATTGTGGGCTGGGTTTCTCCCAGTGTCTGGGCCTGGAGGCCGGCGCGTGCCGCCAGGATGCGCTCCTATATTGATCACCTTTTGGCCATCTTGCCGTTTGAGCCCGAGACGCATCGTGTGCTTGGTGGTCCTGCCTGCTCTTATGTCGGCCATCCGGTGATGAATCGCCTTCATCATCTTTATCCCCCCCATGAAGATGAGCGTCCTGCGCTGGATAAGGTTGATAGGCCGCATTTGCTGGTTCTGCCGGGCAGTCGCCGTGGCGAGATAACCCGTCATCTTGACCTGTTCAGGCACACGCTTGAAGAGCTTCAGGCGCTTGGTCTGACGCCAAGGATTGTTATTCCGGCGGTTGATCATCTCGCAGGTGAAATCAGGCAGAAGGTGGCTGAATGGCCATTCCAGGCTGAGGTGGTTTCAGGGCAGGCCGGACGTGATCAGGCTTTTCGTGATGCCCATGCGGCTCTTGCTGTTTCCGGTACTGTTGCGCTGGAGCTGGCCATGGCCCGGGTTCCGATGACGATCGTCTATAAGCTCGACTGGCTGGCGAGGCTGGTTCGGCCATTCATTCGGACCTGGACGATTGTTCTGCCGAACTTCATTTTGCAGCGACCGGCCATCCGGGAATATGTGGATGAGATGGCTCGCGCCAATGTGCTGGCACGGGCGGTAGCGTCATTGCTGACGGACACACCGGAGAGACGGGCTCAGCTGGCTTCATTCGCCGAACTGCACGGGCTTATGGCCGATGGCGGCGGTAAAAAGGCTGAACCTGCCGATATTGTTCTGGACCTTGTTCAACAAAAAAGGGGCGTCTGAGACGCCCCTTTTGACTATACATCCTGATTCCTGGCCTTAGCCGCGATCGTTGATTGGAACATAGTTCCGCTCTTCCGCGCCTGTATAGAGCTGGCGCGGACGACCGATTTTCTGCTTTGGATCTTCCACCATTTCTTTCCACTGGGCAATCCAGCCCACGGTCCGTGCCAGTGCGAACAGGACTGTAAACATGGAAGCCGGGAAACCAAGGGCGCGCAGGGTGATACCTGAGTAGAAGTCGATATTCGGATAGAGCTTCTTCTCCACGAAATACTCGTCTTCAAGCGCAATCCGCTCCAGTTCCATGGCGACCTGAAGGGTCGGGTCATTGCCAAGACCGAGCTCATTCAGGACCTCATGGCAGGTTTTCTGCATGATTTTGGCGCGTGGGTCGTAGTTCTTGTAAACCCGGTGGCCGAAGCCCATCAGGCGGAACGGGTCATCCTTGTCTTTGGCACGACGGACATATTCCGGAATCTGGTCAACGGTACCGATCTCCTCAAGCATGTTGAGAGCGGCCTCATTTGCGCCACCGTGAGCAGGGCCCCAGAGACAGGCGATACCTGCTGCGATACAGGCAAACGGATTGGCACCAGAAGAGCCGGCCAGCCGTACGGTAGAGGTGGAAGCATTCTGCTCGTGATCAGCATGAAGAATGAAGATCCGGTCCATGGCGCGAGCCAGGATAGGATTGGCCTTGTATTCCTCACATGGCACCGCGAAGCACATTTTCAGGAAGTTGGATGAGTAGTCCAGATCATTGCGCGGGTACTCAAATGGCTGGCCAATCGAGTATTTGTAAGCCATGGCCGCAATCGTCGGCATCTTGGCAATCATGCGCAGGGACGCGATCATCCGCTGGTGCGGGTCTGAGATATCGGTCGAGTCATGATAGAAAGCAGACAGGGCACCGACAACACCTACCATGATTGCCATTGGATGCGCGTCACGGCGGAAGCCCGTGAAAAACCGCATCATCTGTTCATGGATCATGGTGTGATAGGTCACACGGGAATCGAAGTCCTGCTTTTCCGCCGCTGTCGGCAGTTCTCCGTAAAGAAGCAGATAACAGGTTTCCAGAAAATCACCGCCGTCAGCGAGCTGTTCAATCGGGTAGCCGCGATAGAGCAGGGTGCCCTTGTCGCCATCGATATAGGTGATTTTTGATTCACAGGACGCCGTAGATGTGAAACCCGGGTCCAGAGTAAAATGGTCGGAATCACGATAGAATGGTGTGATGTCTACAATGCTGGGTCCAATGGTACCGTCACGAACGGGAAAATCCCAGGATTTATCACCGATCGTAAACTTTGCGGTCGTGTTGGTCATGCAACAAGCCCCTTTCTGGCAAAACGTACATGGTTCGGTTGGCAGGGTATTCTGCTGCCCGAGGCACGCTTTGAGTTGGAGGAAGTCCGTAGACTGCCTATCTGATTTGCCGGAAACCTGCAAGTTTGCCCCGCAGTTTCCCGATATGACTTTGGTATAGATGCCCTATGGTTAGCTTTCTGTTTCCGTTGATTGATCTTTAATGCGTGCAAGGCTTTCTTCACGTCCCAGGGTAACCAGAACATCAAAAATACCTGGTGAGGTGCCACGGCCGGTCAGGGCCGCACGCAGTGGCTGAGCAACCTTGCCGAGCTTCAGTTCAGCATCTTCCGCAAAGGCTTTGACTGCTGTTTCGGTTTCTTCCACTGTCCAATTTCCGACAGATTTCAGGCCTGGCAGAAGGCGGGACAATACGTCTCTTGCTTCGTCCGTCAGAATCTTGGCTGCTTTTTCATCCAGCGCGAGCGGCCTCTCCGACAGGATGAACCCGCAACCGTCGACCAGGTCGGGCAGGGTCTTGGCGCGTTCTTTCAGGCCAGGCATAGCCAGCAAGACCTGCTGACTGCGCGTGTCATTCAGCTTTGACAATATTTCAGAACCGGATTCGAGATGTGGCAGCAGCGCTTTCATTGCATCGAGAAGTGTCTGGTCATCCGTGGTCCGCATGTAATGACCATTGAGATTCTCGAGTTTGGCAAAATCAAAACGGGCTGCTGATTTGCCAATACCATCAAGGTCGAACCATTCAATGGCCTGTTCGGTGGAGAAAATCTCATCATCGCCATGGCTCCAGCCGAGGCGCGCCAGATAGTTTCTGAGCGCTTCCGGGAGATAGCCCATGTCGCGATAGGCTTCTACACCCAGGGCTCCGTGACGCTTGGAGAGCTTGGCACCATCCGGGCCATGGATAAGTGGAATATGTGACATAACAGGCACGTCCCAGCCCATGGCCTGATAGATGACAGTCTGGCGGGCCGCATTGGTCAGGTGGTCATCGCCACGGATGATGTGGGTAACGCCCATGTCGTGATCATCGACCACAACGGCATGCATATAGGTTGGCGTTCCGTCTGAGCGGAGAATGATAAAATCATCCAGATCCTTGTTCGGGAAGGCAATGCGTCCCTGAACCTGATCGTCCACAACAGTTTCACCCTCTTCAGGAACCTTGATCCGGACCACCGGATCGACACCAGCCGGTGCTTCGTCCTGAGACCGGTTCCGCCAGCGTCCGTCATAACGGGGCGGGCGACCTTCAGCGCGTGCGGTCTCACGCATTTCGGTCAGCTCTTCCTGTGTGCAATAGCAGTAATAGGCCTTGCCTGCTTCAACCAGTTGCCGGGCAACTTCCTGGTGGCGTTCAACACCGGCAAACTGAGAGACTGCATCGCCATCCCAATCGAGGCCCAACCAGACAAGCCCTTCCTTGATGGCATCAATAGCGGCGTCTGTTGACCGCTCGCGATCCGTATCCTCGATGCGCAGCAGCATCTTGCCGCCCTGGCTTTTGGCGTAGAGCCAGTTGAACAGGGCCGTCCGGGCACCACCGATGTGGAGGAAGCCGGTTGGTGATGGAGCAAAGCGTGTGACAACGGTCTTTGACATAGTTTCTACCAGACTGGGAAGGCGGGGTCTTCACACGTCCTTGTTGCGAAGACAGCCTGATTGATGTTTGCTGAGAGGTGTAACACAGAACACGTTTCAGGCAAGTGTTGCGCCGCAAAAAGAGGGTGGTTCTTGGCCGAAATCAGGGAGAACAAGACAGGGAAAGATGAGGAAGAGGCGCGGTCTGATCATCACGCCACTGACCGATCCTATCTGTTTGAAACCCCGGATGTCCGAACGACCTTTGGCGAAACTCTGCGGTATTTTTCCACCCGGCTTGCTGACGAGTTTCGTGGAGACCTTGAACGGGGGCGCCTGTTTCTGTGGACGCCGTTTCTTATTGGTACCGGTATTCTGCTGTACTTCTCTGCCCCGCATGAACCCAATGCGATTGTTATCGGATGCCTCCTGGTTCTGGCTGTCTGTGCTTTAATCGGGGGAATCAACCGAACGGGTCTGGGGCGTTTTCTCCCTCTCTCAGGTCTGGTTTTTGTTGGCTTTGCCATAGCCACATTGCAGACTGCCCGTATTGGAACAGAGTTCATAGACAGGGAACGCTCTGTCACCGTGACAGGGTTTGTTGAATGGGCTGAGTTCCGGCCTGTCGGGCAGCGGTTCCTGCTGCGTGTTGATCCATCACAGTCATCTCCAGGGCTTCCCGCGCGCGTTCAGGTTTCAGCCCGATCCGTTGATCAGGGGATGCTGATGTCAGGAACCGTGATCACAGGTCGGGCGCGCCTGTTGCCGCCATCCGGTCCGGCTATTCCCGGTGGCTATGATTTCAGACGCGCTGCGTTTTTCGATGGCAAAGGGGCTATCGGCTATTTCTACGGCAAACCTGATTTCGGTGAAAGTGACATGTCCTGGCCGCTCGCCAGTCATGTGCGGGCGACCCTTTCAGATATAAGGCAAAGTCTGGCTCTGCGTATTATGGAGAGCCTGCCGGGCAGGAACGGCGCGCTTGCTGTAGCGCTGGTTACAGGGGATAGAGGGCTGATACCCAACGACACTGTAGAAGCCCTGCGTGCCTCTGGCCTTGCGCATGTCCTGGCTATTTCCGGAATGCATATGGCGATTGTTGCTGGAGCTGTCTACTGGCTCTTGCGTGCCATATTCGCGGCGTTTCCATATCTCGCTCTCCATCATCCGATCAGGAAGTGGGCGGCTACGGGAGCTCTTCTGTCTGCCGTGATTTATCTTGCCTTGTCCGGGGCCGGTGTGGCGACACAGCGGGCCTTTATCATGACAGCTATATTTCTGACAGCCGTCTTGTTTGATCGAAGCGCCCTGACGCTCAGAAACCTCGCTTTGGCAGCGCTATGTGTGCTTCTGATCGCGCCGGAGAGCCTTCTGTCCCCAGGATTTCAGATGTCTTTCGCCGCTGCGGCCAGTCTGATTGCAGTGTTTGAGCGATTGACCTGGTCAAGAGATAGTAACGGACACGCAAGCCTGGTGATGGAGCAGCCCGGACGATTTGCAGCTGCCTTGAGGACCCTTATCCGCTGGTTCGGTGCTCTGATCCTGTCTTCCCTTGTTGCCGGCCTGGCAACGGGTATCTTTGCAGCCTATCATTTCAACCGCGTGGCGGAGTTTGGTCTGATTGCCAACAGCCTGGCGATGCCTGTTGTCACCTTCATCTTGATGCCGGTTCTTCTGCTGGGTGTTCTGCTGATCCCGTTTGGGTATGACAGTCTCGCGTTTTCTGTGGTCGGATGGTCGCTTGATGCTGTGGTCGGGATTGCGAATTGGGTTGATCAACTCAGCGATTTCGGCGGGATTGGTCAGTTTCCTGCAGCAACGCCTGTTCTGGCTGGATTGGGGCTTGGCTGGTTGTGCATCTGGTCAAACCGCTGGCGATGGCTCGGTTTTGCCGTTCTGTTGATAGCGGTTTCTATCAAGCCACTGCACAGACAGCCCGACATCCTGGTTGCTGAAAGCGGGGCGCAGGTGGTTTACCGTTTGTCATCGGGTCAATACCAACTCGTTCAAACCCGGCGCAACACATTCACAGCAGAACTTTGGGCTCAGGCTCTTGCGGACCCGGATCTGTTGTCATCAACCAAAAACGATTCTGATGCCTTAAGCTGTGATGATCAGGGTTGCGTTCTTCGCGCAGCGCATGTGCTCTCAGTCGCCAAGAGCCCTGAGGCAGCGCATTGGGATTGTCATTCTGCTGATATCGTCATCAGCCGTTTTCCTTTGCCCGAGACATGCAAGGCTGATTTGGCTATCGATGGTCAACGGTTGAGAGAGCAGGGTACATTGGCTGTCTATCTTTCCGAGGTTATTGAGAACCCGACAGCCAACATCAATCAGGGGAATTCACGAAACGACTTTTACGTTGTGCCTGCCGCCTCAAATCATAACCGCCCCTGGTCCCGTAACAGACAGAAAGCTGCGTCCAGTCAATTGGGTCAGAGCAAATTGCGCTGAATGGGATCCAGACCACAGGCTCAACACCTTTGCTGGAGCGGTCTTTTCGCCAAACCGGCTTCCACTTTGGCGCATCACGCTTTCGGTTCAATACTGGCGAACGAGCCCGACCAGACGGCCTTGCACCTTTACACGGTCAGGTCCGAAAATTCGCGTCTCATAGGCCGGGTTTGCTGCTTCAAGTGCAATGGAAGCCCCTTTTTTGCGCAGGCGCTTCAGAGTGGCTTCTTCATCGTCCACAAGAGCAACGACAATATCGCCGGTATTCGCTGATTCTGTCTTGAAAATCAGAACTGTGTCGCCATCCAGAATGCCTGCCTCAATCATGGAGTCGCCCTTGACCTCAAGCGCGTAGTGATCGCCTGGTTTCGAGGACAGAAGCTCCGGAGGAACTGCGATGGTATGGGAATGGCTCTGAATGGCAGAGATTGGCGTCCCCGCTGCGATACGACCCATCACCGGGATTGAAACGGACTGCCCGGCATCATCGAACTGATCGTTGGTTGGCTTGGCTGGTGGTTTCTTGCCAAGAGAGCCTTCAATAACAGCCGGAGAGAACCCCTTCTGCCGTGGTGACGCCAGACTGGGGGATACGGATTCCGGTAACTTGATAACCTCAAGTGCTCGCGCCCGGTTTGGAAGCCGTCGCAGAAAGCCACGTTCCTCAAGCGCAGTGATAAGGCGATGAATGCCTGACTTGGACCTGAGATCAAGCGCGTCCTTCATCTCGTCAAAGGATGGCGGAATGCCCGTTTCTTTCAAACGCTCATGAATGAACAGCAAAAGTTCATATTGTTTCTGAGTGAGCATACCACCCTCCGGACCGATTTCTGATCGAATCAATGCGTACAAAACGCGAACATAGAATACATATTCTGGTTATGTTCTTCAAGAGAGGTTAACGTCACGGCAAATTTGATGTGTGGTTTTCGATATGGTTTGCTCTATTTTCGATAATATTGGCGGAGAGAGTCGCGCCCTCGACTTGTAAGCTACCCTGAGTTTTTACCGGACAGTCATGAAAAAAGTTGCGATCCTTCAGTCCAATTATATTCCCTGGAAAGGGTATTTTGACATCATCCGACAGGTGGATCTGTTCATTTTTCATGATGATCTACGCTACACAAAAAATGACTGGCGGAACCGGAATCGCATTCAGACAGAGACAGGTAGTCGATGGGTTACGATTCCTTGCGGGACGGATCAAAACAGGCTGATTAATGAGGTGAGGGTAGACCAGGTGGACTGGCAGGCCCAGCACTATCGACTGTTGGAAGAGAACTATCGAGCTGCACCTTACTGGGATGTCTATTCTGACTTTGTCAAAGAGGTCTATTTGAAAAGAAAATGGCAGTTTCTTTCCGAGCTGAACCAGTTTCTGATCCGCCATATTGCTTCCGAGTTTCTTGGTGCGCAGACCGCATTTGATCAGTCTGAAAACTATAACCTGTCTCACCGTGGTGAAGCGCGCGTGCTGGAACTTCTCACGAAAGCCGGAGCCACCCGTTATCTCAGCGGTCCGGCCGGGCGAAATTACCTGCAGGAAAACAGCTTTGATGATTGCGGTATCATGCTCGAATATATGGATTATTCATCTTATCGCCCCTACAGGCAATGCCACGAGCCATTCGATCATGCCGTTACGATACTGGATCTGCTCTTTAATACTGGACCGGATGCGCTGGACTATATGTTGCCGTGTGACTGATCGGGTGTGATGTCAGGTTTCACCTGCATGACTGCGCAGAGCCTCAAGCTCGTCTCGTAAGGCGGTTTCAATCTGACGGGCTGCCCCAACATAATCGCAGGTTTCCTCAGCAATGGACAATGCTCTTATGCGAGCCTCGGCCAGTAATTCGGTATTGGCCAGCTCGACGGCTTTTGAAACATATTCCTCGTCTGTTTCAGCAGAAAGAGACGGATCCCGCATGTCTGCCAGCAGGCCCAATGTCTGATCTCCGAAACCGGCACGCCAGATAACCGGAACTGATCTAATCTGGCACTCAAGACACGATACGCCGCCAGGAAAGGGATCGCTGTCCAGGAAGACGTCAATTGCCTGAGCAATGACCTGTCCAGGCACAAACGAATTTATAAAATGGATGCGCGAACGGACCGGGCTACCGCTCAGGAATGTGTTGATCAGTTTACCGTTGCCGGTGCCACCGATAAACAAGACCGCATTCTGATTGTGTTGCAGGATCTGTTCTGCTCGATTGAGATAATCTTCTGAGATTTTTACGATACGGCCATAGAATCCATAGATCAGAGCGTCCTCGGATGTGCGAGCGTCTTCGTCCAGCAGTTCGAGCAATTGCGCCCTCAACGCGTCAATCTGTTCTGGCTCTGCGACTGTAATCAGGCTGTCCTTGATGACGGGGCGTTTGGTGGGAACGACTTTGTTGCAGCAGGCTTTGAGGCTTTGTTCATCCTGACTGATACCCGAGAAACAGATATCGAGACCTTCTATGCCCCAAGGTGCAAATCCCATCTCGGCAAATGCCTGCACCGGTGCAGCTCGTCTCTGATAGATAATGGACTGGATTGCCCCTGGCTCATCGCAGACGATAGCATCAATCCTGTTGGATCTTGCATGATTTACAACGGTATCTGCGCGACCGGATGCCGAACCTGTATCTGAAACATCAACAACGTTGGCGCCGAAAGCCGACATGGCATTAAGAAATATATTGTCCGGCTTCGACAGCAGATAAACCGTCAGCTCAAGCGGCAGAGCCGAAGATGTGGCATGGCCCGCCAGAAATGCAAAAATAACCTTGGGAATCGCGTTGGCTGACTTTAGTTGTGCGGCGCTGCAAATATAAGCCAGCTTCATGGGCGCGGTTGCGTCTTTCCCCGCCAAAAGCTCCCGTGATGTCTTGCTTTCCCAGGTTTCTCGAATAAATGCACCAAACGGTTTAGAAACTGCATCAGAAAAAGAAGTCAGGCTGGTCAATTCATCGCAACCACGCCACGCGAGAAAGTAAAGATTTCCATAGCAGGCAACCAGGATATCAGTATGTTCTCTTTTGGCATCTTTCAGAATATCAGCGAACTTGGGAACCAGAAGGGTAAAAGCTGCCTGACATTCGGCAGCGGAACCCTGGTTGATCGCCTGGCTGGCTATTTTGATAAGCATTTGTGCTTGCTGGATAAGCTGGGCCTGTAAGGCATCGTCTGCCAGGTTCATGCCCCAGTTCCTTCTCCGACGAGAAAATCGTGGACTGCCTCGAGAATGAAATCAACCTGATCGTTTCTAAGCTCACTATAGAGCGGCAGGCGGATCAGGCGATCTGAGATGTTTTGAGTGTTCCTCAGGCTCCCTGAGGCGCGGCCGAATTTCTGTCCTGCTGGCGAGTCGTGCAGCGGCAGATAGTGATGATAGGCAGAGATATTCATGCTCTTGAGCTTTTGAGTCAGCCTGTCACGGATATCAGCGGTTGGCAGAAGCAGGCAAAACAGATGGGCGTTGTGGCTGCTCTCCGGCGAATGGGTCTGCATCTCTATAAGGCCGGATTTCAAGAGAGACTGTATCTTTGGATGGCCAGCATAATAGTTCCAGACCGCAAGCCTGCTCTGGTTGATCTCATCCAGTCGATTAAGGCGACTGAGCAAGAGGGCTGCTGTCAGCTCACTTGGAAGGAAGGATGAGCCCATATCAACCCATCTGTATTTGCTGATCTTGCCTCTGATAAGCTGCCGCCTGGAGGTTCCTTTTTCGAGAATGACCTCCGCCCGCTCGATCAGTCTTTCATCATTGACCATCAAAGCGCCTGCTTCGCCTGCGGAAATGTTTTTGGTCGCGTGAAAACTGAAGGCAGCGAGGGTACCCAGGCTTCCCAATTTGTGATTATGCCAGCTGGCGCCGATCGCATGCGCAGCATCTTCAACTATCATGAGATTGAAACGACGTCCCAGATCCAGAAAGCGCTCCATGTCACAAGCAACGCCGGCATAGTGGACCACAATGATTGCCTTGGTTTTGTCGGTAATGGCTGCCTCAGCAGCATCCGGGCAAATATTGTACGTATGCTGATCGATATCGACAAAAACCGGAGTGGCACCTCTCAAGACAACAGAAGTGGCCGTTGATGAAAACGTATAGGATGGCAGGATAACCTCATCCCCGCTTGTCACATTCGCGAGGATCATGGCCATATCAAGCGCCGCAGTGCCTGAATTTGTCAGCATCGCACATGGTGAGCCGATCAGCTTTTCAAGAAGCTTTTCAGCTTCGATTGAATAGGTGCCTCCACCCTCCATACGAGGGTTGTCCAATGCAGCCAGAACAGCGTCTTTGTCTGTTGTATCCAGCGGGGCTTTTGTCAGGGGGATCGGTTCCATTCGTTCCCTCCATTGATATGAGTTGGGTTGTCTGGTTCCTGTTTCGACTTCTTCGCCTTGCTCAGGACAACAGACAGTTGACTGAGGTGGAACCAAAACCGGTCGGATATACAGTGAGGCGAGAGATCTATGCTGAAAATCCCCGCCCTAAGAGGCTTTGACATCGCGATTTTGAAACAGTTTCATCATTGACGCATAGTCCTTGTTCTGGCCTGGCCAGGGAATGACCTGCCAGTCGGGGCATTGACGACAAAATGAATGGTTCTCAAGCCGGTTCGTGACGTGAGCCTGCCGCAGAGCCTGCATCTTTTCACCACGCCATATCTCACCGATTGTATTGTCTTTGACGTGCCCGATCTCGGCTTTGTGGTACCAGTCAGCCGGGCAGAAGACGACTTTTCCGTCCGGCTTCACGACCAGTCTCTCCCAGGGATAACGACAGGGAGTGCGTTGCGTTGGTGCAGTTGACCACATTTCCTGAGCTGTTTCTTTCATCTCTCCAGCGCAGGAATGCTTGTCGCGGATAACAACGAAATCCACACCTTCATTGTTCCAGAAAGCCCGGAAGTCGTCTGCTTCTCCCTCATTCAGAGGCTGGTGTACAAAGCTCACAACAATCTTTGCAGGCTTTCCTCTCTTTTTGTTCTCTGCCAGCAAGAGCCGTACGGCCACCAGAAGGTCGGCCAGTTCACCGTTCACTCTGACCTGACGATAGGTTTCTTCCTTGAAGGCATCAATACTGATGTCGAAAACATCAACGCCTGCGTCCAGATAGGCTTCCGCGCGGGCTTGTGTCATGAGGAGACCGTTTGTGGTCAGATTGGTCTGAATGCCGGTGCGATTTTTTAAGTCAGCAATCATTTGCGGTAGCTTGGGGTGAAGCGTTGGCTCTCCATCTCCGGTGTAACGTACAAACCGGCAATGGGGCATTCCTTCCTCGACGATCTCTGAAACGATCTTCGTATGAAGGTCCGGGTCAAGATTCTTGCGCTGTGCACCCTTGAGTTTGGTTACGATCTCGTATGGGCAATGCACGCAAGCAAGATTGCAGAATTCCGACACGTCAATATTCAACTGAGATGGAAACTGCTCAGCCAAACCGTTTTTGAATAATGCATCGACCTGGTGTTTCACGAATAAGATAGTCTTCGCTGTTTGAGGAAATTGAAAACTGGCCCGCCCACATCAGCAAAAGTCTTTGCCGAATCAAGTTATTGATCTTCAACAAACTATCATGCTGACAGTCTCCCAACAACACGCTAACACTTCGCTGGTTCTGTTCTTGTCACGCAGTGTCGGGAGTGATCATCGCAGCCTTTGATATGGGCATTGCTATTGCGAGTGAAGCTCTGGGCTATTGCGAGTGAGGCTCTGGTGTGCGATGCAAAAGAGAACGCAATTCTGTGCCGGGTTTCAGTATCGCTGAGCCTTGGTCAGATGATGAAATGTGACCGCTTCCGTTAAGGGGTGGTGTTCTCAATTGAGGGACTGAACTGATGGAATTCTTTGTTGATACGGCTGATGTGGCTGCGATCAAGGAACTGGCTGAAACCGGACTTCTTGATGGGGTGACCACCAATCCGAGTCTGATTGCCAAGTCGGGCCGTGACTTCAAGGAAGTCATTGCCGAGATCTGTGCTCTGATCGATGGCCCTGTTTCCGCTGAAGTGGCTTCGACAGAATTTGATGGCATGGTCGCAGAGGGTGAACATCTGGCCAAGATCGCGGATAATGTGGTGATCAAGCTGCCTCTGACCCTTGATGGTATCAAGGCCTGTGCGCATTTCTCCCGTAAAGGCATCAAGACCAATGTAACGCTGTGTTTCTCTGCTAATCAGGCGCTGCTGGCCGCCAAGGCAGGAGCCACTTATATTTCTCCGTTCATCGGCCGTCTGGATGACATCAATCTTGATGGAATGGACCTTATCCGCGATATCCGTGCCATCTATGATAATTATGCGTTTGAGACGAAGATTCTGGCTGCCTCTATCCGGTCAGCCAATCATGTAACGGATTCAGCTCTGGCTGGTGCCGATGTGGCTACGATCCCGCCAAATGTGATCAAGGCGCTTGTGGCACACCCGCTAACGGACAAGGGGCTGGCCCAGTTTGTGGCAGACTGGGAAAAGACCGGTCAATCGATCCTGTAGGACAATATTAGGGTCTGAGGTCTAATGTCATTGGCTGGGCCTTTATGCTGATAAAGGTCCGGCACGCTCTACTCTACCGGACGGGGTAAGATGAATAACGGCTTGCGGGCTTTGGCAAAGCAGATGGCGCATATGCATATGCGCGACATGTTTTCAGCTGATGCGACACGGTTCGAGCAGTTTTCACTGTCTGCGTCCGACCTGCTTCTGGATTACTCGAAGAATCTCATAGACCAGACTGTTCGGGCGGCGCTTGTGGAACTGGCCCGGGAGCGCGGTGTTGTTGAACGCCGGTCGGCCATGTTTTCCGGTGAACTGATCAACGGGACAGAACGCCGTGCCGCGTTTCACGTTGCTCTGCGTGCTCCGGTCGATGCGGATATGCGCGTCGATGGTGAACCGGTCATGGGCGATGTCCACGAGGTTCTGGAGCAATTGTCTGCCTTTGCAGACAGCATCCGTAACGGAGAAATCTCTGGCTCCAGTGGCCAGGTCTTTACAGATGTGGTGAATATCGGGATTGGCGGCTCTGATCTCGGTCCGGCGATGGTGACCTCTGCGCTTGCTCCTTATGCCGATGGTCCCAGATGCCATTTCGTGTCCAATGCAGACGGGGCGCATCTTCATGATGTGCTGAAAAGCCTGCCGCCTGAAACGACGCTTGTTCTTGTCGTCTCAAAGAGCTTCACCACCCATGAGACGATGCTGAATGCTGGCAGCGCTCGTGAATGGTTGGTCGACGCACTAGGCGAGGGCGCAATTCCACATCATTTTGTTGCGCTCTCCACCAATCTTGAGGCGGTGTCCTCGTTTGGGATCCCGTCTGAGCGTGTTTTCGGCTTCTGGGATTGGGTCGGTGGACGTTACTCTGTCTGGTCCGCTGTTGGCCTCTCTGTGATGCTGGCTATTGGTCCCGCGAGATTCCGCGAGTTCCTTGCCGGTGCCCATGATATGGATTGCCATTTCAGGGATGCACCGCTGGATGCGAATATGCCGGTTCTTCTGGCCCTTATTGGGATCTGGAACAGGAATTGTCTCGGGTATCCGTCTCTGGCTGTTCTGCCCTATGATCAGCGCCTTTTGCGGTTTCCAGCCTATCTCCAGCAGCTTGATATGGAGAGCAATGGCAAGTCGGTTGATATGGACGGCCAGGGCACAGGGTGCAAAACCGGTCCCATCGTCTGGGGAGAGCCCGGGACCAACGGACAGCATGCATTCTACCAGCTTATTCATCAGGGCACTGATGTGATCCCGTGCGACTTCCTGCTGGCGGCAAATCCGCAGGAGAAAAAGGGTGAGCACCATGCGGTTCTGGTGGCCAACTGTTTTGCTCAGTCTGAAGCTCTGATGCGTGGCAAGACGGCTGATGAAGTCCAGACGGATCTTGAAGGCAGAGGGTTGAATAAGGCGGAAATAGCCGAACTGTTGCCACACAAGGTCTGTCCGGGAAATAGACCTTCCAACACCATTCTGTATGAGCGACTGAGCCCGAGAGTGCTTGGCAGCCTGATTGCACTCTATGAACACAAGGTGTTCGTCCAGGGAGTGATCTGGGGGATCAACTCGTTTGACCAATGGGGGGTCGAACTTGGCAAGATCCTTGCCGGGGAACTCCTGCCTGTGATCAGAGACGGCGAGCAGGTTGACGACCTTGATTCATCAACGGCTGGCCTGATTGCAATGTTCAAGGATCTTCAGGATTAGAGCGCGTCTATTCTGTTGGTTCACTTGACCAGCTTTGACGACCTATAGTTTCAGGATCTTGCAGACATCCCCGGTCTTGACGGCCTCGGCAAATGGTGGGCGGATAATCAGGCAATCTGATTGAACAAGCCGCGCCAGCATGGAGCTGTCCTGCTTTGCAAATGGTGTGGCCGTCAGGTGTCCGTCAGGGCCCTGTGACAGGGTGGCGCGGATATAATCCTGCCTCTGATCGTTCTCGGGCAGATCCGCCCCAAGAACAGCATCTACATCACTGATATCATCCAGAGACAGGCCTGCAAGTGTGCGGATCAATGGCCGCATGAACAGCAGGCCGCAGACCATGCTGGATACAGGGTTGCCCGGCAGGCCGAGAATATGCGTGCTGTCGATGGAGCCGGCCATCAGCGGCTTGCCCGGACGCATGGCAATGCGCCAGAAATCCAGAGACATGCCGTGATCTTTCAGGACAGTCTGGACCAGATCGTGATCGCCGACAGAGGCTCCTCCGAGTGTGACAATCAGATCAGCCCCTGCTTCAAGAGCCTGTTTGATGGCCGAGCCGATGGCTTCAACGGTATCAGCGGCAATTCCGAGGTCGAGAACATCTCCACCATTGTCACGGACAAGAGCCGCAACACCAAAGGAATTGGAGGCAACAATCTGGTCATCTCGCCTCGGGGTGCCCGGGGCGACGAGTTCATCGCCCGTAGCCAGAACGGCGACCAGAGGTTTCCGCACCACCGGTATCTGCGCGTAGTCCATGGATGCTGCCAAAGCCAGTTCACCAGGACCAATCACGCAGCTTTCAGCCAGCAGGGTCTGGCCTTCAGTGAAATCCAGCCCGGCCGGACGCACATGCTGGCCTGGCTTGACTGGTTCAAGAGCCTTTAGGGTTTGGCGGCCTTTGGCGTAATCGGCGTTTTCCTGAATGAGGACACTGTCCGCGCCATTCGGCAGCGGTGCCCCTGTAAAGATGCGAACGGCTTCTCCGACGCCAACCGTTCCGTCAAAACCATGGCCAGCCGGGGCTTCTCCGATAATGGTCAGTTCAGAGGGCGCTTCAATCATATCCTCAGACCGGACTGCGAAGCCGTCCATGGCAGATGCCGCAAAGGGGGGCTGGGTTCTTCTGGCTTTGAGATCTGATGCAAGAACACGGCGATAGGCGTTGTGCAACGGCAGGTGTTCAGCGTCTTTTCGCCTTACATTCGCCAATAGGCGATCCAGCGCTTCTGCGACCGGCATCAGAGCCATGATATCACTCCCGGTTTGCTATTCGGCGATGTAGCTGCCGGACTGACCACCTGTCTTTTCGAGCAGGCGGACACCGGAAATGGTCATGCTGCGGTCAACCGCTTTTGCCATGTCGTAAATAGTAAGACAGGTTACGGAAACGGCTGTCAGGGCTTCCATTTCGACGCCGGTCTGTCCGGCAAGCTTGGCCAGGGCACGCACCTGCAGCCCGGGGAGCTCCTCGTCAACTTCGATATCGACAGCCACTTTGCTGAGCGCGAGGGGATGGCACAGCGGGATTAGATCATGCGTCTTCTTGGCAGCCATAATGCCAGCCAGTCTGGCAGTGCCGATCACATCGCCCTTTTTGGCATTGCCGGAGATGATCATGTCCAGCGTTTCACGGGCCATCTGCACCGAGCCACCGGCAATCGCTGTTCTTGTCGTGACATCCTTGGAGGATACGTCCACCATGTTGGCGGAGCCTGTTTCGTCCAGATGGGTAAGGCGGTCGCCGGTTGCCATGAGGATCTCCTGATCGTGTGTTATGCCTTGGTCAACAGGTCTCGTGTTGCCTGTTCCACATCAGCCTGCCTCATCAGGCTCTCGCCCACGAGGAAGGTGTTGATGCCGGACTGGCTGAGCCTTGTCAGATCGTCATGACTGAAAATACCGCTCTCGCCAACGAGGGTCTTTGACGCAGGGACACGCGGAGCCAGAATTTCGCTTGTTTCAAGGCTGGTCTCGAATGTCTTGAGATTGCGATTGTTGATGCCCAGCAATGCTGACTGCAGTGTCAGTGCCCGGTCCAGCTCTTCCCTGTCATGAACTTCGACCAGAACATCCATGCCAAGCATACCAGCGGTTTCTTCAAGCATCCGGGCTTCGTCGTCTGTCACCGAAGCCATGATGATCAGGATACAGTCTGCGCCCCAGGCGCGTGCTTCATAAACCTGATAGGAATCATAGAGAAAATCTTTGCGCAGAGCGGGCAGGGCCGTTGCCTCACGTGCCGCGACCAGATAGTCGGGATGCCCCTGAAAAGACGGTGTGTCAGTCAGGACAGAGAGACAGGCTGCGCCACCGCGTTCATAGGCTTTCGCCAGTTCAGGCGGGTTAAAGTCATCCGGGCGGATCAGGCCTTTTGACGGGCTGGCTTTCTTGATCTCTGCGATGAGGGCAAAGTGACCGGCATCAATTTTGGTCGTCAGTGCCTGGGCGAACCCGCGTGGTACTGAGACATCCTGGATGCGGGCCTTGAGATCATCGAGGCTTGTTGTGCTCTTTGCAGCGGCGATTTCCTCGCGCTTGTAGAGTTCGATTTTCTTGAGGATATCCATACTTACGATCCGTTTGAGGTCTCAACCAGCAGATCCAGGGCTTTGCGAGCCTTGCCGCTATCGATGGACCGGGCAGCCATTTCGACGCCTTCCGTCAGGGTTTTCGCCTTGCCGGTGACCACAAGAGCTGACCCGGCATTCATCAACACAGTATCGCGGTAAGCGCAGAGATCGCCATCCAGCACCGCCTTGAGTGCTGTTGCATTTTCTTCCGCGTCGCCACCCTTGATTTCTTCAAGGTCGCGTCTTGTGAGCCCGACATCTTCCGGTGCGATCTCGAAAGTGTTGATCTCACCATTCTTCAGCTCGGCAACGAGATTGGGGCCAGTGATTGACAGTTCGTCAAGACCGCTGTCGCCATGGACGATCCAGGCACTTTCCGCACCAAGGTCCCGCAAAGCATGAGCGATTGGTTCAACCCAATGGGCTGCAAAGACGCCAATGGCATAATGCTTGACGCCTGCAGGGTTTGAGAGCGGACCCAGCAGATTGAAGATTGTGCGTGTTCCGAGTTCCACACGGGCCGGACCCACATGCTTCATTGCCGCATGGTGATTGGGAGCAAACATGAAGCCGACACCGGCTGTTTCGATACAGCGGGTAATCTGCTCAGGTTCCAGATCAAGGTTTACACCCAGCGCCATCAGAGCGTCAGCCGTGCCGGATTTGGAAGACAGAGCGCGGTTGCCATGCTTGGCCACAGGCACGCCTGCACCGGCGACAACGAAAGCCGATGTGGTTGAGATATTGTAGGTGCCCGAGGCATCTCCACCGGTACCGACAATATCGATGGCCCCATCCGGCGCGTTTACCCGCAGCATCTTTGACCGCATGGTGGCAACGGCACCGGCAATCTCGTCAACCGTTTCGCCACGCACCCGGAGTGCCATCAGGAAACCGCCGATCTGCGCCGGAGTCGCACCGCCGGACATGATGATGTTGAAGGCGGCTTCCGCATCCTGCCGGGACAGGGCTTTGCCGTCCGCAGCCTGTGCCAGAAGTGGTTTCAGATCGGTCATCTATTCACTCCCCCTCAGCCGTCACTCTTGGTTCGACGTCCGGTTTCTGTATTCCAGTCTTCGGCAATGGCCAGAAAATGCTTCAGGATGTCATAGCCCCCCTCGGACGCTATGCTCTCCGGATGGAACTGGACCCCGTGGATCGGCAGGCTCTTGTGATGGAAGCCCATAATGATGCCGTCTTCGGTCTCTGCCGTGATCTCAAGGCAGTCCGGCAGGCTCTCACGCTCGACAATCAGCGAATGATAGCGGGTCGCTGTTATCGGGTCCGGCAGGTCTCTGAAGACCCCTCTGTTGCCGTGATGCATCGGGCTCAGCTTGCCATGCATCAGATAAGGTGCGCGGATGACCTTGCCGCCAAAGGCCTGACCGATAGACTGGAAACCCAGGCAAACTCCGAAAATGGGAATCTCTGTTGCGAAGGCTTCAATCAGATCAAGGCAGATACCTGCTTCATTGGGTGTGCAGGGGCCTGGGGAAATGACGATGGCATCCGGGTCAAGCGCACGGATGTCGTCGACAGAAATCTTGTCATTGCGAACCACCGACAGCTCGGCACCCAGTTCACCCAGATAATGGACGAGATTATAGGTGAAGCTGTCATAATTATCGATCATCAGGATCATTGAGCTCGCCTCCCGGACTGGGCAACGCGCAGGGCTTCATCGGCGGCTCTGAACAGGGCCTTGGCCTTGTTGATGCATTCCTGCTGTTCGTTTTCCGGCACGGAATCCGCAACGATCCCGGCACCCGCCTGAACGTGCATGACACCGTCTTTTACGACGGCTGTGCGCAGGACAATGCAGGTGTCCATGTTCCCGTCAGCGGAGAAATAGCCGACACATCCGGCATAGGGGCCACGCTTGTCATGCTCCAGCTCATCGATAATTTCCATGGCGCGCACTTTGGGCGCACCGGAGACCGTGCCTGCGGGAAAGCCTGCAGCCAGTGCATCCAGAGCATCATGATCATCGGCCAGTTCGCCAACCACGTTGGAGACGATGTGCATGACCTGGCTATAATATTCGAGGAAGAACTTATCCGTGACCTTGACCGAGCCGATCTTTGCGATGCGACCCACATCATTGCGTCCCAGATCAAGCAGCATCAGGTGTTCGGCGCATTCTTTCGGGTCGGCCAGCAGGTCGTCTGCATAGGCCTTGTCTTCCACGGCGGTTGCGCCGCGCGGGCGTGTTCCGGCAATGGGTCTGACCGTAATTTCCCCGTCGCGGGCGCGCACCAGGATTTCCGGACTGGAGCCAACAATAGAGAAGCCTTCGAAATTCAGGAAATAAAGAAACGGTGCCGGGTTGGTCCGTCTCAAGGCCCGATACAGCGAGAAGGCTGGGAGCGGGAAAGGGGTCTGGAACCTTTGTGAAAGCACCACCTGGAAAATATCGCCAGCTGTGATGTAGTCTTTCGCTGCTTCCACCATCTCCCGATAGCGTTCGGGTGTCGTGTTGGATGTCTGCTGAAGTTCCAGATGCTCAGGAACGTCAACTGTCTGGCGCGGTGCCGGTTCTTCAATACGGTCAATAGCGTCCGTCAACCGGTTGACGGCGGCATTATAGGCTGCCTTTGCGGTTTGCCCGGCCTTTGGTCTCACCGGTGTCACCAGAACCATTTCATCCTTGACCGCATCAAAGATTACAACAAGCTGCGGTCGGACCAGAATGGTATCGGGGACCTCAAGCACGTCGACGCTGGTATCCGGCAGTTCCTCGACCTGTCGCACCATGTCATAGCCCAGATAGCCAAAGATGCCGGCGGACATGGGGGGCAGGCCTTCCGGGATATCAATCCGGGACGCGTCGATCAGATCCCGGAGAGCCTCAAGTGAAGGCTTTTCGCACGGAGTAAACTCGGTTGAGCCCTGGGCGATATCTGTATTGATTTCCGCTTCGGCACCATTGCACCGGAACATGATATCCGGATCAAGACCGATCAGGGAGTAACGGCCACGAACAGCTCCGCCTTCCACCGATTCAAGCAGAATGGCATTGGGCTGGTCGGCGGCAATCTTCATCATGGCTGATACAGGGGTTTCCAGATCCGCGATCAGGCGGGTCCACACCACTTGCGGCGTGCCAGATGAATAGGGCGCTTCGAACGCCTCACAGGATGGTTCAATCAGCATGAAGCCTCACAATATCAATAGTGCTGCTGCTGACCGGTCTGCATGATGGCATTCACGGCGCGCTGATTGATGGTAACGCCAAGCTCGCTCTGAAGTTTGAAAACATACTGACTGATCAGTTCGTTCTGCACTTCATTGGCAACACCATTGGCAATGGGCTGGTTCTCTGCTGCTTCCTTGAAGAAGGCCGGATCCTTGACCTCTGTCACATGGTAGACAATCCGATCGGTGGCATTGCTGCCCGGCAGAACGTCAATGGTGCCCTGTGGCTTGTCAAAGGCTGCTGTGGCGACACTTGGGGGAAGGGCGCTCTGGTCCGTCCGCTTGATGGCTCCTGTATCCACCACACTCAATCCCAGAGAGGCAGCCAGAAGATCCATGGTGCCATCTCCGGATTTGATAAGACCGGCGAGCTCCTGACCGAAGGCTTCAACGGCTTTTGCTGTCTCGGCTTCTTTCCAGGCGGCGATGGCCTGATCGCGAACTTCGTCCAGTGTTCTGTCCCGTGCTGCTTTTACAGATGTGGTCTCGACCCAGACGAAGCCACGACCGGAAACATCAAGGGCATTGATTTCTTCACCGGCATCGGCACCGAACACGGCCCGCAGAGCTTCGTTCTGCAATGTCAGGCCTTCAAGCTGACCGCCAGCTTCAAGAGCGCCGCTGGCATCCGCATCGGTGACAATCTCAATCGGCATGCCGAGTTTCTCTGCCACCTGTTCAAGGTTAGAACCACCGGCGCGCTCATCTTCAATGGCGTCATGAAGATCGAGAATTTCATTCTCGGCCTTCTGTGCTGCGATGGATGCGCGAATCTCACCTTCAACTTCGCTCAAGGGCTGGACAGCAGCTGGCTTGACTTCCGCAAGGCGGATGACGATTGAGCCGAATGTTCCGGCCAGCACATCACTGACGGTTCCTTCCGTCAGGCTGAATGCCGCGTCGGCAACACCGGCGTCGGTGAACTGCTGGCGTGTCAGCAGGCCAAGGTCCACGCCTTCCGGGGTCAGGTTGCGTTCCTTCAGGGCATCCTCGAAGCTCATGCCGCCATCAAGTTTGGTTTTGAAAGCTTTGGCTTCATCTTCGCTTGGGAAGAGAACCTGCTGAACGCGGCGCTGTTCTGCTGTTTCATAGCGCGCGAGGTCAGCTTTATAGGAGTCTTCAACTTCCACATCGGTTACATCGCCCGGTTTGGCGATATCTTCCGGCTCCAGCTTGATATAGGAAAAAGACCGATATTCCGGTGCTCTGAAAGAGCTCTTGCGGTCTTCGTAGAAACTTTCAAGAG